>JAEUNH010000279.1 GCA_016791205.1 Rhodocyclaceae bacterium | reverse complement strand
TGTTGAATTCTTCGAGGCAGGACTTCAGGGTGCTGCCGACGCTGCC
This sequence comes from Rhodocyclaceae bacterium, assembly GCA_016791205.1. Classification (GTDB taxonomy): domain Bacteria; phylum Pseudomonadota; class Gammaproteobacteria; order Burkholderiales; family Rhodocyclaceae; genus Desulfobacillus. Next base: position 3,131 of record JAEUNH010000279.1, on the reverse strand, counting down.
CGGCTTCAGCGTGCAGTCGGCGGCCTTGCCGCCGGCGCCACCGGGCGAGGCGGCGCCCGTGTTCTCGCGCGGCGGCGGCTGGCGCAGCAGGTCGGTCTGGGCTTGCGACAACCTGTTTTCCGCCTCGGCCCGCCGCCCTTGTTCCGTTTCCAGCTTCTTCGAGCTCTTCAGCATCATCTTGTCGTAGCCGGCCAGCACGCCCTTGAGGCGGGCGATTTCCTCCTCCTGCGCCTCCAGTTCGGCCGACTGGCGCGAGACCACCTGGGCGGACAGCCAGGCCGTCGCGCCGCCGGCGCTGGCCGCGCCGGCCAGCGCCGCCAGCAAATAGGGCAGGGCGCGGCGCCACAGCGGCGGTCCGGCGGGCGCCGCATCGGCTTCCTCCGCTTCCTCCTCGCGGCGCCGCTCACGCCCGCGGGCGGGCGGGGCGTCCTCCTCCGCCGCTTCGGCCGGGGCCGGCTTGCGCAGCCGGCGCAGGAGCAGCAGGGGCGCGACGAGCAGGCGCTTCAGGCGCAGGCCGAGGCCCGGCTTCGGCGCCGCTTCCTCGGCCGGTTCATCGACGGTGTGGCTGGCGGTACTCATGACGTTTTCCCCTATCGGAGGAAATAACGGCAGGCCTGAGGGGAACTTAAGCGAGTGCTTCGGCCGTGGCGCGCCTTACCTGCTCGGCCAGGTCAGGCGCCAGACAATCGAAAGCGAGGGTCTCCGGCCAGCTGCGCAGCCAGGTCAGCTGCCGCTTGGCCAGCTGGCGCGTGGCGGCAATGCCCTTCTCGCGCAGGGCGGCGCGGTCGAGGGTTCCTTCCAGGCAATCCCACACCTGGCGGTAGCCGACGCAGCGCATGGAAGGCAGACCGGGGTGCAGGCGATATTTTCGGCGCAAGGCGGTCACCTCGTCGATGAGGCCGGCGTCCAGCATGGCGTCGAAGCGTTGGGCGATGCGCTGGTGCAGCACGGCGCGGTCGGAGGGCAGCAGGGCGAGCTGAATGGGACGATAGGGCAGGGGGGCGGCTTCCCTGCGTGCCAGGCTCGCCGCCAGCGGCGCGCCGGTGAGGCGCACCACTTCCAGCGCGCGCTGGATGCGCTGCGCGTCGGTGGGCGTGAGGCGCGCCGCCGCTTCGGGGTCGAGCCGCGCCAGCTCGGCGTGCAGCGCCGGCCAGCCGCGCCGCGCCGCTTCGGCATCGATCTCGCGGCGCAGTCCGGCGTCGGCCTGCGGCAGGTCGGAGAGGCCCTCGCGCAGGGCCTTGAAGTAGAGCATGGTGCCGCCGGCGAGAAGCGGTATCTTCCCGCGCGCCGTGATCCCGGCCATGACGCGCAGGGCGTCGGCGCGGAAGCGCGCGGCGGAATAGGCCTCCTCCGGCGTCACCAGATCGATCAGGTGGTGCGGGAATTTCTTCAGCGTGGCGCGGTCCGGCTTGGCGGTGCCGATGTCCATGCCGATGAACACCTGGGCCGAATCGACGCTGACGATCTCCAGCGGAAAACGCAAAGTCAGTTCCTGCGCCACGGCGGTCTTGCCGCTCGCCGTCGGTCCCATGAGGAAGAGGGCAGGCGGACGCCTGCCCTCTTCCTCATGGGCGCCGTAACGCCCCCCGCCCCCCGTCCCCCGCCCCAAGGGCGGGGGCGACTGATCAGCCGCGCCGGAAGGGCGCGGAGGGGTATTAGCGGCCACGGAGGAACAGCCGGTCGAGCTCTTCCATGGAGAGTTGCGTCCACGTCGGCCGGCCGTGGTTGCACTGGTCGGCGCGCTCGGTCGCCTCCATCTGCCGCAGCAGGGCGTTCATCTCGGGCAGGGAGAGGGCGCGATTGGCGCGCACCGCGCCGTGGCAGGCCATCGTGGCGAGCAGCTCGTTGCGGCTCTCGGCGGCGACGCGGCTGGCGCCGAACTTCTCCAGGTCGGCGAGCAGGGCGCAGACGAGGTCGGGGATGCGGCCGCCGGCGAGCAGCGCCGGCACGGCACGCACGACGAGTTCGCGCGGGCCGGCTGGGGCGAGCTCGAAGCCGAGGGCGGCGAGGGTTTCGGCGTGCGTCTCGGCGGCGGCCGCCTCCTCGCCGCTGGCCGAGAGCACCACCGGCACCAGCAGGGGCTGCACGGCCGGGCGCGCGTCCAGCGCCGTCTTCAGCTTCTCGTAGAGGATGCGCTCGTGGGCGGCGTGCATGTCGACCAGCACCAGGCCGGCGGCGTTCTGCGCCAGGATGTACACGCCGTGCAGCTGGGCGAGGGCGTAGCCGAGCGGCGGCGCGCCTTCTTCCGCGACCGGCATCGGCTGTACGGCGGCCCGGCGCACGAAGTCGTAGTAGGCGGCCACCGGCTGGGCGACGGCGAGCGCCTGCTGTTCCGGCGCGACCGGGGAAAAAGTCGGTCTCCCCGGCACGGCGGCTGGCGCGGTCGCGGCCGCGGCGTGGGCCAGCGGCGCCGCCAGCGCCCGCTGCACGGCGTGAAAGACGAACTGGTGCACCGCGCGGCCGTCGCGGAAGCGCACCTCGGTCTTGGCCGGATGCACATTGACATCGACGCCGCGCGGGTCGATCTCGAGGAACAGCGCGTAGGCCGCATGGCGCTGGCCGTGCAGGATGTCGGCGTAGGCCTCGCGCACCGCATGGGCGAGCAGCCTGTCGCGGACGAAGCGGCCGTTCACGTAAAAGTACTGGGCATCGGCACGGGCCCGCGAGTAGGCCGGCAGGGCGGCGTAGCCGGCCAGATGCAGGCCGCCCGCCGCAGCGTTGACAGCGCGCGACTGGGCGGCGAACTCCTCGCCCAGCACGTCGGCGACGCGCCGCGCCGCGTCGCCCGCGGCCAGATGCAGCGCCGTGCGGCCGTTGCGCTGCAGCTGGAAGGCCACCTGGGGATGGGCCAGCGCGATGCGCCGCACCGCTTCCTCGCAGTGGGCGAACTCGGTGTGCTCGCTCTTGAGGAACTTGCGCCGCGCCGGCGTGTTGAAGTAGAGGTCGTCGACCTCGATCACGGTGCCGCCGCCCAGCGCGGCCGGCGCGACCTGCTGCTCCGGGCCGAGGCGCCAGGCGTGCGGCGCCTCGCGCAGGCGGCTGACCAGAGTCAGCCGCGCCACGGCGGCGATGGAGGCCAGCGCCTCGCCGCGGAAGCCGAACGAGGCCACGCTTTCGAGCTCTTCGAGGGA
>JAEUNH010000220.1 GCA_016791205.1 Rhodocyclaceae bacterium | reverse complement strand
CGGACTTCCGCCAGGCCACCATCCCGCACGCGCCGATCCACGACATCCCCGCCGTGCGCAAGCTGGACGCCGTATCCAGCAGACTGACTTTGACGCGCATGCCCGGCGGCAAGGAAGTGCACATGCAGCCGATGGCGGTGGACCTCCCCGCCGGCTCCCAGGAACTGACTTTCCCGCCGAAGTACGGCGAGCACACCGTGACCGTGCTGAAGGAAGCCGGCTGTACCGATAGCGACATCACCCGGCTCGAACAAGAACGCATCATTGCTACCGGTACCAAAGCACAAGGATGACTGACAAACGCAAAATTAATCTCGTCATTCCCGCGAAAGCGGGAATCCAGCGTCTCTGGGTCCCCGCTTTCGCGGGGACGACGGTCTCTTACGCTGCCTTTCTTCCATGACCACCGCCAATCCCCTCCTGCAAACGCCCGCCCGCCCCCTGCCGAAGCACGTCGCCATCATCGGCGCCGGCACCATCGGCCCCGACATCGGCTACTACCTGAAAAGCGCCCTGCCGCAGATCCGCCTGACCCTGGTCGACGTCAATCAAACCGCCATCGACAAGGCCCTGCTGCGCTGCCAGGACTACGCGAAAAAGGCCGTCGCCAAGAGCAAGATGAGCGAGGCGCAGGCATCAGCCGTCGTCGCCAACATCGGCGGCACGACGGATTACGCCCAACTCGCCGACTGCGACTGGGTCATCGAGGCGGCGACGGAAAACATGGCGCTGAAGCGGCGCATCTTCGCCCAGGTAGAGGGCGTCGTGCGACCGGACGCCTTGATCACCTCCAACACCAGCTCGCTGCCGGCGGCGCGCATCTTCGCCGAGCTGAAGCACCCGGGCCGCGCCACCGTCACCCACTTCTTCGCGCCGGCCTGGCGCAACCCGGCGGTGGAAGTCATCGCCTGGGAGAAGACCGACCCGGCGGTGGTCGCGTATCTGCGCTGGCTGTTCTGCCTCACCGGCAAGGTGCCGCTGGTCACGGCCGACGCCGTCTGCTTCATGCTCGACCGCATCTTCGACAACTGGTGCAACGAGGCGGCGCTGCTGCTCGAGCGCGCCCTGAGGGCGGGGCTTGCCCCGCCCGAGGAAGTACTCCTGGGGTGCGCCACCGCCGCCGAGATCGACAGCGTGGCCGCCGAGTTCGTGCACGCCGGCCCCTTCTTCGTGCTCAACCTCGCCCGCGGCAACCCGATCATCACCGAGACCAACACCCTGCAGGCCGAGGAGGAAGGCGCGCACTACACCCCCGCGCCGATCTTCCGCTCGGTCGACACCTGGCTCACCGTGCCGCCCGGCAAGAAGGTCGATGTCGCGCCGGAGACGGCGGCAGCGATCCGCGACCGCCTGCTCGGCATCCTCTTCTCGCAGTCGGTGGACATCCTCGACCGCTCGATTGGAGAGCCGGCCGACCTCGACCTCGGCTGCCGCACCGCGCTGGGCTTCAGGAAGGGCCCGCTGGAACTGATGCGCGAGTTGGGGGACGCAGAGACCCGCCGCATTCTCGATCGCCTCAAGGCCGAGCGCCCCGGCATGCCGATGCCGAAGCAGCCGCTGGCCGCTTACCAGGACTTCTGGCGCCACGTGCTGGTCGATGACGTGGAAGGGGTCAAGGTCATCACCCTGCGCCGGCCCGAGGCGATGAACGCCCTGCACGACGAGCTGACCGACGAGGTGCTGGCTGTCATCCGCAAATTCGAGGCCGATCCCGCCGTGAAGGGCTTCGTCCTCGCCGGCTATGGCGCGCGGGCCTTCTGCGCCGGCGCCGACATCGGCCGCTTCCCCTCCATGCTTGGCGACGCCGCCGCGGCAACGCAGTACGCGCGCGACTGCTCGCGCCTGCTGGTGCACCTGGATGCCATGAAGAAACCGGTGGTCGCCGCGCTGAACGGCATGGCGCTGGGCGGCGGGCTGGAGCTGGCGATGCGCTGCCACGGCATCGTTGCGCTGAAGGAGGCCTGGATGCAGCTGCCCGAGATCACCCTCGGCATCGTGCCGGGCATCGGCGCCATGGTGGTGCCCTACCGCCGCTGGCCGCAAGCCGCCGCGACCTTCCACGGCATGCTGCGTCGCGCCGAGAAGCTCAAGGCCGTCGAGGCCCACAAACTCGGCGTGGTAGACGCCCTCGCCGACGATCTGCCGGGCCTGATCGCTGCCGCCGTGGCGCGCGTGCGGGCCCTGGCGGGCCGGCCGTCGCCGATCGCCGCAGGCGCCATCGCGATGGCGCCCCTGGAGAGCATCGCGCCGGCTGCCGCCTCAGGCCAGCCGCTCTCCAAGGAGATCATGGGCATCCTGGAAGGCGCCGTGCGCGATGCCGGCGATGCAAAAACCCTTGGCGAAGCCCTGGAAATCGGCTACCGTGCCTTCGGCGCTTCAGCCTGCACCGCGGCCGCCCGCGAAGGCATCACGGCCTTCCAGGAGGGACGCAAGCCGGATTTCCGCAAGACCGCTTGATGGCCGCAGGCGAAGCATGGTTTAATATGATACAAATAAAGTAGGTGGAGACAGCCAGTACGTAACATTTAGGCAATACCTGAAGCATTCAACTGCCGTACAAAAAGGAGGATGACATGAGAAAAATCGCTGCACTCGCCGCCGGGCTGCTCGCCGGCATCGTCGCCTGGGCGCCCGCCCAGGCCCAGACCACCCTGACCATCTCGTCCTGGTTGCCCCCCAGCCACATCATCACCAAGGACATGCTGATGGGCTGGGCCAAGGAAGTCGAGACCGCCACCCAGGGCCGCGTCAAGTTCCGCCTGCTGCCCAAGGCCGTGGCCAGCCCCCCCGGCACCTTCGACGCCATCCGCGACGGCCAGGCCGACGTGTCGATATCGGTGCACGGCTACACGCCGGGCCGTTTCCCGATGACCAAGATGGCCGAGTTCCCCTTCCTCGGCGACAGCGCGGAAGCCATTTCGGTGGCCTACTATCGCACCTACATGAAGCACATGGCCAAGTTCGACGAGCACAAGGGCATCGTCATGCTCGGCCTGATGACCCACGGCCCCGGCCAGATCTACATGACCAAGCAGAAGGTCGCCTCGCTGTCCGACATCGCCAACCAGAAGATCCGTGTCGGCGGCGGCCTGGTGGTGGACATCACCAAGGCAATCGGCGCCGTGCCGCTGCTCAAGCCGGCTTCCGAGACCTTCGAGATCATGAAGAGCGGCATCGCCGACGGCATCCTCTTCCCGAAGGATTCCGTGCCGGCCTTCAAGCTGGTGCCCCTGGTCAACCACATGACCGTGATCCCCGGCGGCCTCTACAACGTCAGCTTCTGGCTGGGCATGAACGAGGCCAAGTTCAAGAGCCTGTCCAAGGCCGACCAGGACGCCATCCTGAAGGTCTCCGGCGAGCACTATGCGCGCATGGCCGGCAAGGTCTGGGACCGCGAGGACGAGGCCGGCCTGAAGGCGATGCAGGGCGAGAAGATCATCATCCGCAACGCCAGCCCGGAATTCGTGGCCGAGATCAAGGCCAAGACCGATCCGCTGGAGAAGGCCTGGTATAACGAGGCCAAGGCCAAGGGCGTCGATGGCGCTGCAGTGATGGCCGAGTTCCGCGCCGAGATCCAGAAGCTGCAGAAGAAGTAAAAGGTGTCCGGTTTGTCGACCAACCCCGGCGGCCCGATCCTGGGCCGCTGGGAAAAACCCTTCGAGATGCTGCTGGGATCGGCCACCGCGCTGATCCTGGCCTGCATCATGCTGATCACCTGCGTG
>JAEUNH010000201.1 GCA_016791205.1 Rhodocyclaceae bacterium | reverse complement strand
AGGAACGAATCATGCAGATGAAGAAAGCGAAAAAATCCGCCGCAGCCGAGTTCTTCCACGCCGGCGCGTCAGATGCCAAGGCCGGCCGGGCCATCGCCGCGCGCATCGTCGAGCAGGCGCAGGCGCTGCCCGCCGGCGTCGAGCTCCTGATCGGCGCCAGCCCGCTGGCGATCGAGGTCGCCGCAGCGTCCGCCGAGGAGATCGCCGGCCTGATTCCGCGCGAGCAGTGGCTCACCGCCGCCGGCGTCGCCGAGCTGATGCACGCCCTCGGCGCCGAGGTGAAGCGGCGCGACTTCCTGCTCGACGAGCTGACCGACGAGCTGGCGCGCCTGCCGGCCTCGACCTCGAGGGCCGAGGACGCCTGGGCCGCCCTGCGCGCGCTGGCCCGCCGCGGCCTGCGCATCGACGGCCTCGCCGACGAAGGCGGCGCCGAGCAGAGCCTGCTGCCGCTGGCGCGCGACACCCATATCGCGCTCGAGTACCTGCTCGGCAACCTGCAGAAAGCCGCCCGCCTGTTGCAGCGCCTCGGCGTGCGCGACACGGCGATCAACGCCAGCGCCCTCTACCACAACCACCTGAGCGGCTTCGCCGAGCTGGCGCCGGGCGACGGCGCCGTCGATCCGGCCGAGCTCGCCCGCCGCGCCGCCGCGCTGGCGGCGCAGGGCTGCGTCATCGAGGTGTTCCGCCAGGGCAACTTCAACCGCGCCCTGTCCGAGCTGGACGCCGCCGCGCTGGCCGCGCTGGCGGAAGAGACCGGCGCCGACTACGGCACCGCCGCGGCCGACTTCCTCGCCTTCCTCGATGCGCTGATCGCCCGCGAGGCGGCGCGCCTCGCCGTCTCGCCGGGACTGACTTTGTCCGGCCTGCTGGCCGCCTTCAAGTTTCCTGCCGCCGAGCGCGAGACGCTGTCGCACCCGGTCGCGGTGCGCGGCGACGACCCGACGCGCTGGCAGGAGACGGCGCTCGGCCGCGCCCTCGTCGCGCTGCGCCCCGAGCTCAACTGGCTGGCGGTCTCCGCCGGCATGAAGGCGGCGGGCGAACTCGACGCCGCGGCGCAGCAGGCGCAGCAGCCGGTGCTGGCCGAACTGCGCGAGGCCGCTGCGGGCTATTCGGTCAGCGTCGACACCGGCCGCCAGGGCGGCCGCGCCGAGCAGCGCCTCGACGCCCTCACCGACGAGGAACTGCTGTTCGACCTGTATTGCCTGGCCGTGCTGGAGAAGCAGCCGCTGGCCGACGTGGTCGCTTGCGCCCGCGACACCCTGCGCCTGATCCGCGCCCTGGAGAATCCCGAGCCGCTGGTGAATCTCTCGGCAGTGGCCGCCGCCCGCCTGCGCGGCGAGACGCCGGCCAGCATCCTGGGCAGCCAGGGCCTGGTGCTGCGCAACTTCTCGCTCGCCGAAGCGCTCGGCAAGCTGCGTGCGCTTGCCGACAAGGTGACTTTCACCCTGCCCGACGCCCACGGCGTGGCGCGCAGCCTGGACAAGCTGACGCTGGAGGACTTCCGCCGCGCGGTGCTGCTGATGGGCCGCCAACAGCGCGCCGACAGTTCGCCGGGGCGCGTGCTGGCACTGATCCGCGACAAGATCGTGCCCGAGATCAAGGGGCTGCCGAAGGCCGTCATCGCCCCGGGCGAGCACGACCTGGCCCGCGTGGTGGCGCTGGCCGGCTCAGGCGTTCCGGCGCGCTACCCGTTGCGGCGTCCGTGGACCCGCATCAACCTCGACCCGCTCGCCGCCATGGGCAGCGGCCTCGAGCCGGGCATCCGCAACTGCCTCGGCTGCCCGGTGAATTCGCTCTACGGCCTGGTCACCAAGACCGCAACGGCCACCGGCTTCGAGGAGATCATCACCTATGAAGCGACCGGCTGCTTCGAGGTCTACTCCGGCATCTGGCCCTACACCGGCAAGAAGAACCCCTCGCTGCACGGCGTCTTCGGCGGCGCGCCCTCCGAACTGCTCGGCGGCCTGGCGGCAAAGAAGGCGCGCCTGAAGTACGCCCACAAGCTGAACGGTGACGAGGGCGCGGCCCTGCGCGCGCAGATGAAGCGCACCCTGCACCTGGGCTGGGGCGGCGACGGCGCCACCTTCGACATCGGCTTCGGCAACCTCTCGGGCCTGTTCTCGCGCCTGCAGAAGCTGGCGCAGGACAAATACGATGTCGAGCTCGACCAGCGCGCGCTCTACGTCTGCTACGACAACGAGGGCTACCAGAACACCGGCAACCAGTACTCGGCGGCTTCCGCGCCGGGCGGCCACACCACCACCAACCCGCAGGGCCAGGAAAAGCCGATGGGCAACGAGCTGCGCAAGAAGCCCATCGTCGAGATCATGGCCGGCCACGGCGCCAGCATCTCGGCGCGCATGAACCTGCACCGCCAGGAGCACATCACCCGCGTCGTCGCCCGCGCCCTGGAGGACGGCATCGACGGCGCCTTCCTGCACTTCCTGCAGCCGTGCACCACCGGCTGGAAGTTCACCGCCGACAGCCTCACCTACGACCTGGCGTATCTGTCGGAGGAGGGCGGCCTCTTCGCGCCCGTCACCTTCGAGCACGGCGTGCCGTATCTGGAGATGTACCCGACGCCGCGCAATCCGGGCGACTCCTTTCTCAAGCTGCAGGCGCGCTTCAAGCACCTGCTCGGCGGCGGCAGCGTGGAGAAGAAGCAGATCCAGCGCGTGCTCGACTACTACGCCGCCGAATGGCTGCGCAACGTGCAGCTGGGCGGCTTCGAAGGCGAGATCCCCTACGCCGACCGCCTCGCCTACCTGGAAGAGGAGCACCGCAAGCCGCGGGTCAGCGTTTGAGCTAGAGAAAGATCCAGACGGCCGCGATGAAGAGGATGAACTCGATGGCCGTCGCCCAGACGATCAGCCTGGTCAGGCGCCGCTCGCGCGGGCGCATTGCCAGCCAGACTCGCTCCCGCCACCAGCGGTAGGCGGGTAGCCGGCCCCAGCGGGCCAGGCCCAGGAAGTGGCGGCGGATGGCCTGGCCCCAAGGGGTGAGGCTGCGGTCGACCTGTTCGAGTTCGGCGTCGCTCTCCGGCTGGCGGTAGGTCTCGCGGATGTGGAGGCGCGCGCCGGCGCCGAGCGGTTTCACCGAAACCTCGGTGGCAAGCTTGAGGCCGCGCTCGTAGTCGAGGGTGAAGCGCTCCGTCCCGTTCTCACGAAAAGTCAGTCTCCCCGATACGGCGAGTCCGTTCATCTCGTTCAGCGCCTCGATCTCGTAGCCGCCCGCCACGGCGGCGAAGCGGCGGATTTCCAGATGGGGGTTCAGGCGCAGCAGACGCTCGATGTCCCGCAGGTAAGCGGATACTTCCCGGGCGGATTGCGGCAGGTCGACATCGACCCAGGCGGCGTTTTCCTCAGGCGATTCAGCGCGCAACGAGCAGCGGCGCGGCCAGGCCGCGGGCGAGTTTTTCCAGGTCCATGCGGCTGCGGTAGCCCTCGACGCCCTTCGGCCGCGGCGGGCCGATCACCACCAGTTCGGGCCTGACCTCGCGCGCCGCCGCCAGCAGGCACTCGGCCGGCTCGCCGAAGCGGATCAGCGCCTCGCAGGCGAAACCGCGCGACAGGCAGCGCGCCGCCAACCCGTCCACTTCGGTCGTCGCCTCGGCGTCGAGCTGGCGCTCGACATGCACGGCGAAGGCGTCGCGCGTCCAGGCGTTGTTGAGCCAGTCGTCGCCCTGCATGCCGGCCCAGAACTCGGGTACCACGTAAAGATGCACGATGCGGGTGCGGCCGGGCGAGGCGAGGGCGAAGGCCTGCGCCTCCGCCCGCTTGGCCCCGTCCGTGCCGTGGTGCGCCAGCAGCAGCGTGCCGGGGACGAAGCTCACTTGCCGACGACGATGAGGATGCCGATGGCGATGGCCAGCGCGAACACCAGGGCGCCGATGTCCTCCATGCGGTCGCTGACGAAAATCGAGAGCTGGGTGCCGCGGTCGAACTTCTTCTCTTCTTCAGCCATGGTTGTCTCCTCAGACGAACTCTTTGACGAACAGCAGCACCACGATCAGCGAGCCGATCGCCTTGATGGCGCCGACCACCGAGCCGATGATCAGCGGCTTGCCGCCGGCCTGCTTGATCGAGGCCACGGTGATCTGCATGCCGAGGCCGGTCAGGCCGATGGCGAAGAGCCAGGCGATCCAGTCGCGGAAGGCGCTGATGATCTTCGAGCTGTGCCAGGCCGCCTTGTTGGCGGCGCCGATGGCGTCCTTCAGCGCCTTGTCGTCCTTGGCCGCCTTGGCGACGCCCTTCAGCACATGGTCCTGCTCGCGCGAGGTGAGCTTCCGGTTGGCGATCAGTTCCTGCATCGCCTTGCTCTCCTCGGCCTTGGCGAGCTTCGGCAGCGCGGCCTGCAGGGCGGCGAGCTCCTTCTCCTTGAGCAGCTTGTCCTCCTTCACCTGTTCGCTGGAGAAGTACTTGCCCTGGTAGTGGCCGGGCGGGGCGAACAGGCCCAGGGTGGACAGCAGGAACATGAACAGGAAGCCGAGCACGAACACCGGGAATTTCGCCACCAGCACCTTGCCGAGATCCACTTTCTGCGCCCCGGCCTCGCGCTTGACGTACCAGGCCGCCAGCCACACCACGATGATCGGCAGGAACAGCACGCGGGTGATGTTGAAGATCTCCGCCACCTTCAGCGTCTCGATGCCGTGCGGGTCGAAGGCCAGCGCCGCGCCGGCCACCTGCGCCGAGTTGAGGATGCCGGTGCCGGCCCAGGCGCCGAACTGCACCGGCCCCATGCCGAGCAGCTGGCCGATGGTCGGGAAGGTGAACATGCACAGCACGCCCCAGAGCAGGATGGTGCCCAGCGTGAAGGCGATGTCCACCGCCTTGGCGTTCACCACCGGGGAAGCCGCCACCGCCGCCGAGACGCCGCAGACGCCCACCCCCGAGGAGAGCACCCCGGTCATCGAGTTGCTGGCGCCCATGCGCGGGCCGGCCAGCAGCACCAGCCAGACCGAGCCGAGCACGAAGATGCCGATCATCACCACCGAGAGCGCGCCCAGTTGCGCCAGCTCCGCCGCCGAGTAGAGCGTGCCGAGCAGCACCACGCCGGTCTTCAGGAACAGCCGCGCGGTGCGTACGCCGTTGGCGGCCCAGGCCGGGATGCGCAGCAGGTTCACGATGACCATGCCGATGACGATGCCGAGCACGACGTAGTTGAGGTTCATGATCTTGGCGAAGTCCCAGCCCAGCGTCGGTGCCGCCGCCTTGCCCCAGTTGGCGAACATCGGGTCGAGGATCCAGCGCACGCCGACCGCGATGCCGACGATGAAGGCCATGCCCGGCGCCACGCCGACGAAATAGTCGAGGTGGCCCTCCTTTGCAGGCAGCAGCAGGACCAGCACGCCGACGGCGGCGAAAATGCCGCCGAGGATCCAGGCGAGCCGGGTCTGGCCCGCCTTCAAATCATCGAACTTGCTCGGCTTGGCGGGTTTCGCCTCGGGCGCCGGCTTGCCTTCGGCGGCCGCCTTGTCGACGGCGGCCTTGGCGTCGGCGGCGTGCTTGTCGACGGCCTGCTTGTGCTCCTTGTAGGCGCCCGGATGCAGCCAGGCCTGCATGCCGTCGAGGCTGCCGGACTGGTTGAGCCAGCCCCACAGCAGGATGGCGAGGCCGATCACGAGCAGCGCGGGGGACTTGTGCGTGTAGACCATGCGGTTCTCCTCCTCTTTGATTGACGACTTTCTTGTTATTGGGCGGTATTTCTACAACCTGGCGATGCCGGCGGCAACCTGATCGCTTCGATGCCGTCATGGAAAAATTCTATGGATTAATCAAGCCGACCTTTCGCTCGTTCGCACCACGGTGACGGTGCACGCCGCCTCGGCCACCACCCGCGACGAGACGCTGCCCAGATAGCGGCGCAGCGCCGAGTGGCCGCGCGCGCCGAGGACAATGCGGTCCACATGGTGGGCGGCGGCATAGGCGAGCAGGGCGCCGGCCGCGTCCCCGGCTTCCTCGAGGTGCAGGCGCAGCGCCTCCGGGGCCAGGCCGAGCGGCGCCGCCCAGTGGCGCAGCGCGATCAGCGCCGCGGTGTGGCGGCTGTGCTCCAGCGCCGGATCGGATTCCTCGCCGAAGGGCAGCGGCGCCAGCACGCCCATCAGCGTCACCCGCAGGCCCGGCTCGGCGTCGCGGGCGCGGCGCAGCGCGGCGCGCAGCGCCTCGGCCAGCGCCTCGCGCTCGTCGGCCGGATCGACCGCCACCAGCAGGTGCGGCGCATGCGCCAGATGCCGGGCCGGGGTGGCCGGTGTCGGCGAGGTCTGGCCGAAGGCGTGCAGCCAGCGCCGCACCACGGCCAGGGGCCCGGCGCGCTCGAGCCGCGCCGCCCGTTCCGTCAGCGGGATCCGCTCGGGATGGGCCAGGTCGTGGGCCAGCTGCGCCGCGGTGGCGTAGCGCGCCTCGGGGCGGATCTCCAGGCAGCGCAGGATCGCTTCCTGCAGCCAGGGCGCCAGCGGCGGCGCGAGCGCCCGCGGCGGCGGCGGATCGGCATACAGGCGGCGGTGCATGGCCAGGCGGGTGGCCGGATTGCCGAAGGGCAGGGCGCCGGTGGCCAGCCGGTAGGCCAGCACGCCGAGGGCGAAGATGTCGCTGCGCGGATCCGAGCGGTTGCCCGCCAGCTGCTCGGGCGAGATGGCGATGCCGCTGCCGGCCGGCAGCCGGAACTCCTCGCCGACCAGGTCCGGCAGCTCGGCGTGGCGGGCGATGCCGAAATCGACCAGCACCGCCGTGCCATCGTCGCGCAGCAGCAGGTTCTCGGGTTTCACGTCGAGGTGGACGACGTTCTGCCGGTGCAGGTCGTGCACCGCCGCCGCGGCGGCGCCGACGAAGCGCGCCACCTCGGCGGCCGGCAGCGGCGCGCGCGCGGCAATCGCAGCGAAGGATTCGCCTTCGATGCGCTCCATCAGCAGCCATGGCCCTTCGTCGTCGCTGCCGGCGGCGATCAGCCGCGGCACGTGCGGCCCGGCCAGGCGGCCGAGGATCATCTGCTCCATCTCGAAGCCGACCAGGCAGCCCGGATGGCTGCCGAACTCCAGCCGCGGGCGCTTGAGCAGCCGCGGCACCTCCCCCGCCGGCGCCTCGACGGCGTAGAGCCGCGCCATGCCGCCCTCGTGCAGCAGCGTGCCGCTGGGGGCGCTCACGTCCCGCTCCGCAGCCGCCAGGCCAGCCGCTCCGGCAGGCCGACGGCGAGGATCTTCTGCGCCGCGGCCTCGCAGTCGTAGGGCACCCGATGGTGGGTCAGGGTGCCGGCCGCCTCGTCGTAGAGGGCGTAACAGGCCGCCGGGTTGCCGTCGCGCGGCTGGCCGGCCGAGCCGACGATGACGAACCAGCGGCGGAATTCCGAGAGCGGCACCGCCACGCCCGGCACCGGGCGGAACGGCCGCGGCAGGCCGGCCGGCATCGAAAAATACAGCTGCGGCTCGTGCACGTGGCCGGTGAAGAACAGCCGCGCCGCGCTGGCCTCGAAGCTGCGCGCCACGGTGTGCGCGTCGCTGGCGTAGATCCAGCGCCCGGGCTGGTCCATGCCGGCGTGGGCGAAGCAGCGCTCGCCCTCCTCGTGGGTCAGCGGCAGGCCGGCCAGGAATTCCCGCTGGCGCGGGCCGAGCCGCTCGCGGGTCCAGTAGATGGCGTCGCGGGCGGCGAAGTGCATCGCCTCCAGCTGGCCGCCCAGGCAGGCCTCGTCGTGGTTGCCGCGCAGCGCCAGCGCGCCTTCCTCGACCATCCCGGCGATGATGTCCAGGCAGGCCAGCGGGTCGGCGCCGTAGCCCACCAGGTCGCCAAGGAAGGCGAAGCGCTCGACGCCGCGCCGCCGCGCATGCGCCAGGCAGGCCTCGAGCGCTTCGAGGTTGCTGTGGATGTCGGCGAGGAGAGCGGTGCGCATGGATTTTTTCGGATGTCCGGTGCATCATAAGGCTCAAGCCGGCCTCCCCGCCAGCCGTTAAGGAGGGATATGCAAAGCGAATCTTCCGAAACGGACATCTGCCTCAGCCTGCGCAACCCCGAGGAGCGCCGGGCCCTCGCCGAGGAGGCCGTCGCCCTGCACTACGACGACGAGCCGGCGCTGGCCCAGCGCTACGGCCCGGCCGGCCGCGCCAAGTGCGTGCAGGACGCCGCCTACCACCTGGCCTACCTCGACGAAGCCGTGGCAAGCGGCGCGCCGGCGCTGTTCCTCGCCTACCTCGACTGGGTGCGCAGCCTCCTGCAGGGCCTGGGCGTGCCGGAAGCCGACCTGCGCGGCCAGCTCGCCGTGCTGCGCAGACTGACTTTTCCCCGCCTCGAGCATGAAGTCGCCCACGCCGCCGACGCCATCCTCGACGCCGCCCTGCGCGCCTTCGAGGCGCCGCCGCGGGTGCCCGAAAGCTTCATCGACCCCGCCGCGCCGCTGGGCGAGCTGGCCGAGCGCTACCTCGCCGCCCTGATCGCAGGCGACCGCAAGCGCGCCGCCGAGCTGGTGCTGGCGGCGGTTGAGGCCGGCACGCCGGTGGCCGACGTCTACCTCGAAGTCATCCAGCGCAGCCAGCGCGAGATCGGCCGGCTCTGGCAGCTCTCGCGCATCAGCGTCGGCCAGGAGCATTTCTGCACCGCCGCCAGCCAGGCCATCATCGCCCGGCTCTACCCGCACATCTTCGCCGCCGAACGCGCCGGCCGGCGCCTGGTGGCGGCCTGCGTCGGCGGCGAGCTGCACGAACTGGGCGCGCGGATGGTGGCCGACTTCTTCGAGATGGC
>JAEUNH010000165.1 GCA_016791205.1 Rhodocyclaceae bacterium | reverse complement strand
GCCGCTGCAGGCAGCCTCGGCATCGCCGGCCGCCAGCTGTTCCAGGAGCGCATCGGCTTCGGAGAAATGCACCGCGGCCCGCGCCAGGGTCTCATCGCAGCCGGGAAAACGTTTCCGCAGCAGAGGAAGTACTTCCAGGCGCAGGTAATTGCGGGCATGGCGAAGGTCGGCGTTGCTGTCATCGACGATCCATTCGATGCCCCGTGCCACGGCATGCCGGGCAAGCTCCTCCCGCGAAACCTCCAGCAACGGGCGGATCAGCCGCAAGCGGCTGCCTGGCGCGACGGGCCGCCAGGCCGGCATGCCGGCCGCCCCGTTCGGACCGCTGCCGCGCAGCAGGTTGAACAGCATGGTTTCGATCCGGTCGTCGCGCTGATGGGCCAGCGCCAGCCATTCGGCATCGATTTCCGCAAAGGCCGAGTAGCGCGCCTGGCGCGCCGCCGCTTCGAGGCCGCGGCCCTGTCCGGTCCCGACCTTGACCCGTCGTACTTCCAGCGGTACCTCCAGCGCAGCGCACAGGCGTTCGCAGAATACCTGCCATTGGTCGGCCCCGGCACTCAGGCCATGATGGACATGCCAGGCCGAGAGGACGAAGCCCTGACGCGACGAGAGCTCCCGCAGGAGATGCAGCAGCACCACCGAGTCGAGGCCGCCGGAGAGCCCGACGGCGAGCCGGTCGCCGCGCTGGACATGCGGCGCCAGGCGGTGGGCAACCCGCTGCGGCAGATCAGCGGGCGGGCTGTTGTTCCTTGAACTTGCCATAACCGAGCACGCGTTCGAAACGCTGCTCGACGAGTTCCGCCGGGGACAGTTCGGCCATCTGCCGGAGTGCATCCTGCAGGGCCTTCTTGAGGGCCTGGGCCATGGCCCGATGATCGCGATGGGCGCCGCCCAGGGGTTCATTGACGATCCGGTCCACCAGGCCGAGCGTCTTCAGCCGGCTGGCGGTAATGCCCATCGTCTCGGCGGCGTCGGGCGCCCGGTCGGCGCTCTTCCAGAGGATCGAGGCGCAGCCTTCGGGCGAAATCACCGAATATGTCGCGTACTGCAGCATCATCACCGCGTCGCCGACGGCGATCGCCAGTGCGCCGCCCGAACCGCCCTCGCCGATCACGGTGCAGATCAACGGCACCTTGAGTTCCGCCATGGCGTAGAGGTTGCGGCCGATCGCCTCGGACTGGCCGCGCTCCTCGGCGTCGATGCCGGGATAGGCCCCCGGGGTGTCGACAAAGGTCATCACCGGAATGCCGAACTTTTCCGCCAACCGCATCAGCCGCAGCGCCTTGCGGTAGCCCTCCGGCCGCGGCATGCCGAAGTTGCGGTGGATTTTTTCCTTGGTGTCGCGGCCCTTCTGGTGGCCAATGACCATCACCGACTGGCCGTTGAAGCGGGCCAGCCCGCCGACGATGGCATGGTCGTCGGCGAAGGCGCGGTCGCCGTGCAACTCCTCGAAGTCGGTGAAGATGTGCTGGATGTAGTCGAGGGTGTAGGGCCGCTGCGGATGGCGCGCCACTTGGGCGATCTGCCAGGGGCTCAGCTTGGCGTAGATGTCCTTGGTCAGCGTTTGGCTCTTGGTTTCGAGCCGCCGGATTTCCTCGGAAATGTCGACCGCCGAGTCGTCCTGCACATAGCGCAGCTCCTCGATCTTCGCCTCGAGCTCGGCAATCGGCTGCTCGAAATCCAAAAAGGTCGTTTTCATCCCGCAGCGTCGCAGTTCAATCGGTGGCGCATTTTACCGGATTGTCCCCTATTGGGCCGCCTGTTGCGGCCGCTCGGGATCCCAGCCGCTCTTCCATAGCTCCAGCGGCAATATGAACGGCGGCTCGCCGTTGTCGAGAAACCAGGAATCCACTGCCCAGAGCCGCCTGTGCGCGCTGCCCGGAACCGCCGCCAGTTCCTCGATGACGGCCGTGGTGTGGGGCCAGCCTCCGATGAACCAGCCCCGCGTGGCTCGATCCACCACGCGGTGGTGGCGCATCAAGCCGTACTTCTGGAGCAGGGTCAGGTAGAGGGAGGTATTGATCGACTCGTCGATGCAGTCCATCTGTCCGCCGCCGCCGTTGAAGGTGCCGCCTTTGTCCTGCCAGGTGCCGGTCATCTCGCCGACGAAACGCTCCATCTGCGCAATTGCGCGGCGAAGCGCTTCCCGTTCTGCCGCGGCGTTGTCCGGCTGGGGATGGAACAGCGCAACCAACTGCTGCCATTGCATGGGCGCCAGCCCGACCGGCGCGAGATACAGGCAGCCGTTGCCATGGCACACGCTCATCCGCGCCGGCTCGGGATCGGTCAGGATATCGTCGCGCACGAACACATCCGCGCGGGCTGTGGCGGCCAGGATAAGCCCGCCGGCCAGGAACCAGGCCTTGCTCACGCCGAGGCCGCCTGCGGGTGGCTTGCCTCGATGGCTCCCCTGCTCATGTGCAGGCGATGCATGTGGGGCAAGTCGATGATCTCGCGGTCGTGGCAGGCCAGCACCACGGTGCTGTTGGCCTGGCAGAGGTCCCGGATCAGGCGCAGCGTCTGTTGCCGCGCCGCTTCGTCGAGATTGGCCGTCGGTTCGTCCAGCAGAAAAAGGCGCGGGCTCAGTGCGCGCGCGCGCGCCAGCGCCACCCTCTGCTTCTCTCCCCCCGAAAGCCGTTGCGCCGGCACGTCCAGCAGGGCGTCCACGCCGGCCCAGGCGATGGCTTCGCGGATCAGCACTTCACGCTTGTCCGCCGACATGCCTCGTGCCTTGAGCCCATAGGCCACGTTGTCCCGGATGCTGCCGCGGAAAAGATAGGGATGCTGATGAACGTAGATCACCGCCCCGCGCAGCCATTCCGGGTAATTGGCAAGGTCGACGGGGCAGCCATCGAACGTGCAGCCATCGACCGCCGCCTTTTCCAGGCCGGCCAGGACGCGCAGCAGGGTCGATTTGCCCGAGCCGTTTTCCCCGGTCAGCACATAGCTTTCGCCGACCGCCAGTTCAAGAACGTCAAGCGAGAGCACCTGGCGCGGCCCGAAGGACTTGCGGACACCTCGAATGCTCAGCAAGGGCGCATTCATTTCGTGCCACCCTCGCCCTGCGTGAAGGCCAGGGCGATATTCACGCTCAGGGCGGCCAGCAGCAACACGAAGCCAAGCGCAATCCCCTGCGCGAACTCGCCCTTGCTGGTCTCCAGCGCAATGGCCGTCGGTATGTTGCGCGTCACCCCGGCGATATTCCCGCCGACCATCAGCGAGCAGCCGATCTCCGAGACGATCCGTCCGAAGGCGTTGAAGACCGCCGCCATGACCCCGAAGCGGACTTCCAGCAGCGTGGTCCACGCCGTGCGGTAGCGGGAGGCGCCCAGGCTGAAGGCTGTTTCCCTGACGCGCGGATCGGCTCCCTGGACCGCCGAGAGCGTGAAGGCGATCAATACCGGCAAGGCGATCAGAACCTGGCCGATGATCATGGCTTCCTGGGTGAACAGCAATTTCAGCGAGCCGAAAACCCCCTGCCGGGACAGCAGCAGATACAGAATCAGCCCCACCACGACCGTCGGCGAGGCGAGCAATCCCTGGATGGTGACGATCAGAGCCCGCCGCCCCGGAAAAGAGGACGTGGCAAGGAAGTAACCCAGCGCGATCGACACCGGCGTGGCGATCAGCATTGCCAGCAGCGACACCCGCAACGAAATGAAGATGATCTGCCAGAGTTCTGCGTCTCCGGAAAGGAGCAAGGCGAATGCTTCGCGGGTCGTGGCCAGCCAGTCCATGCGATCCAATAGCTTTAGGATATGGCGATGATACCCGAAGCCATTAGGCGATAAAAAAGCCCGGCTTCGATTGAAGCCGGGCTTTCTTGTAATTAGTCTGACGATGACCTACTTTCTCACGCGTAGTGCGCAATATCATTGGCGCGGAGTCGTTTCACGGTCCTGTTCGGGATGGGAAGGGGTGGTTCCGACTCGCTATGGTCGTCAGACTTGAGGGTTGTCCTGTCGCTATTTGAGCGCCAGGACGCATTG
>JAEUNH010000152.1 GCA_016791205.1 Rhodocyclaceae bacterium | reverse complement strand
GTCCTGCGCGACGCCGTCATCGTCGCCGGGGCGGTGGCCTATCGCTTCGTGGTCGGCCACATCGAGATGGCGCCGACGCGCCTGTCCAAGGCCAACACCTTCATCGAGTTCGGGGTGCTGACGCTGGCCTTGGCGCAGGCGGGCGGCCTGGTCGGCGTCGAGCCCTGGCTGCTGCCGCTGTTCGTCCTGCTCTTCGCCTCTGTGCTGGTCTCCGGTGCCCACTACGTCTGGGTATGGCGGCGCAAAGCCATCCGCGACGCCGGCGGAAATGCGTCCGAGAATAATAGTTGACAATTTTTGTCGGCTTTAATACAGTACGCGCATCCCAAGGGGGAGTAGCTCTCCGCCGCGGCGTCGTCAATACGGAAACGGCAGGTTTCCCGGCGCCACGGGTGGCCGGTGAAGTCGGCCATGAGCGAGACCTTTGCCGCGATGGCGAAGGCTCCCTTGTCAGAACACGGCCCTTCATCCTCGCTGGATCAAGGGCCGTTCCGTTTTGGGGCGGACGGGACAACTGACAAGGAGCGTGGGCTATGGAATCGATCGGAACCTGGTGGATGTGGGCGGGCTTCTTCGCCGTCGTCCTGGTGATGCTGGCCATCGACCTGTTCGTCGTCGGCGGCGGCAAGCAGCATCGCGTCTCGTTCAGGGAGGCGGCGAGCTGGTCGGTGGTGTGGGTGGCCGTCTCGATGGCCTTCGCCGGCGCGCTGTGGTGGTACCTCGACGGCGCCGCCGGCCGCGAGATCGCCAACGAAAAGGCCCTGGAATTCGTTACCGGCTACCTGATCGAGAAGTCGCTGGCGATCGACAACGTCTTCGTCTGGCTGATGCTATTCGGTTTCTTCGCCGTGCCGCTGGAGCTGCAGAAGCGGGTGCTGATCCTCGGCGTGCTGGGCGCCATCGTGATGCGCACCGTGATGATCTTCGCCGGCGTCTGGCTGATCGCCAAGTTCCACTGGCTGCTCTATCTGTTCGGCGCCTTCCTGCTGGTCACCGGGGTCAAGATGTGGTGGTTCGCCGAGGAGAAGCCGGACCTGGCCAACAATCCCGTGATCCGCTGGATCCGCGGCCACATGAAGGTCACCGACCGGATCGAGGGGGAGCGCTTCTTCGTCCGCCGCGAGGAGGGCGGCCGCTGGGTGCGCTACGCCACGCCGCTGTTCCTGGTGCTGGTGCTGGTCGAGCTGACCGACCTGATCTTCGCGGTCGACTCGATCCCGGCCATCTTCGCCATCACCACCGATCCGTTCATCGTGCTGACCTCCAACGTCTTCGCCATCCTCGGCCTGCGGGCCATGTACTTCCTGCTTGCCGACATGGCCGATCGCTTCACGCTGCTCAAGTACGGCCTAGCCCTGGTGCTGGTGTTCGTCGGCGCCAAGATGCTGCTGATCGACCTCGTCAAGATCCCGGTGCTGGTTTCGCTGGGGGTGGTGGCGGCGATCATCGGCGCCTCGGTCGTGCTCTCGCTGCGCCGGAACGCGCGCCGGGGCGCCGCGGCCGGAGGCGGGTGAGGGCGGGCGCGGCGCTCAGACCGATCGCGTCGCCTCCCGGCGGGTCTGGCTGGCCTCTGCCAGCAGCCAGTCCGCGAAGCGCTCGGCCTCCGGCCGCGGGGCCCCGGGGGCGCGCACCAGGAAGTAGGCCCGGGCGGCGATGCGCTGGCGCGGACCGCCGAGCGGCTTGAGCTTGCGCGCCGCGATGCGCTCGGCCACCAGCGGGCCGCGCCCCAGGGCGATGCCCCGGCCGTCCTCGGCGGCGCGGATCAACTGGTCGTACTGGTTGAACTCCAGCACCGCCTTGGGCCTGGCGCGGGCCAGGCCGAGACCGGTGAGCCAGGGTTCCCAGGAAAGCCAGGGCGCCTTGCCATCGTCGACATAGGCGAGCAGGGTCAGCCTGGCTAGGTCTTCCGCCCGCAGCGGCGCCCGCAGCCTGGCCGCCAGTCGCGGCGCGGCGACGGGAAAGACTTCCTCCTCGAAGAGCAGGCTGGCGCCCGACGGCGCCGCGTCCGGCGCGATGTAGCGCAGCGCCAGGTCGATGTCTTCGCGCGCCAGGTCCACCATCCGGTTGTCGGCCGACAGGCGCACGTCGAGATCCGGCTCCGCCTCCTGGAAGGCGGCCAGGCGCGGCACCAGCCACAGCGAGGCGATGCCCACCGCAGCCGAGACGGTGACCCGCGGCCGGCGCCGGCCGGCCCTCAGGCCGGCGCAAACCTCGGCCAGGCGTTCGAGCGTCTCGACCGCGGCGCGGCGCAGGACCTCGCCCTCCGCAGTGAGCGCCAGCCGCCGCGCCGCCCGGCGGAACAGCCGCACGCCGAGCTGCTGTTCCAGGGTCTGGATCTGCCGACTGATGGCCGACTGGGTGAGGTGCAGTTCCTGGGCGGCCCGGGTGAAGCTCAGGTGGCGCGCCGCCGCTTCGAAGCCCTTGAGCGGGTCGAGCGAGGGCAGCCGGGCCTTGTTCATGAGAAATACTCATTCATAGGATTCATTTTAATCGTTTGTCGATAGATTGAAAACTGCCTATTCTCGGGGCCGTAAGCAACACCAATCGATGCTAATTACGCATGGAGGATAGGACGATGGCCAAAATAGTGCAAGAGACCCGCTACGAACTGGCCGACGGCGAGCTGCTGGCCCTGCGAGGCGCGGGGGGAATGGCGCTCGACTGCCGCGCCGGCGAACTGTGGATCACCGTCGACGGCCTCGGCGAGGACATCATCCTCGGCCCGGGCCGACGCTGGCTGGCGCCGAGCGATGCGCCGGTGGTGGTGTCGGCCCTGAAGGACTCGCTGCTGGTCGCCAGCCGCAGCTGCGACCGGCCGGCGCACTGCCCGCCGCGCGGACGGGCCGAATGGCTGCTCGACCGGCTGCTGCGCTGGCGCCACGCGCCGCTGGCCGCCATGCCGGCCGGTCTGCTGCGCTGAGCCCGCCCTTCGGCGAGCCGCGGCAAGAATCGCGTACCATCCGGCCTTGTGCCCGGCGCCGCCGGGCTTCCGAGGGTTGCCGATACATGAAGCCGAATATCCAGAGCCTGCGGGCGCGCATCCGCCCCTTTGCCGCCGTCTCCCTGTTTGCCTGGCTGGCCTTGCTGATTGCCGGCCCGGCCGCCGGCCAGCCGCGGCCGGTGGCCCCGCGCGGCGAGCTTTCCGTCGAGGAGAAGGCCACCATCGGGCTGTTCGAGAAAGCCCGCGACTCGGTGGTGTTCATCGCCACCAAGGAACAGGTTCGCAACTTCTGGACCCGCAACGTCTTCTCGGTGCCGCGCGGCAATGGCTCGGGCTTTCTGTGGGACGAGGCCGGCCATGTCGTCACCAACTTCCATGTCATCAAGGGCGCCAGCGAGGCCACCGTGCGCCTGGCCGACGGCAGCGACCATCCGGCCGCCCTGGTCGGCGTCAGCCCGGCGCACGACCTGGCGGTGCTCAGGATCGACGCCGGACGCCGCCCCGGCGCCCTGCTGCCGCTGGGCAGCAGCCAGGACCTGCGGGTGGGGCAGGGGGTGTTCGCCATCGGCAACCCCTTCGGTCTGGACTGGACGCTGACGCGCGGCATCATCTCCGCCCTCGACCGCTCCCTGGAAGGCGAGACCGGCTTGTCCATCGAGCACCTCATCCAGACCGATGCGGCCATCAACCCGGGCAACTCGGGCGGGCCGCTGCTGGACACGGCCGGCCGCCTGATCGGCATCAACACCGCCATTTTCAGCCCCAGCGGCGGCAGCGCCGGCATCGGCTTCGCCGTCCCGGTGGACACCGTCAATCGGGTGGTGCCGCAGATCATTCGCAACGGCAAGTACAGCCGCCCGTCGATGGGCATCGAACTCGACGAGGCCATCAACCAGCGCCTGACGGCGATGCTCGAACTGAAGGGCGTGGCGATCCTGCGGGTCAGGCCCGGCACCCCGGCCGCCGCCGCCGGGCTGCAGGGCGCGAGCCGCTCCCGGAAGGGCATTGTGGCGGGGGACGTGATCACCGCCATCGATGGCCGCAGCGTCGACAGCGTCGGCAAGTTCGCCGCCCGGCTCGACGAGTACAAGGCCGGCGACCGCATCCGGCTGACCTATGTGCGGCAGGGCAAACCAGCCGAGGTGTCGCTCACCTTGCAGCGCGGCGAATAGAGCCGGCGTCGACTTGCCGCAACTTGTCGAAAACTGGCGCAGGCCGGCAGCGGCATTTTATGGCGACCTTGCGCAGCCCATAGAAAACAATGGGTTGGGGACGTAATCGGGTTTGGCATGGGGTTTGCAAATAGAGATGCAGACCATTCCATTCGACAAGGAGGCGCCCCATGGCAAACAATTCGAAGGATTCCGCAGGCTCCGGAACCCGGGTGCTCGGCATCATCTGGCTGCTGGTTTCGGCCGCCCTGGCCTACCCGGTGTACACCTTCCTGGTGTCCTGGGGCTTCAACGAGATGATGGCGGGGGTGCTGGTGTTCATCGGCATCTGCCTGCTGTACGACATTCCCTACCGCGCCCGGGTCAAGGCCGAACACCAGCTGGCCATGCAGCGAACCCAGCAGTGGCGTTGACGCAAAGCGGATCCCCAAAAAACAACCCCGCCAATTGGCGGGGTTGTTTTTTTGAGAGAGGCAAAAGTCGGTCGCCGTAAGACGGCGATTTACATCGTCACGCCATCTGCCACTTCCCTGAACTCGGCGATCTGGTCGAAGTTCATGTAGCGGTACACGTCGGCGGCCTTGGCGTTGACCGCCTTGACCTGCTCCAGGTACTCGGCCACCGTCGGAATCTTGCCCATCAGCGCGCAGACCGCCGCCAGTTCGGCCGAGCCCAGGTAGACGCGGGTGTCGATGCCAAGGCGGTTGGGGAAGTTGCGCGTCGAGGTGGACATCGCCGTGCTGCCCTTGCGGATCTGCGCCTGGTTGCCCATGCACAGCGAGCAGCCCGGCATCTCCATGCGCGCGCCGCTCTTGCCGAGGATGGCGTAGTAGCCTTCCTCGTTGAGGATCATGGCGTCCATCTTGGTCGGCGGGGCGATCCACAGGCGCGTCGGGATGTCGCTCTTGCCATCGAGCACCTTGCCGGCGGCGCGGAAGTGCCCGATGTTGGTCATGCACGAGCCGATGAAGACCTCGTCGATCTTGTCGCCGGCGACGTCGGACAGCGTCTTGACGTCGTCCGGATCGTTCGGGCAGGCCACCAGCGGCTCCTTGACGTCGGCCAGGTCGATCTCGATCACGGCGGCGTACTCGGCGTCGGCGTCGCCCTTCAGCAGCTGCGGGTCGGCGATCCAGGCCTCCATGGCCTTGATGCGGCGGCCCAGCGTGCGCTTGTCCTCGTAGCCGTTGGCGATCATCCACTTCATCAGCCCGATGTTCGAGCGCATGTACTCGATGATCGGCGCCTTGTCGAGGTACACCGAGCAGGCGGCTGCGGAGCGCTCGGCGGCGGCGT
>JAEUNH010000122.1 GCA_016791205.1 Rhodocyclaceae bacterium | reverse complement strand
CCCCGGCGGCTTCAACAACCTCAACCAGGCCTTCCTGCCGCTGTGCGTGCAGTCGGCGATGATCGCCATCGAGCGGATCTGCCCGGACGCCCGCAACCTGCTGCTGATTCCCGAGAGCCACACGCGCAACCAGTTCTACCTGATGAACGTGGCGCGCCTGGCGGCCATCCTGGAACGCACCGGCCTCGACGTGCGGATCGGCACCCTGATCCCGGAAATCGCCGCGCCGACGAAGCTCGATCTGCCCGACGGCCAGGTGCTGCTGCTCGAACCGCTGGTGCGGCGCAACGGCCGCCTCGGCCTCGACGGCTTCGATCCCTGCGCCATCCTGCTCAACAACGACCTCTCCGCCGGCGTGCCGGACATCCTCAAGGACTTGCACGAGCAGACCGTCATTCCGCCGCTGCACGCCGGCTGGCACGTGCGGCGCAAGTCGCGCCACTTCGCCGCCTACGACCGCGTCGCCGGCGACTTTGCCCAGGCCATGGGCATCGACCCCTGGCTGATCAACCCGGATTTCGCCGTCTGCGGCAGAGTGAACTTCCACGAACGCGAGGGCGAGGAATGCCTCGCCGCCAACGTCGACGCGGTGCTCGCCCGCATCAAGGCCAAGTACGCCCGGTACGGCGTGACGGAGCCGCCCTTCGCCATCGTCAAGGCCGACGCCGGCACCTACGGGATGGGCATCATGACGGTGCGCGACGCCTCGGAAGTGAAGGGCCTCAACCGCAAGCAGCGCAACAAGATGGCGGTCGGCAAGGAGGGCCTGCAGGTCACCGAGGTGATCATCCAGGAGGGCGTGCACACCTTCGAGACGATCGAGGGCAACGTCGCCGAGCCGGTGGTGTATATGATCGACCGCTACGTCGTCGGCGGCTTCTACCGCGTGAACACCGAGCGCGGCCGCGACGAGAACTTGAACGCGCCGGGCATGCGCTTCGAGCCGCTGGCCTTCGATTGCGGCTGCTCGATGCCGGACTTCAACTGCGCCCCCGACGACGCGCCCAACCGCTTCTTCGCCTACGGCGTGGTGGCGCGCCTGGCGCTGCTGGCCGCCGCCGTCGAGCTGGAGCTGTCGGCGCCGCAGATGGAAATCGCGTGAATCCCGGCGCGCTGTTCGTCATTCCCGCGAAAGCGGGAATCCATGCATCCGATCCGGCTGGATTCCCGCTTCCGCGGGAATGACGAGCGAACATGAAGCTCGCCTTCATCCTCGATCCGCTCGATCACCTCAAGGCCTACAAGGATTCCAGCGTTGCGATGATGCGCGCGGCGCAGGCGCGCGGCCATGAATCCTTCGCGGTGATGCGTCCGGCGCTGGCCTGGCGCGCCGGCGCCGTGGTCGCGCAAGCGGAGCGCCTGACGGTGCGCGCGGACCACCGCGACTGGTTCGAGGCCGAGGCGCCGCAGGAAATGGCGCTGGCGGACTTCGACGCCGTGCTGATGCGCCAGGATCCGCCCTTCGACTTCGAGTACCTCGCCGCCACCTGGCTGCTGGAGCGGGCCCAGGCCGGCGGGGCGCGGGTGTTCAACGATCCGCGCGCGGTGCGCGACCATTCCGAGAAGCTGGCCATCCTGGAGTTCCCGCAGTTCACCCCGGAAACGCTGGTGGCGCGCGAGCCGGAGGCGCTGCAGGCCTTCATCGAGGCCGCCGGCGCCGCCATCCTCACGCCGCTCGACGGCATGGGCGGCAGCCAGGTGTTCCGCGTCGCTCGCGCCGACCCCAACCGCAACGTCATCGTCGAGACGCTGACCGGCCACGGCGCGCGCAGCATCATGGCGCAGCGCTACCTGCCCGAGATCGCGCAGGGCGACAAGCGCATCCTGCTGATCGGCGGGGCGGTCGCGCCCTACGCGCTGGCGCGCATCCCGAAGGCGGGCGAGACGCGCGGCAACCTCGCCGCCGGCGGCAGCGGCGTGGCGCAGCCGCTCTCCGCCCGCGACCGCGAGATCGCCGAACACCTGGCGCCGATCCTCGCCGCGCGCGGCATCCTGCTCGCCGGCATCGACGTCATCGGCGACTGCCTGACGGAGATCAACGTCACCAGCCCGACCTGCTTCGTCGAGATCGCCCAGCAAACCGGCTGCGACGTCGCCGGCCTGTTCATCGATGCCCTGGAGCGTGCATGCGGCGGTTAGGCGCCGCACTGCTCCTCGCGGCACTGCTGCTGTCGGCCTGCGCCAGGGCGCCGCAACTGCACCAGCGCGAAGCCTATGTCTTCGGCACCCGCGTCGAGGTCTCGGTGTGGGGCGAGTCGGCCGACCGGGCGGCGCAGGCGCTGGCCGCCGTGCTGGCCGAGTTCGACCGCCTGCACCGCATGCTGCATGCCTGGCAGCCTTCCGAGCTGACGGCGTTGAACGGCGCCATCGCCCGCGGCGAACGCGCCATCGCCGTGTCCGGGGAACTGACTTTTCTGCTCGAGGACGCGGCGGACATCGCGGCGCGCTCCGACCATCTTTTCGATCCCGCCATCGGCAGGCTGGTGGCGCTGTGGGGTTTTCACACGGACGAGTTCAAGCCGCTGCTGCCGGACAGGACGGCGGTCGAGGCGGTGGTCAAGGCGCAGCCGCGCATGAGCGACCTGTCCTTCGCCGGGGAGCGCGCCACCAGCCGCAACCGGGCCGTGCAGCTCGACCTCGGCGGCTACGCCAAGGGCTACGCCCTCGACCGGGCCGCCGCCATCCTGAAGGAGAAGGGCGTCAGCAACGCCCTCATCAACATCGGCGGCAACGTCATGGCGCTGGGCGACAAGGGCGGCACGCCCTGGCGCGTCGGCATCCAGCATCCGCGCGCCGCCGCGCCGCTGGCGACGCTGGAATTGCGGGACGGCGAAGCCATCGGCACCTCGGGCGACTACCAGCGTTACTTCGAGATCGACGGCCGGCGCTATTGCCACCTGCTCGATCCGCGCACGGGCCGGCCGGCCGAGGGCGTGCAGGCGGTGACCGTGCTGATCCCGCCCCAGGCGCGCACCCCCCAAGGGTACGTCCTTCGGGGCGCCGGCGCGCTGTCGGACGCGGCCAGCAAGCCGCTGTTCATCGCCGGCCCCGGGGAATGGCGCGGCCTGGCGCGGCGCCTCGGGGTGGAACAGGCGTTGCTGATCGACGGCGGCGGCGTGATGCACGTCACGGCGGCTTTGCGCGAGCGGCTTACAATGCTGGCGTCCGACATGAAGATCGTGAGCGAACCATGAGCGATGGGCTTGTAGAACGGATGGTGCGCCGGCGCGTCGGCCTGGACGTGCTGCGCCGCCTGCGCCGGCTGGTCGACGCCGAGCGGGCGCAGGAGGCGGACAACGCCCGCCTGGCCCGCCAGCTCGCCTGGGGCATCGCCGTCCTGGCGGGACTGACTTTTCTGTTCCTCTTCCTGCGCTGATTCACCCTTCGGTTACAATCGCTTTGGCACTCCAAGGCGATCATGATCGGCATTTTTCTCATCACCCACGGCAGCCTGGGCGAATCCCTCGTCCAGTGCGCCTGCCATGTGCTCAACAAGCGCCCGCCGCAGATCGCCCAGCTCGGCGTCTCCGGCCAGGACGATCCGCTCGACGCCCTGCCGCTGGCCCGCGAGATGATGAAGCTGGTGGATTCGGGCCGTGGCGTGCTGCTGCTCACCGACATCTTCGGCGCCACCCCTTCCAACATCGCGCTCAAGCTGATCGTTCCCGGCCAGGTCGAGGGTGTGGCCGGGGTCAGCCTGCCGATGCTGCTGCGGGCCCTGACCTACCGCGAGAAGGACATGGAGACGCTGATCGCCAAGACCGTGGCGGGCGGGCGCGACGGCGTGATGCTGATGAAGGCGGCGCGCGATGCCCAGGGCTGAAGCGGAGATCGTCAACAAGCTCGGCCTGCACGCCCGCGCCTCGGCCAAGCTGACCCAGACAGCCACCGCCTTCGCCAGCGAGGTCTGGCTGGAGCGCAACAACCGCCGCGTCAACGCCAAGAGCATCATGGGCGTCATGATGCTGGCCGCCGCCAAGGGCGCCAAGGTGGTGGTCGAGACCGAAGGGGCGGACGCCGACGCCGCCCTGCAGGCCATCCTCAAGCTGATCGCCGACAAATTTGGGGAAGGGGAGTGAGTTTCACCCTTCACGGCCTGGCCGTCTCCCACGGCATCGCCATCGGCCACGCCCACCTCGTCTCTCACGCCCTGATCGAGGTCGAGCACTACGTCCTGCCCGGCCGCTATGTCGACGAGGAAATCGCCCGCTTCGGCCAGGCCGTGGCCGAGGTACAGGGCGAGCTCGACGCGCTGATGGCCGGCGCCGATGCCAATGCCCCCTCGGAGCTGACCGCCTTCATCGACCTGCACCACATGCTGCTGGCCGACCCGATGCTGATCGAGTCCACCCGCGAACTGATCCGCGCGCGGCGCTGCAACGCCGAGTGGGCCCTGGTGCAGCAGATGGAGCAGCTGGTCGAGCAGTTCGAGCAGATCGAGGACGAATACCTGCGCGAGCGCAAGGCCGACGTGGTGCAGGTGGTCGAGCGGGTGCTGAAGGTGCTGATGGGCCATCCCGGCCACCCGCCGCGGCACGGCAAGGGCGAGCACCTCATCGTCGTCGCCCACGACCTGTCGCCGGCCGATACCCTCCAGTTCAAGCAGCTGAAGATCGGCGGCTTCGTCACCGACCTGGGCGGCGCCACCTCGCACACCGCCATCGTGGCGAGAAGCCTGGCGATCCCCGCCGTGGTCGGCCTGCACCACGCCCGCCACCTGATCCGCGAGGACGACATGCTGGTGATCGACGGCACGCGCGGAGTGCTGATCGTCGACCCGGATGCCCGCGTGCTGGAGGAGTATCGGCTGCGCAAGAGCGCGCTGGAGCTGGAGCGGGCCAAGCTCAAACGCCTGAAGAAGTCGCGCGCCGCCACCCTCGACGGAGTGGACATCGAGCTGACCGCCAACATCGAGCTGCCCGGCGACATCCCCCAGGTGAAGGCGGTGGACGCCGCCGGCATCGGCCTGTTCCGCACCGAGTTCCTGTTCCTCAACCGCGACGGCATGCCCGACGAGGAGGAGCAGTTCGAGGCCTACCGCAGCGTGGCCGCGGCCATGGAGGGGCGCCCCGTGGTGATCCGCACCCTCGACATCGGCGCCGACAAGAACCTGCGCGGCGTCGAGCGCCTGGAAACCAACCCGGCGCTCGGCCAGCGCGCCATCCGCTACTGCCTGGCCGAGCCGCAGGTTTTCCTCACCCAGTTGCGCGCCATGCTGCGGGCCTCGCATCACGGCCGCATCCGGCTGCTGGTGCCGATGCTGGCCCACGCCCACGAGATCGAGCAGACCCTGGCCCTGGTCGAGCAGGCCAAGGCCCAACTGCGCGCCCGCGGCCAGGCCTTCGACGAAGGCATCGAGATCGGCGGCATGGTGGAGATCCCCGCCGCGGCGCTGGCCCTCGGGGTGTTCCTGCAGAAGCTCGACTTCCTCTCCATCGGCACCAACGACCTGATCCAGTACACCCTGGCCATCGACCGCACCGACGAGGCGGTGGCCCACCTCTACGACCCGCTGCACCCGGCCGTGCTGCGCCTGATCGCTCACACCATCCAGGCCGGCGCCCGCGCTGGCCTGCCGGTGGCGGTGTGCGGCGAGATGGCCGGCGATCCCAAGCTCACCCGCCTGCTGCTCGGCATGGGCCTGCGCCAGTTCTCCATGCATCCGGCGCAGATCCTCGAAGTCAAGCAGGAAGTCCTGCGCAGCGACCTGGCCCAGCTGCGCCGCAAGGTGACCCGGCTCCTCAACTGCGACGAGCCGGCCAAGCTGCGCCAGCAGCTGGAGCGGCTCAACGCAATTTGACAGCCGCCGCAGGCCAAGGTAACTTTGCCCCACAGCGCCGATTTGACCGTCAGCTTGCGGGCGCTTAACAAATACGGCTAAAGCGAGGGCGACCCAGTCCAGCGCTAAGCCGGCTGGGTTTTTCATTGCATGGACACATCGACGAACAGCGTTGGGGAAGTGGCGCCGCAGCGCGCCCGTTTCGATGCACCGCTGACCCTCTCGGGGGGCGCGGCGCTGCCGGCCTTCGAGCTGGTCTACGAGACCTACGGCGAGCTGAACGCCGCGCGCAGCAACGCGGTGCTGGTCTGCCACGCCCTCTCCGGCAACCACCACGTTGCAGGCTGGCACGCCGGCAACCCGAAGAACCTCGGCTGGTGGGACAACCTGATCGGCCCGGGCAAGCCGCTGGATACGCGCAAGTTCTTCGTCGTCGGCGTGAACAACCTCGGCGGCTGCTTCGGCTCGACCGGGCCGATGTCGCCCAATCCGGCCAGCGGCCGTCCCTGGGGCGCCGACTTTCCGGTGGTGACGGTCGAGGACTGGGTGGCGGCGCAGGCGCGGCTGGCCGACCGGCTCGGCATCGAGGCCTGGGCGGCGGTGATCGGCGGCAGCCTGGGCGGCATGCAGGCCATGCAGTGGGCGCTGGAGTATCCGGAGCGCATCCGCCACGCCCTGGCGATCGCCTCGGCGCCGAAGCTCACCGCGCAGAACATCGCCTTCAACGAGGTGGCGCGCCAGGCCATCCTCACCGATCCGGATTTCCACGGCGGCCACTACTACGAGCACGGCGTGGTGCCGGCGCGCGGCCTGCGCCTGGCGCGCATGCTCGGCCACATCACCTATCTCTCCGACGACCAGATGGCGGAGAAGTTCGGCCGCAGGCTGCGCCAGGCGGACCTGCGCTACAGCTACGACGTGGACTTCGAGATCGAGTCCTACCTGCGCTACCAGGGCGACAAGTTCGCCGGCTTCTTCGACGCCAACACCTATCTCATCACCACCAAGGCGCTCGACTACTTCGATCCGGCGCGCGATTACGGCGGCCGGCTCGCCGCGGCGCTGGCGCGGGCCAAGGCGAAGTTCCTCGTCGTCTCTTTCTCGACCGACTGGCGCTTCGCGCCGGAGCGCTCGCGCGAGATCGTCTACGGCCTGGTGCACAACGGCCTCGATGTCAGCTACGCCGAGGTCGAGTCGATGGCCGGCCACGATTCCTTCCTGCTCGACGACCCGCACTACCACGCCGTGCTGCGGGCTTACTTTGAAGGCATCAATACATGAGCGCCGTCCGCCGGGCCGTCCCAAGGACGGCGCAGTCAACCGCCAGGAGCGGGCGAAGCCCGCGAACGACCGTCACCCCCGCCCTCGGGGCGGGGGCGGGGGGGTGGGCCGTGTCATGACCAACGTCCTCGGCCGCCTCGACTTCGACGTCATCGCCAAGTGGATCAAGCCGGGCGAGAAGGTGCTCGACCTGGGCTGCGGCGACGGCAGCCTGCTGCGCTACCTGCGCGACGAGAAGGGCGTGCTCGGCTACGGCGCCGACAACGATCCGGCCAACATCCTCGCCTGCATCGGGAACGGCGTGAACGTCATCCAGATCGACCTGGAGGCCGGCCTCTCCGGCTTCGAGGACGGCTTCTTCGACCACGTCGTGATGTCGCTGTCGCTGCAGACGGTGCGCCACACGGAGCGGCTGCTGGCGGAGATGCTGCGGGTGGGGCGCGAGGCGGTGGTGAGCTTTCCCAACTTCGGCCACCGCAGCCACCGCAAGGCCATCGCCGCGGGGCGCATGCCGGTCTCCGAGAGCCTGCCCTACCAGTGGTTCAACTCGCCCAACGTGCGCTTCTTCACCATGGCCGACTTCGAGGCGCTGTGCGCCGAGCGCGGCATCGTCCTGCGCGAGCGCCTCGGCTTCGAGGGCGACAACATCGTCACCGAGGACCTCAACCTCAACGCCAGCATCGCCGTATACCGGCTGGGCCGCGCGGCGCAGTAAGCTTCCGGCGTAGAATCGCGCCGGATGACCGAACAAAAAAAACCGTCGGTGCTTGCCGCGCTGCTCAACCGGCGCATGCTGATCTGCGTGTTCACGGGGTTTTCCTCCGGCCTGCCGCTGTTCATCCTGCTCAATCTCCTGCCGGCCTGGCTGAAGACCGAGGGCCTGAGCCTCGCCGCCATCGGCGCGCTGACCCTGGTGCAGATGCCCTACACCTGGAAGTTCCTCTGGTCGCCGCTGCTCGACCGCTACGCGCTGCCCGTGCTGGGGCGGCGGCGCGGCTGGATGCTGGCCACCCAGATCGGCCTGCTGTTCTCGGTGGCGGCCTTCGGCTTTCTCTCGCCGCAGGCCGACCTCGGCCTCGTCGTGCTGTTCTCGGTGCTGGTGGCCTTTCTTTCGGCGACGCAGGACATCGTGCTCGACGCCTACCGCCGCGAGCTGCTGCCGGAAATCGAGCTGGGGCTGGGCAACGCGGTGCATGTGAATGCCTACAAGGTCGCCGGTCTGGTGCCCGGCTCGCTGTCGCTGATCCTCGCCGACCATTTCCCCTGGCTGCAGGTGTTCGTCGTCACCGCGCTGTTCATGCTGCCGGGCATGGCGATGACCCTCATGGTGCGCGAGGCGCCGGCGGCGCGGGCGGCGCCGAAGACGCTGCGCGAGGCGGTGGTCGAGCCCTTCCATGAATTCATCGCGCGCAACGGCTGGCGCGAGGCCGGCTACGTGCTGGCCTTCATCTTCCTCTACAAGCTGGGCGACTCGATGTGCACGGCGCTGGCCACGCCGTTCTATCTGGAAATGGGTTTCTCCAAGTCGGACATTGGCCTGGTGGCCAAGCACGCCGGGCTGTGGCCGAGCGTCATCGGCGGGCTGCTGGGCGGATTGTGGATGGTGCGCCTCGGCATCAACCGCGCGCTGTGGGTCTTCGGCTTCGTGCAGTGGGCGGCGATCCTCGGCTTCGCCTGGCTGGCCTGGCTGGGGCCGCAGGCGGCCATCGGCGCCGACCAGCGGATCGCGCTGGCGGTCGTCATCGGCATCGAGGCGCTCGGCGTCGGCCTCGGCACCGCGGCCTTCGTCGCCTTCATCGCCCGCACCACGCATCCGGCGTACACGGCGACGCAGTTCGCGCTGTTCACCAGCCTGATGGCGGTGCCGCGCACCTTCATCAACGCCAGCACCGGCTGGCTGGTCGGGCAGATGGGCTGGTTCGATTTCTTCCTGCTCTGCACCGTGCTGGCGGCGCCGGGAATGCTGCTGCTCGCGCGCGTGGCGCCCTGGAACGCGTCGCCCGAATCAGTTCGTTGAGCGCCGGCCGCGGCGGCGGTCCAGCCACCAGGCGAGCAGCGGCAGCACCAGCAACGAGCCCGGCAGGGCCAGGGTGAACAGATACGGCGAGATGTTCGACAGCGCCTTCAGCGTGTCCTTGAGTTCGCGCCGCTCGGCGACGCTCCAGCGCTGCCCATTCCTCTGCTTCATCAGCAAGGGCATCAGGCCCTTGACCTTGAGCACCTCGCGCAGGACGTAGTCGCGCTCGCGCTGCTGGGCGGCAAGCATGGGGCGGAATACGCCGGGGGGCAGGCGCTGCATGCGGCTCAGCGCGCGGGAAGGAAGTTGTCGACGGCGGCGCGCAGGCGGCGCAGGGACTGCCAGGCGAAGAAGCCGCGCCTGGCCCAGCGGAAGAAGGCACGCGGCCGGGCCACCAGCAGGGTGACGCCGGCGCCGGCCAGCCATTCGGGATGGGCCTTGGCCCAGTGCCAGGCCGCACCCGCCTTGTCGGCCAGGCCGAAGGCCGGCGATGCCGACTCGAGGGCGTGCAGGATCAGCACGCGCTGGCCGGCCGCCTTGAGCCGGAGCCGCTGCTTCTTCAGCGCCAGCTCAAGAAGCCTTGGATTCATCGTCCGGCCGGATCATGTCGCGGTCCTGCGCCAGTTCGGAGATGCTGGCGGCGAACAGGCGCGAACCCTGGCGGCCGATCCGGGCGGCGGCCAGCGCCGCGATGAGGCCGAAGGCCAGGAACAGCGCGGTGAACACGCCCAGCGCCAGCAGGCGGTGGCTGTCCCACAGCAGCACGGTGAGGAACAGCGCCAGGAGCACGGCGCCGAAGCCGAGGAAGAAGAACGCCGCCGCGGCGAAGCCGAGCAGGCTGCCGAGGCGCACCTTCTCCTCGGCCACTTCCGTGGCGAGGAGCTCCAGCCGCGTCTGCAGGATGCCCAGCGCGGCGGCGAGATGGCCGCGCAGGCGCGCGCCCACGCTGCCGGGTGTTGCCATGGGTTATCCGCGGCCGATCAGCGGCGGCCGATCAGCAGGCCGATGATGAAGCCGATGCCGCCGGCGATGCCGATCGAGCGCCAGGGGTTGTCGTGCACGTAGTCGTCGGTGGCGCGGGCGACTTCCTTGGTCCGTTCCATGACGGCGGCCTGGGCCTCGGCGAGGCTCTGGCGGGCGCTGTGCAGGTGGTCCTGCAGCCTGGCGCGCAGGTCGGCCATTTTTTCCCCGGCCTGGCCGGCGGTGGCCTTGAGGATCTCCTCGGCGTCGACGACGACGACCTTGAGATCGGAGATCAGTTTTTCCTTGGTGACATCGGTCATGATGGGACTCTCCTGATGAAGAACGAATAGGCTTGGGGAAGGCTACCGATTTTCACGGGGCATGGCAAATACGGCGGTCAAGCGGACGCATAATCGTAGTCGATGCTGAGCGGGGCGTGGTCGGAGAACCATTGCCCCTTGTACACCTCCGCCCGCCGCGCCCGCGCCGCCAGGGCGGGCGTGGCGACCTGGTAATCGATGCGCCAGCCGACGTTCTTGGCCCGGGCCTGGCCGCGGTTCGACCACCAGGTGTAGGCCTCGCCTTCCGCCTCGGGATGCAGGCGCCGATAGACATCGACCCAACCGCCTCCCTCGAACAGCGCGCCGATCCAGGCCCGCTCCTCGGGCAGAAAGCCGGAATTCTTCAGGTTGCCCTTCCAGTTCTTCAGGTCGATCTGGCGATGGGCGATGTTCCAGTCGCCGCACAGCAGGACATCGCGGCCGGCACGGACCAGGGCGTCGAGGTGGGGCCGGAAGCCGGCCATGAAGCGGAACTTGGCCGCCTGCCGCTCCGGCGAGGAGGCGCCCGAGGGCAGATACACCGAGACGACGCTCAGCGGGCCGAAATCGGCCTGCAGATAACGTCCCTCGGCATCGAACTCGGGAATCCCCAGCCCTTCGACGATGCGCTCGGGCTGGCGCCGGCAGTACAGGCCGACGCCGCTGTAGCCCTTCTTTTCGGCGTAGTGAAAGAAGCCGTAATAGCCCTCGGGGTTGAGGACATGGCGCGCCATGTCGCCGACCTGGGCCTTGAGCTCCTGCAGGCAGACGAAATCGGCATCCTGTCTTGCCAGCCAGTCGAAGAAACCCTTGCGGGCGGCCGAGCGAATGCCGTTCAGGTTCAGGGTTATGATGCGCATCGTGGGTCGGCCATTTCGGAACAAACATGGATTTTAGCGACGAGTTCATTGCCTTTGCAGTCGAAACCGGGGTGTTGCGCTTCGGCGAGTTCAAAACCAAGGCGGGGCGGCTCAGCCCCTATTTTTTCAACGCCGGGCTGTTCAACGACGGCGCCTCGCTGGGACGGCTGTGCCGCTTCTACGCCCGCGCCATCCTGGCCGCCGGGGCGCCCTGCGACATGCTCTTCGGCCCCGCCTACAAGGGCATTCCGCTGGCGGCCGGCACCGCCATGGCGCTGGCCGAAAAGGGGCACAATCTGCCCTTCGGCTTCAACCGCAAGGAAGCCAAGGACCATGGCGAGGGCGGCAGCCTGATCGGCGCGCCGCTGGTCGGCCGGGTGCTGATCGTCGACGATGTGATCTCGGCCGGCACCTCGGTGCGGGAATCCGTCCAGCTGATCCGCGCCGCCGGCGCCACCCCGGCCGGGGTGGTGATTGCCCTCGACCGCATGGAACGCGGCCAGGGGGAGCGCTCCGCCGTGCAGGAAGTGCGGGAGGATTACGCCATGCCGGTGCTGGCGGTGGCCGACCTCGACGACCTGCTGGCCTATCTTGGCGGCAAGCCGGAACTGGCGCAGAATTTGCAAGCGGTCATCCGTTACCGCGAACAATACGGAATAAAAAAATGATCAAAAGGCTAGGCTCGGCCTTGTTTCTCCTCGCAACGCTGTGTTTGTGCGGTTCGGCGCTGGCGCAAAGAGGCGGCTCCGGCGCGAATCCCGGCACCCGGAACACCTATTGCTGCAACGACGACAGCGGCAAGCAGGTCTGCTCCGACGTGCTGCCGCCGCAGTGCTACGGCAAGGCCTATCGCGAGATCAGCCCGACGGGCAGGACCGTCAAGCGCATCGATGCGCCGCTGACCGCGGAACAGCGCACCGTCAAGGAGGCCGAGGCCAAGAAGGCCAAGGAGGAGGAGCTCCGGCGCAAGGAGGAGGATCGCCGCAACCGGGCCCTGCTGGCCACTTACGCCACCGAGAAGGACATCGACTACGCCCGCGACCGCGCCCTGGCCGACATCGCGAAGACCATCCAGGCTTCCGAGGAAAAGCTGGCAGAGCTCGGCAAGCAGCAGCAGAAGCTCGACGGCGAAGCGGAGTTCTACAAGAAGAAAACGCCGCCGCCGGCGCTGCAGGCCCAGATCCGCGACAACCAGGCCGAGATGAAGACGCAGCAGGCCGCCATCGCCGCCAAGCAGAAGGAAATCGAGACGGTGAAGGCCCGCTACGAGGCCGAGCGGCAGCGCTATCGCGAGCTGACCGCCAGCAAGACGACGGCGCCCTCCGCGGCGGACAGCCGGCCCCGCTGAAATCCTCCGGGTGGGAACGATACAGTCGGGCCTGGCCGCCCTCGCCGTCCTTGCGGCAGTGCTGGCGATCCGCGCCCACTACCTGGACGATGGCCGGCGCTGGCAGATCTACCTCTTCAAGCCGCTTGCCACCCTGCTGATCCTGGCGCTGGCGCTATCCCTGCCCGCCGCCCGGGCCGACTACGCCCGGCTGATCGCCGCCGGCCTGCTGTTGTCCACCGCCGGCGATGTCTTCCTGATGCTGCCGCGCGACCGTTTCGTCGCCGGGCTGGCGAGCTTCCTGGTCGCCCATCTGTGTTATGTCTGGGCCTTCTCCACCGACGCGCCGTTCGGCGCCGCGCCATTGCTGTGGCTGCCCTATTTCGCGGCAGGCGGGCTGGTGGTGGCGCTGGTGTGGCCGGGATTGAAGCCGGCGCTGCGCGCGCCAGTGCTCGTCTATGTGATCGTGATCGCGGCAATGGCCGGCCAGGCGACGGGACGCTGGCAGGCCACCGGCGGCGGGGTGGCGCTGCTGGCGGCGCTCGGCGCCGGGCTGTTCGTGGTCTCGGATGCGGTGCTGGCGATCGACCGCTTCCGCTGGCACTTCCGCGCCGCGCGGGCGGTGACGCTGGCGACCTACTGGGCGGCACAGCTGCTGATCGCGCTGTCGGTAGGAATGAGCCATCCCCCCGGCCCCCTTCCCTAGGAAGGGGGTGACGGAGGTTCGCTGCGCACCATGATCTGCAAATGAGCCGGCTCGGGGCGGCCCGGCGCCGGCTCAGGCGCCTAGTTTTTTCTTCAGCAGCTCGTTCACCTGCTGCGGATTGGCCTTGCCCCTGGTGGCCTTCATGGCCTGGCCGACCAGCGCGTTGAAGGCCTTCTCCTTGCCGGCGCGGAACTCCTCGACCGACTTCGGGTTGGCGGCCAGCACCTCGTCGATGATCTTCTCCAGCGCGCCGCTGTCGGAGATCTGCTTCAGTCCCCTCGCCTCGATGATCGCGTCGGCATCCTGGCCCTCGCCGCCCCAGAGCGCGTCGAAGACCTCCTTGGCCATCTTGCCCGACAACGTGCCGTCGGCCAGGCGCGCGACCAGGCCGGCGAGCTGCGCCGGGCTGATCGGCGCGGCGGCGATGTCCTTTTCCTCGCGATTGAGTCGCGCGGTAAGCTCGCCCATCATCCAGTTGGCGCACAGCTTGGCGTTGCCCAGGACAGCCGCCTGCTCGAAATAGGCGGCCGTCTCGCGCGCGGCCGTCAGCGTCCCGGCGTCGTAGGCGGAGAGGCCGTAGTCGCGCTCGAAGCGCGCCTTCATGGCTTCGGGCAGCTCCGGCAGGGCGGCCTTCACCGCATCGATCCAGGCCGGCGCAATCTCCAGCGGCAGCAGGTCCGGATCGGGGAAGTAGCGGTAGTCGTGGGCCTCCTCCTTGGAGCGCATGGCGCGGGTTTCGCCGGTGTCCGGATCGAACAGCACGGTGGCCTGGTGGATGCGGCCACCGTCCTCCAGCGTCTCGATCTGCCAGCGCGCCTCGTACTCGATCGCCTGCTGCAGGAAGCGGAAGGAGTTGAGGTTCTTGATCTCGCGCCGCGTGCCCAGCGTGTCCGAACCCTTCGGCCGCACCGAGACGTTGGCGTCGCAGCGGAAGGAGCCCTCCTGCATGTTGCCGTCGCAGATGCCGATCCAGCGCACCAGGGCGTGCAGCGCCTTGGCGTAGGCCACCGCCTCGGCGGCCGAACGCATGTCCGGCTCAGAGACGATCTCCAGCAGCGGCGTGCCGGCGCGGTTGAGGTCGATGCCCGATCTTCCGTGAAAGTCCTCATGGAGCGACTTGCCGGCGTCCTCCTCGAGGTGGGCCCGCGTCAGGCGGACGAACTTCTCTTCCGCCGTGTCCGGGAGACCGACTTTTATGCTGAGGCCGCCGCCCGAGACCACCGGCAGCTCGTACTGGCTGATCTGGTAGCCCTTGGGCAGATCGGGGTAGAAGTAGTTCTTGCGGGCGAACACCGAGCGCGGGGCGATCCTGCCGCCGACGGCCAGGCCGAAGCGGATGGCCCGCTCGACGGCGCCGCGGTTGAGGACCGGCAGGACGCCGGGCAGGGCGATGTCCACCGCGCAGGCCTGGCTGTTGGGCGCCGCGCCGAAGGCGGTCGACGCGCCGGAGAAGATTTTCGACGCCGTGTTGAGCTGGGCGTGGGTTTCCAGCCCGATGACGATTTCCCAGTTGGCGAGGCTCATAGACGGTTCATTCCGTTCAGGCGCAGCTGCCGTCGCGCCGGTCGTAGATCATCGGCAGGAGCTGGTCCCAGGCGCTGCCCGTGCACATCCGCTCGCACTGCTGGAAGGCCACCGTGACGCGGCTGCCCTGCTCCCACATCCGCACCACGCAGCCGCCGTTCGGCTGGCTCAGCTCGATGGCCGGCATCTCCCTGGTCTGGCGGAAGTCCTTCAGGACGAAGTGGCAGGCGCCGTGCTGCGGAAAGTTCGCCCGGGCCTCGAAGGCGCGCACCCGCGCCGCGGCCACCTCCAGCTTGAGGATGCCGCTGCCGCCGGTCTCGTCGCGGTAGCTGCAGTCGGTCTTGACGCTGAGCGGGCGCACCGGAATGGGCGTCGGCCGCTCGACGACGGCGCAGGCGCCGAGGAAGGCGGTGAGCAACAGGAGCAGGATCTGGCGCATCATCTCGTTCCCCGGATCAGGCGCAGGAACCCTTGCCCCGGTCGTTGAGGATCGGCCAGAGGTAGCTGTAGGAGTTGCCCGAGCACATCTTCTCGCACTGCTGGAAGGCCACCGTCACCCGCTCGCCCTGCTCCCAGACGCGGACGATGCAGCGGCCCTGGTTCTGGCTGAGCTCGATGGCGGGCATCTCCTTCGTCTGGCGGAAATCCTTCAGGTCGAAGCGGCAGGCGCCGCGCTTCGGGATGTTCACCTTCGCCTCGAAGGCCTGCACCTTCGCTTCGGCCACGTTCAGTTTGAGCGCGCCGTTGTAGCCGGTCTCGTCGCGGAAGCTGCAGTCGGTCTTGACGTTGAGCGGACGCACCGGGATCGGCCCGGGTTTCTGCGGCTTCGGCTGGGGTTTGGCGGCGGCGACCGGGACCGCTGGCGGCGCTTCGGCGGCGGGCGGCGGCGCCTTCTCCGGCGCGGCGCAGGCGCCCAGGGCAAGGCTGGCAATCAGGATCAGGCGTCTGCAGGGCATGTTCACAGCTCCGGGGCGCGGGCGTGCCAGTCGGTGGCGCGCTGGTACTGGTGGGCGGCATTGAGCATGCGCGACTCGGCGAAATAATCGCCGATGATCTGCAGCCCGACCGGGCGCTTGCCGGCGCCGAACCCGCAGGGGATCGACATGCCGGGCAGACCGGCGAGGTTGACGGCGATGGTGTAGATGTCGGAGAGGTACATCTGCACCGGATCGGCAGCCTTGGCGCCGAGCGCGAAGGCCGCCGTCGGGCTGGTCGGCCCCATGATCAGGTCGCAGGACTTGAAGGCTTGCGAAAAGTCGGTCGCGATGAGACGGCGGATGCGCTGGGCCTGCAGGTAGTAGGCGTCGTAGTAGCCGTGCGAAAGGACATAGGTGCCGATCAGGATGCGCCGCTTCACTTCCGCGCCGAAACCCTGGGCGCGGCTCTTGCAGTACATGTCGGCAAGATCGCCGTACTGCGGCGCGCGGTGGCCGTAGCGCACGCCGTCGAAGCGCGACAGGTTGCTGGAGGCCTCGGCCGGGGCGATGACGTAGTAGGCCGGCACGGAGAGCTTCATGTTCGGCAGGGAAACCTCGACCGTGACGGCGCCCAGCCTGCGGTATTCGGCGATGGCCGCCTCGACCGCCTGGGCCACCTCGGCCGAGAGGCCCTCGGCGAAGAATTCCTTCGGCAGGCCGATCTTCAGGCCGGCCAGCGGCTTCTCCAGATCGCCGGCGTAGTCCTCGGCGGGCCGCTCCAGGCTGGTGGAATCGCGCGGGTCGAAACCGGCCATGGCATTGAGCAGCAGGGCGCAGTCCTCGGCGCTCCTGGCCATCGGCCCGGCCTGGTCGAGGCTGGAAGCGAAGGCGATCATGCCCCAGCGCGAGACCACGCCGTAGGTCGGCTTCAGGCCGGTCAGGCCGCACAGGGCGGCCGGCTGGCGGATCGAGCCGCCGGTGTCGGTGCCGGTGGCGGCGGGCGCCAGGCGGGCGGCTACGGCGGCGGCCGAGCCGCCCGAGGAGCCGCCGGGCACGGCGGCCGTGTCCCAGGGGTTCTTCACCGGGCCGTAGAAGGATGTCTCGTTGGACGAGCCCATGGCGAACTCGTCCATGTTGGTCTTGCCCAGCGTCACCGTGCCGGCGGCCTTGAAGCGCTCGATCACGGTGGCGTCGTAGGGGCTGACGAAATTCGACAGCATCTTCGAGCCGCAGGTCGTGAGCCAGCCCTCGGCGCAGAAAATGTCCTTGTGCGCCAGCGGGATGCCGGTAAGCGGGCCGCCTTCGCCGCGCGCCAGGCGGGCGTCGGCGGCGCGCGCCATGGCCAGGCTTTTCTCGGGATCGACGGTGATGAAGGCATTGAGCTGCGGATTGAGCCGGACGATGCGCTCGAGGTGCAGCGAGGTCAGCTCGACACTGGAGATCTTCTTTCCCGCCAGGGCGGCGGCAAGCTCTTTCAGGCTGGCGTGGATCATGGGACTACTCGATCACTTTTGGCACCAGATACAGCCCGGCCTCGGCCTCCGGCGCGACTTTCTGGAAGTCCGCGTGGCGGTCGGTCTCGCTGACGCGGTCCTCGCGCAGGCGCTGGGCGAGGTCGCGGGCGTGGGCCATCGGTGCGACGCCGGCGGTATCCACGGCCTGCATCGCTTCGATCAGTCCGAAGATGCCATTCAACTGTTCGCGGCTGCGCTCGGCCTCGCCGGGGGCAAGTTCGATGCGGGAGAGCTCGGCGATGCGCCGGACCTGGTCGAGGCTGAGGGACATGGTGCGCGGGGACTAAAATTACAGAGCGCAATAGAGTATCATAGGCAATTGATTTTCCGCACTCCGCAGGGACTTTGCAATGTTCGGTTTTCTCCGCTCCTATTTTTCCAACGACCTGGCCATCGACCTCGGCACCGCCAACACGCTGATCTACGTGCGCGGCAAGGGCATCGTCCTGAACGAGCCCTCGGTGGTGGCGATCCGCACCGAAGGCGGCCCCAACGCCAAGAAGACCATCATGGCGGTCGGCCATTCCGCCAAGCAGATGCTGGGCAAGACCCCCGGCACCATCACCGCCATTCGCCCCATGAAGGACGGCGTCATCGCCGACTTCACGGTCACCGAGCAGATGTTGAAGCAGTTCATCAAGAAGGTGCACGACTCGCGCCTGTTCTCGCCCAGCCCGCGCAT
Organism: Rhodocyclaceae bacterium; assembly: GCA_016791205.1. Classification (GTDB taxonomy): domain Bacteria; phylum Pseudomonadota; class Gammaproteobacteria; order Burkholderiales; family Rhodocyclaceae; genus Desulfobacillus. The sequence goes on along the minus strand of JAEUNH010000122.1, from coordinate 16,407 downwards.
CATCATCTGCGTGCCTTGCGGCTCGACCCAGGTCGAGCGCCGCGCCATCCGCGAATCCGCGCTGGGCGCCGGCGCCAGCCAGGTGTACCTGATCGAGGAGCCGATGGCGGCGGCCATCGGCGCCGGCATGCCGGTGTCCGACGCCACCGGTTCGATGGTGGTGGACATCGGCGGCGGCACCACCGAAGTGGGCGTCATCTCGCTCGGCGGGATGGTGTATGCCGGCTCGGTGCGGGTCGGCGGCGACAAGTTCGACGAGGCCATCATCAACTACATCCGCCGCAACTACGGCATGCTGATCGGCGAGACCACCGCCGAATCGATCAAGAAGGAAATCGGCTCGGCCTTCCCCGGCTCGGAAGTCAAGGAGATGGAGGTCAAGGGCCGCAACCTGGCCGAGGGCATCCCGCGCAGCTTCACCATCTCCAGCAACGAGATCCTCGAGGCGCTCACCGAGCCCCTGAACGCCATCGTCGGCGCCGTCAAGCAGGCGCTGGAACAGACGCCCCCCGAGCTGGGTGCCGACATCGCCGAGAAGGGCATGGTCATCACCGGCGGCGGCGCCCTGCTGCGCGACCTCGACCGCCTGCTGATGGAGGAGACCGGCCTGCCGGTGATCGTCGCCGACGATCCGCTGACCTGCGTGGTGCGCGGCTCCGGCATCGCGCTGGAGAAGGTGGACACCCTCGGGAGCATCTTCGCGAATGAGTAAGGGCGTGCGGCACGGCTCTTCCAGCCGGCTGCCGCGCTCGCCTTCGTAGCCGCCGATGTCGGTCGTCGGTCACCCGCCGCCCCCCTTCTTCAAGCGCGGTCCCGCGCCGCTGGCGCGGCTGGCCTTCTTCGTCATCCTCTCCCTGGCCCTGCTGGTCTTCGACCTCAAGTACCGCACCCTGGAATGGGTCCGCCAGGGCGTGGCGGTGGCGCTCTACCCCCTGCAGCGCGCCGCCTACACCCCGGTGGACCTGTACGAGCAGGTGGGCGCCTATTTCAGCCGCCTCGGCGCGGTGCAGCAGGAAAACGCCGAGCTCAAGCGCAAGGAGCTGGAGTCCGCCAACTGGCTGCTGCGCCAGCAGCACCTGGAGCTGGAAAACCAGCGCCTGCGCGAGCTGCTCGACATGAGAGCCCGCCAGCCGGTCTCCGGCACCCTGGCGGAAATCCTGTACACGGCGCGCGACCCCTTCAGCCGCCGGGTCATCGTCGACAAGGGCAGCCAGCACGGCATCGCCGGCGGCCAGGCGGTGGTGGACGAGTCCGGCGTGCTGGGCCAGGTGACCCGCGTCTTCCCGCTGCAGAGCGAAGTGACCCTGGTCACTGACAAGAACCAGGCGGTGCCGGTGAAGATCCTGCGCAGCGGATTGCGCACCGTGCTGTTCGGCGCCTCGGGCGGCCAGCTCGAGTTGCGCTTTCTGGCCGCCAACGCCGACGTGCAGCCGGGCGACCTCCTCGTCACCTCCGGCCTGGACGGCGTCTACCAGCCCGGCTTGCCGGTGGCCAGAGTGGCGCGGGTGGACCGCGATGCCGCCTATTCCTTCGCCCGCATCCTCTGCGAACCGGTGGCCGGCGTGGAAAAGCACGGCCAGGTGCTGATCCTCGGCGCGCGCGAGCCGCTGCCGCCCCAGGTGGAGGAAACCGAGGCGCGCGACAAGCCGCTCAAGGGCCGCAGGGCGAGGAAGAAGGAGTAAGCCGGCATGGCGATCCAGCCCACCCACAGCTCGCGCCGCATCCTGCTGCCGGTCAAGCAGTGGTTCATCCTGTTCTCGCTGGCGGCCGCCTTCTTCCTCGACCTGATCCCGCTCGGCCATGCCGTCGGCGTGCCGGACTGGGTGGCGCTGGTGCTGGCCTTCTGGAGCGTGCGCGAGCCGCAGCGGGTCGGCATGGGCACCGCCTTCGTCGCCGGCCTGTTGATGGACGTCGCCTCCGGCAGCGTGATGGGCCAGCATCCGCTGGCCTACCTGCTGCTCGCCTACGCCGGCGGCGGGCTGTCGCGCCGCATCCTCTGGTTCCCGCTGGCGCAACAAGCGCTGCACGTCCTGCCGATGCTGCTGGCCACCCAGCTGGTGATGGTCGTCACCCGGATGGCGGGCGGCGCCGACTTCCCCGGCTGGGGCTTTTTCCTCGGCAGCTTCAGCGGTGCGCTGCTCTGGTTCCCGCTCACCTTCGTGCTGCTGCTGCCGCAGTACCAGCCCGTCGAGCGCGACGAAAACCGCCCGATCTGATGCTCAAGCCGGCCGAGTTCAAGAATCCCGAGCAGGAGATCGAGCGCTTCCAGAGGCGCCTGGCCGTCGCCGGCGCGCTGGTGCTGCTGGCCTTCTTCCTGCTGTTCACCCGCTTCTTCTGGCTGCAGGTGGTGCAGCACGAGCATTACCGGACGCGCGCCGAGGACAACCGCATCTCGCTGGTGCCGATCGTGCCCAACCGCGGCGTCATCGTCGACCGCAACGGCCTGGTGCTGGCGCGCAACTATTCCGCCTACACCCTGGAGATCACGCCGGGCAAGGTGGCCGACCTGGAGGCCGTCATCAACGCCCTGGCCGGCGTCGTCGACATCCAGCCCAAGGACCGCAAGCGCTTCAGGAAACTGCTCGAGGAGAGCAAGAACTTCGAGTCGCTGCCGATCCGCACCCGGCTGACCGACGAGGAGGTGGCGCGCTTCATCGCCCAGCGCTACCGCTTCCCGGGCGTCGAGATCAAGGCGCGGCTGTTCCGCCAGTATCCGCAGGGCGAACTCGCTTCGCATGCCCTGGGCTACATCGGCCGGGTGAACGACCGCGACCTGGGCGCCATCGAGCGGCAGGGCGCGGAGGACAACTACCGCGGCACCGAGCACTTCGGCAAGACCGGGCTGGAGCAGAAGTACGAGTTCGAGCTGCACGGCCAGACCGGCTTCGAGCAGGTCGAGGTGGATGCCGGCGGCCGGGCCGTGCGGGTGCTGGCGCGCACCGCGCCGCTGCCCGGCAACAACCTGGTGCTGACCCTCGACGCCAAGCTGCAGCAGGTGGTGGAGCGGGCCTTCGGCCAGCGCCGCGGGGCCCTGGTGGCGATCGAGCCGGCGACCGGCGGCATCCTGGCGCTGGTGTCGATGCCGGGCTACGACCCCAATCTGTTCGTCGACGGCATCAGCCCGCAGGACTGGGAAGGGCTCAATACCTCCGAGGACAAGCCGATGGTCAACCGCGCACTCAACGGCGCCTACCCGCCCGGCTCGACCTTCAAGCCCTTCATGGCGCTGGCAGCCCTCGAGACCGGCAAACGCACGCCGCAACAGACCATTTCCGATCCGGGCTTCTTCAATTTCGGCGGCCACACCTTCCGCGACGACAAGAAGGGCGGCCACGGCATCGTGGACATGTACACGTCGATCGTGCAGTCCTGCGACACCTACTACTACGTGCTGGCCAACGACATGGGCATCGACGCCATCTCGGCCTTCATGCGCCAGCTCGGCCTGGGCCAGAGGACCGGCATCGACATCGAGGGCGAGTCGGAGGGCGTGCTGCCCTCGCAGGAATGGAAGCGCAAGCGCTTCAGAAAGCCCGAGCAGCAGAAATGGTATGCCGGCGAGACCGTCTCCATCGGCATCGGCCAGGGCTACAACGCCTACACGCCGATCCAGCTGGCCCAGGCCACCGCCGCCATCGCCAGCAACGGCGTGCTGTTCCGGCCGCACCTGGTCAGGCACATCGAGAACATCAACACCGGCGAGCGGGTCCCGATCGAGCCCGAACCGCTGCGCACCCTGCCGCTCAAGCCGGCCAACGTCGAGGTGATCCGCCAGGCCATGGTCGGCGTGAACAAGGAGGGCACCGGCGCCCGCGCCTTCGCCGGGGCGGAATATACCTCCGCCGGCAAGACCGGCACGGCCCAGGTGTTCAGCCTCAAGGGCGGCAAGTACGAGGCCGGCAAGGTCAGCGAACGGCTGCGCGACCACGCCCTGTTCATCGCTTTCGCGCCGGCCGACCAGCCGACCATCGCCCTGGCGGTGCTGGTGGAGAACGGCGGCTTCGGCGCCCAGTCGGCGGCGCCGATCGCCCGCCAGGTGCTCGACTACTGGCTGCTCGGCAAGCTGCCCAAGGACGCGGCGCCCGAGTTCGAGGAGGAGGTGGAGGGTGACTGAGCTGGCCTTCCGTCCGCGCGAATGGTGGCAGAAGCTGGCCGCGCCGATCGACCCGGCGCTGCTCGGCATGCTGGCCCTGCTGGTCGGCTATGCCCTGCTGGTGCTGACCAGCGCCTCGCCGGAGCGGCTCAACAACCAGTTCCTCAACCTGGCCGTGGCGCTGGTGGTGATGCGGCTGGCGGCCCAGGTGCCGCCGCAGCGCCTGATGCACCTGGCGCTGCCGCTCTACGTCGCCGGCGTGCTGCTGCTGGTGGCGGTGGCGCTGTTCGGCGACGTCTCGAAGGGGGCGCGGCGCTGGCTCAACCTCGGCTTCATGCGCATCCAGCCCTCGGAGATCATGAAGATCGCCATGCCGCTGATGCTGGCCTGGTACTTCCAGAAGCACGAAGCCATGCTGCGGGCGCGCGACTGGGTGGTCGCGGCGCTGATCCTGCTGCTGCCGGTGGCCCTGATCGCCCGCCAGCCGGACCTGGGCACGGCGATCCTGGTCTTCGCCGCCGGCTTCTTCGTGATCTTCCTGGCGGGGCTGTCCTGGAAGGTCATGGCCACGCTGGTCTTCGGCGGCCTGGCCAGCCTGCCCTTCGCCTGGACCCTGCTGCACGACTATCAGCGGCAGCGCATCCTGACGCTGATCGACCCCGAGGCCGATCCGCTCGGCAAGGGCTTCCACATCATCCAGTCCACCATCGCGGTGGGCTCCGGCGGCATCCTCGGCAAGGGCTTGGGCAACGGCACCCAGACCCACCTCGAGTTCATCCCCGAGCGGCACACCGACTTCATCTTCGCCGTGCTCTCCGAGGAGTTCGGCCTGCTCGGCAACAGCTTCCTGCTGGTGCTCTACGCCCTCATCATCGGCCGCGGCCTGATGGTCGCCGCCAACGCGCCAACGCTGTTCTCGCGCCTGCTGGCCGGCAGCGTCACCCTGATCTTCTTCACCTACGCCTTCGTCAACATGGGCATGGTCAGCGGCATCCTGCCGGTGGTGGGCGTGCCGTTGCCCTTCGTCAGCTACGGCGGCACGGCGCTGGTGACGCTGTTCGCCGGCGTGGGCATACTGATGAGCATCCACAAGCACCGGATGCTCGTGCAGAAATGATGAGATCGGCCCGCCCCTCCCAGCCTCCCCTCGCGGGGAGGAGCCTGCTGGCTCGCTGCGCTCGGGTGTTACCGGTCGCGGCAAATCGGCTGCTGTGCGGATTGCGCCTCCGGCGCGTGCCGTCCGGCCTTGGGTCGGCCCGGCGGCCGGACTGCGCCGCCTGTGCTGCCGCACTCATGGTTTTGCTGGCCGGCTGCGGCTCGCAGCCGCCGCGCAGCATCGAGCGCGACGAGTCGGTTGCGCCGCCCGCTGCCGCGAAGCCGGCGCCGCCGAAGCCGCAATACAGCCTCAAGCGCGGCGGCGGGTTTTACCAGGACGACGGGCCGGGCGACAGCGTCCCCGGCAACCTCGACGCCGTGCCCGACGCCGAGCCGCGCGCCGAGCCGCTGCACCGCTTCGCCAACCGGCCCTATTCCGTGCTCGGCAAGGACTACGTCCCGTCGCAGGAATTGAAGCCCTACAAGGCGCGCGGCGTCGGCAGCTGGTACGGCCGCAAGTTCCACGGCCAGAAGACCTCGATCGGCGAGCCCTACGACATGTTCGCCATGACCGCGGCGCACCCGACGCTGCCGATCCCCAGCTACGCCCGCGTCACCAATCTCGCCAACGGCAAATCGGTGGTGGTGCGCGTCAACGACCGCGGCCCCTTCCTCCACGAGCGCCTCATCGACCTCTCCTACGCCGCCGCCTGGAAGCTCGGCTACATCGGCAGCGGCAGCGCCCAGGTCGAGGTGGAGAGCATCCTGCCGGGCGAGACGCTGCTGGCGGCCAAGCCGGCGCCGCCGGTCGCCGCGGGCGACCCGATCGCCGAACTGGTCGCCGCCGCCCCGGCCCCCGCAGAAGCGCCGCCCCTGCCCGCCGTGCAGGAGCTGCGCGGCACCTTCCTGCAATTGGGCGCCTTCGGCAGCCAGGACAACGCCGAAAGCTTCCGCGCCCGCCTCCAGCGCCAGCTCGACTGGCTCGGCGAAGCCATCCATGTCCATGCCAAGGACGGCATGTACCGCCTGCACCTGGGCCCCTACCGCGACGCCCAGGAGGCCGGCCGCGTCGCCGAGCGCATCCGCGAGGCACTGGCCTTCAAACCTTTCGTTGTGCAGCGCTAGGCCTGGGCCACTGACGTATAATTTGACCCCTTTCCAAGGTTTCAACTCCATGAAGTTTCTTGCTTTTCTTGTCGCAATGGCTGTTTCCGCCCTGACCCAGGCGCAGATCCTGCCCCAGGCCCCGACGGTGGCGGCGAAATCCTGGCTGCTGCTGGACTACGCCACCGGCCAGGCGCTGGCCTCCTACAACCCCGACGAGCGGGTCGAGCCGGCCTCGCTCACCAAGTTGATGACGGCCTACGTGGTGCTGGGCGCGCTCAGGGAGAAGAAGCTCGCCCCCGAGCAGGCAGTGCCGGTCTCCGAGCGGGCCTGGAAGGCCGCCGGCTCGCGCATGTTCATCGAGCCCAAGCGCCCGGTCAGCGTGGACGAACTGATGCGCGGCATGATCGTCCAGTCGGGCAACGACGCCAGCGTGGCGCTGGCCGAGGCGACGGCCGGCTCCGAGGAAGCCTTCGCCCAGCTGATGAACCGCGAGGCGCAGCGGCTCGGCCTGAAGAGCACCCATTTCGTGAACGCCACCGGCATGCCCGACCCGCAGCACTACACCACGGCGCGCGACCTGGGCACGCTGGCGGCGGCGCTGATCCGCGATTACCCCGAGCACTACCCGCTCTACGCCCTGCGCGAGTACACCTACAACCGCATCAGCCAGGCCAACCGCAACCGCCTGCTCTGGCTCGATCCCGCCGTGGATGGCGTCAAGACCGGCCACACCGAGAGCGCCGGCTTCTGCCTGGTCGCTTCGGCCAAGCGCGGCTCGCGGCGCCTCGTTTCAGTGGTCATGGGCACGGCTTCGGACGGCCTGCGCACCCAGGAATCGCAGAAGCTGCTCAACTTCGGCTTCCAGTACTTCGACGCGGTCAAGCTCTACGCCAGGGACCAGGCGGTGTCGCAGCTCAAGGTCTGGAAGGGCGCCCAGAACAACGTCAAGGCCGGCTTTCTCGACGACTTCACGCTGTCCCTGCCCAGGGGCATGGCCGAGAAGCTCAAGGCCAGCCTGGTCAGCAACCAGCCGCTGATGGCGCCGGTGCAGAAGGGCCAGCGCATCGCCACCTTGCAGCTCGCGCTCGACGACAAGCCCTTCGGCGAATATCCGGTGGTGGCGCTGGAAACCGTGCCGGTGGCCGGCCTCTTCGGCCGGGCCTGGGACACGATGCGTTTGTGGTTCCAGTGACGACCATATATCTCGACGGGCAGTTCATGCCGATCGCCGAGGCGAAGGTGTCGGCGATGGACCGCGGCTTCCTCTTCGGCGACGGCGCCTACGAGGTGATCCCGGTCTATTCGCGGCGGCCCTTCCGCCTGGCCGAGCACCTGGCCCGCCTGCGCCAGACGCTCGACGGCATCCGCCTCGCCGATCCGCTCGGCGCGGCGGAGTGGGCACGGCTGATCGGCGAGATCGTCGCCCGCAATGCCGGCGAGGACCAGTCGGTGTACCTGCAGATCACCCGCGGCGCCGACACCCGGCGCAACCACGCCTTCCCGGCACGGGTGACACCGACCGTGTACATCATGTCCGAACCGCTGCTCACCCCGCCGCCGGCGCAGCGCGAGCAGGGCATCGCGACGATTTCCGCCCCCGACATCCGCTGGCTGCGCTGCGACCTGAAAACCATCTCGCTGCTGGCCAACTGCCTGCTGCGCCAGCAGGCGGTCGAGGCCGGCTGCATCGAGACCATCCTGTTCCGCGACGGCTGCATGACCGAGGGCGCCGCCTCCAACATCTTCGCCGTGAAGGGGGGCGTGCTGCTGGCGCCGCCGAAGGACCATCTGATGCTGCCCGGCATCACCTACGACGTGGTGCTGGAACTGGCCGCCGCCCACGGCCTGCCGGCCGAGGTACGGCCGGTGGCGGAGGCGGAGGCGCGCGGCGCCGACGAGTTGTGGATGACCTCCTCCACCAAGGAGGTGCTGCCGATCGTCCTGCTCGACGGCCGGCCGGTCGGCACGGGCCGGCCGGGGCCGGTGTTCGCCGCCATGTACGCCTGGTATCAGGACTTCAAGCGGACGGTAATGCGCGCCGGTGAGTGACGACACGCTGCTGCGATTTCCCTGCGATTTCCCGATCAAGATCATGGGACAGCGGCAGGACGGCCTGGCCCAGGCGGTGCTGGAAGCGGTGCTGCGCCATGCGCCCGACTTCGACCCCGCCACCGTCGAGATGCGGCCCAGCGCCAAGGGCAACTACCTCGGCCTGACCTGCACCATCCGCGCCGTCTCGCGCGAACAGCTCGACGCGCTGTACCGCGAACTCTCCGCCCACCCGCTGGTGAAGGTGGTGCTGTGAGCGGGCTGCTCCAGCGCCGTCTCGGGGAGACCGACTTTTCCGCCACCTGGCGGGCCATGCAGCGCTTCACCTCGGAACGCAGCGCCGCCACGCCCGACGAGCTCTGGCTCACCGCCCATCCGCCGGTATTCACCCAGGGCCAGGGCGGCAAGCCGGAACACCTGCTCGCCGACATCGGCATCCCCGTGGTGAAGATCGACCGCGGCGGCCAGGTCACCTATCACGGCCCCGGCCAGGCGGTGGCGTATCTGCTGGTCGACCTGTCGCGGCGCGGCCTCAAGGTACGCGAACTGGTGAACCGCATCGAGCAGGCGGTGATCGATCTGCTCGCCGAGTACGGCCTGCGCGGCGAGCGCCTGGCCGGCGCGCCGGGCGTGTATGTCGACGGCGCCAAGATCGCCGCCCTGGGCCTGCGCGTCAAAGGCGGCTGCTGCTACCATGGCGTGGCGCTCAACGTGGACATGGATCTCGGGCCCTATTCGGCAATCAATCCCTGCGGCTATCCGGGCTTGCGGGTCACGCAGCTGCGCACGCTCGGCATCGCCGACGACTGGCAGGCCGCCGGCGGAAAGCTGCTGGCGCAACTGGAAAGGCAGATCGAACGATGAGCAGCGAGAAGCAGAAGGGCGCGGCCAAGACGGCGCGCATCCCGATCAAGGTGGTGCCGGCCGCGGCGCCGCTGAAGAAGCCGGCCTGGATCCGCGCCAGGGCCGGCAACAGCCAGGCGCGCTTCGGCGAGGTCAAGCGCATCCTGCGCGAGGCCGCCCTGCACACGGTGTGCGAGGAGGCTTCCTGCCCGAACATCGGCGAGTGCTTCGGCAAGGGCACCGCCACCTTCATGATCCTCGGCGACCTGTGCACCCGGCGCTGCCCGTTCTGCGACGTCGGCCACGGCAAGCCGCTCGCGCCCGATGCGCAGGAACCGGCGCAGCTGGCGCAGACCGTGGCGGCGATGAAGCTCAACTACGTCGTCGTCACCAGCGTCGACCGCGACGACCTGCGCGACGGCGGCGCGGCGCATTTCGCCGACTGCATCCGCGCCGTGCGCGCGGCCTCGCCTTCGACCCGCATCGAGATCCTGGTGCCCGACTTCCGCGGCCGTCTGGAGATCGCCGTGGACATCCTCAGCGCCACGCCGCCGGACGTCTTCAACCACAACCTGGAAACCGTGCCGCGGCTCTACAAACAGGCGCGGCCCGGCGCCGACTACGCCCATTCGCTGGCACTGCTGAAGGCCTTCAAGGCGCGCAATCCGGCCCTCCCGACCAAGTCGGGCCTGATGGTCGGCATCGGCGAGACCGACGAGGAGATCCTCGCCGTCATGCGCGACCTGCGCGCCCACGATGTGGACATGCTCACCGTCGGCCAGTATCTGGCGCCTTCCGGACACCACCTGCCGGTGCTGCGCTACGTGCATCCCGAGGTCTTCGCCCTGTATGAGCGCGAGGCGCAGGCCATGGGGTTTTCCAACGCCGCTTGCGGGCCGATGGTGCGCTCCAGCTACCATGCCGACCTGCAGGCGCACCAGGCCGGGCTGGGCTGAAGGCATCGACCCAGGTGCGCGGCCGACTTACTTCAGGTTCTGGATGATTGCGCGGCCGGTCTGTTGGTAGGTTTTCAGCATATTGCTCAACAGTGACTCGAACGCCGATTTCTTCTCCATCGCTTCCTGCAGTCTCAGGTTATCCAATGCCCCCATCTCCGAGAGCGCATCCAGCGTCTTTTTCATCCGTTCGGCGGCTTTGAGGGCGCCCGCCTTGTTCGGAGAGGGGGGAATCACATGGGCGGACTTTCCGCCGAGCAGCGCCTGGGCATGGGCGAGATCGCGCCGGGCCGCGCCGCAGTCGGCCACCGCGCAGGGCGCGGTCTTCCCCTGGGCGGAGGCCGCCGCGCGCAGCGCTTCGCGCGACTTGCCCAGGCGGTCCTTGGCTTCGTTGATTTCCTTGACCTTGCCCATGATCGACTTGAGATCTTCCCTGGCCGACTTGGTCGCTTCCATCAGGACCAGAAACGCGACGGCTTCGATGTCGGCCGAATTCATGTCGCCCAGCAGGCCGCCGGCGGCCTGCCTGACATGGCCCGGCATGTCCTCCGCGCTGGGAATCGGGCCGCCGCGGGCGAGCCCCTGACCGCGCAGGCGTGCCCAGGCGCGCACGTGGGGCGGGAGGCTGTCGAGGCGGCCCACGTTCGACTGCGGTGGCTGCGGCAGCGCATCGGGCAGAGCCGGGCTCGGGGGAATCGAGCGGGTATCGGCCGGAAGCACGGGCGCCGGCTGGGGCGCCGGCGCCATCACCCCCTGGCCTGTGGATTGATTGGCGATTTGTGCCAGGCAGGGTAAGGGACAAAGCAGGACCGCGGCGATGCGGACGGCGCAGCGTATCGTCCTGCAAGTGACGAGCAAGGACAGCATGGCCACCCCCTTCCAATCAATCCCGCTTGCCCATTGCCAGGGCCGAATCCACCGCCCGCTTGTAGTACATATAGTCCATTTCCGGCGCCGGCGCGCCGAGCCGGGTGGCGACGGCGGAGATCTGGCCGCGGTGGTGCACCATGTGGTCCATCATGTGGGTGAGCACGTCGCGCACCCAGTTGCGGCGCTCCTTGCCGTCGGTGCCGCGATAGGCGACTTCCGACTCGAAGAAGGCCTCCGGCCTGGTCTCCAGCCAGTGCTGCAGGCCGCGGATTTCCTGGCGCAGGGCGCTCTTCAGCTCGCGCCAGTCGGGATGATGCAAGGCCTTGAAGTCGACGATCGGGCTCTCGCCCTGCAGGCGCAGGCGCCACAGCTCGGCCACCACCAGGATGTGGTCCGCGGTCCGGTGGATGCTCGAGAAAAACAGCCCCTGCGGCTCGGCCAGCGCCTTCGCCTCGAGCCGGTCGAGACTTTCGAACAGGATTTCGTCGGCCCAGTGCTGATAATCGGCCTGGTAGATGAAGTATTGCTTCCAGCTCGGCGCGCCCATGCCCGTCTCCTTCGTGCGAGAATGCGGCTTCAGCACCGGAGTCCCGCAATGGCCCATACCCATACCAATCCCCTGCGCATTTTCATCGCTTTGTTCCTGCTTGTCACCCTCACCCCGGGGCGGGCCGCCGGCCTCGAATCCGTCAGCCCCGAAGAGAGCAGCGGCGCACTGCGCCAGGCGCTGAGCCAGGGCGCCAGCGCGGCGGTGGCCAGCCTGGGCAAGCAGGACGGCTTCCTCGGCAACCCGAAAGTGAAGATCCCCCTGCCGGAGAACCTGCAGAAGGCCGAGAAGCTGATGCGCAAGCTGGGCATGGGCAAGCATGCCGACGAGCTGATCCTGACCATGAACCGCGCCGCCGAGGCGGCCGTGCCGGAGGCCAAGGCGCTGCTGCTCGACGCCATCAAGCAGATGACCCTGCAGGACGCCAAGGCCATCCTCAGCGGCGGCGACGATTCGGTGACGCAGTATTTCCAGCGCACCACTTCCGCGCCATTGACCGAGAAGTTCCTGCCCATCGTCAAGCAGGCGACGGAGCGGGTGGAGCTGGCCAAGAAGTACAACCGCTACGCCAAGCAGGCCGCCAAGCTCGATCTCATCGACAAGAAGGACGCCAGCCTGGAGGCCTACGTCACCCAGAAGGCGCTCGACGGCCTGTTCCTGATGATCGCCGAGGAAGAGCGGGCGATCCGCAAGAACCCGCTCGGCCAGGCCAGCAGCCTGCTGCAGAAGGTATTCGGCGCCCTGAAATAACCCCTGCCGCCGCTCCGGAAACGGCTTCCGGCGCATCCGCGCCGTCCCGGCGCGACTGACTTTTGAAATTGAACACGCTCAATCCCCCGCAACGCGAAGCGGTGAAGTATCTCGACGGCCCGCTGCTGGTGCTGGCCGGCGCCGGTTCCGGCAAGACCCGCGTCATCGCCCAGAAGATCGCCCATCTCGTCGAGCAGCGCGGCTTCAAGCCCGAGCAGATCGCCGCCATCACCTTCACCAACAAGGCGGCCAAGGAGATGCGCGAACGGGTGCGCCAGCTTTTGCCCGGCCAGCCGCTCGAATCGCTCAACGTGTCCACCTTCCACGCACTGGGCGCGCGCATCCTGCGGCAGGAGGCGAAGGCGCTCACCCTCAAGCCGCGCTTTTCCATCTTCGATGCCGCCGACAGCGCATCGGTGCTGGCCGAACTGGCGAAGGAGGCCGACAAGGCGCGCCTGAAGGCCCTGCAGTGGCGCATCTCCGGCTGGAAGAACGCACTGGTCGAGCCGAACGAGGCGCTGTCGCTGGCCGAGGACGAACTGGGGCTCGCTGCCGCGCGCCTCTACGCCGACTACGAAAAAGCGCTGCGCGCCTACCAGGCGGTGGACTTCGACGACCTAATCCGCCTGCCGGTGCGGCTGTTCGAGGGCGAAGCCGATGTGCTGCTGCGCTGGCAGGGGAAGCTGCAGTACCTGCTGGTCGACGAGTACCAGGACACCAACCGCAGCCAGTACCGGCTGATGCGCCTCATCGCCGGCGCGCGCGCCGCCTTCACCGCGGTGGGCGACGACGACCAGGCCATCTATGCCTGGCGCGGCGCCGACGTCGAGAACCTGCGCATCCTGCAGACCGACTTTCCGCAGCTGAAGGTCGTCAAGCTGGAGCAGAACTACCGCTCGACCACGCGCATCCTGAAGGCCGCCAACGCCCTCATCGGCAACAACCAGAAGCTGTTCGAGAAGCGCCTGTGGTCGGAGCATGGCCACGGCGACGCCGTCCAGGTGAATGTCGCCCGCGACAACGAGCAGGAGGCCGAGCAGGTGGTCATGAAACTGATGGCGCACCGCTTCGAGCACCGCGGCAAGTGGGGCGACTACGCCATCCTCTACCGCGGCAACCACCAGGCGCGCGTCTTCGAGCAGCAGTTGCGCAACCAGAAGATTGCCTACGCCATCTCCGGCGGGCAGTCGTTCTTCGACAAGGCGGAGATCAAGGACCTCATCGCCTGGCTGCGCCTCGTCGCCAACAGCGACGACGATCCCGCCTTCATCCGCGCCGCCACCACGCCGCGCCGCGGCATCGGCGCCACCACGCTGGAGGGGCTGGGGCGGCTCGCCGGGGTGCGCCACGCCTCGCTCTTCGCCGCCGCCTTCGACGACGCGGCGGCGGGCTACCTCAACCCGAAGCAACTCGCGGCCGTGCGCGAGTTCGGCGATCTCGTGAACAAGCTGGAATGGCGGGCGGGCCGCGAGCCGGCGCGCCAGGTGCTGGAGGATTTCCTGCGCGCCATCGCCTACGAGGCCTGGCTGTTCGACAGCTGCGATCCGCGCGAGGCCGAGACCAAGTGGGCCAACGTGCGCGATTTCGTCGACTGGCTGTCGAAGAAGGGCGAGGAAGAGAACAAGACCCTGCTGGAACTGACGCAGACCGTGGCGCTGATCTCGATGCTCGACAAGGCCGAAGACGGCGGCGACCAGGTCCAGCTCGCCACCCTGCACGCCGCCAAGGGCCTGGAGTTCAAGCACGTCTTCCTGGTCGGCGTCGAGGAAGGGTTGCTGCCGCACCGCGAGTCGATCGAGGCCGGCACCCTGGAGGAGGAGCGCCGCCTGATGTACGTCGGCATCACCCGCGCCGAGCGCAGCCTGGCGATCTCCTGGTGCGAGCGGCGCAAGGCCGGCAAGGAGTGGCGCGCCTGCGAGCCCTCGCGCTTCATCGCCGAGCTGGGCGACGATCTGAAGCTGAGCGGCGGCAGGGCCGCCGAGCCGGCCGACCGCACCTCGGGCGCGGCGCGGCTGGCGCAGATGAAGGCGCTGCTGGCGAAAAGTCCGTCTGCGTGATACGGCGGCGCGGCGCTACTTCGCGGCGGCCGCCATGTACTCCACCGCGGCGCGGATGTCCGCATCCGGAATCGAGGTGTTGCCGCCCTTCGGCGGCATGGCGCCCTTGCCCTTGATGGCGCTGGCGGTGAGGGCGTCGAGGCCGTTGGCCAGGCGCGGCGCCCAGGCCTTCTTGTCGCCCAGCTTGGGCGCGTTGGCCACGCCCGAGGCATGGCAGGCCATGCAGGCGCTGTCATAGACTTTCTTGCCGTTGCCGGCGGCGGGCGCCGTGGCGGCGACGGGCGCGGCGGCGGCTGGCGCAGGCGCCGATGCAGATGCCGCCGCCGGGGCGGCGGCAGGCGTCGCGGCGGCGCCGCCAACCTTGGCCGGGGCCGCCAGGGACACCTGGGCCATCGGCTGGATGCGGCGCAGGACGGCTTCCTCGCCCTGCTCGGCGGCGGGCTTGCCGCCCAGCAGGCTGACAACGCCAAAACCGGCCAGCGGCACGATGAAGGCCGCCGCCAGCGCCACGACGATGAGGACCGGCGATCCGCACAGGCCGCCGCACTGCTCGTTTTCTTTGCTCATCCTGGAATTCCTCGCCTGCTGGGACCGGTCGATTATAACCGGGCGAAATGGACGCTAAGGGCGAAAAGGGCTATGCTTCGCGTCCTCGCGCCCGTAGCTCAGCTGGATAGAGTACTGCCCTCCGAAGGCAGGGGTCGGACGTTCGAATCGTCTCGGGCGCGCCATCCTCCCCACCCCCTCCATACCCGCCACCCCGCCATTCAGCTTCAGCCCCGCGGCCTGTCGCGCGACGGAATCCGATAGAGATAGGTGGCCAGCAGCAGTCCGAAGAGCGCCAGGGCCGCCTGCAGTTCCGGCCAGGGCACGAAGAACACGATGGAAATGCCGAGCGTCACGGCCATCAGTCCGATGGCGCTCAGCTTGACGCGCCAGGGAATGCTGCGGTGGCGCCGCCACTCGAGGATGGTCGGGCCGAAGGCCGGGCTGTTGAGCAGCCAGTTGTAGAAACGGCTGGAAGCCCGGGCGTAGCAGGCGGCCGCCAGCAGCATGAAAGGGGTGGTCGGCAACACCGGCAGCACGGCCCCGGCAATGCCGAGCAGAACGAAGAGGGTGCCCAGGACGGCGAACAGCAGGCGCACGGACGGCGAGTCGTGCCGCTTCATTTCGGCGCTGTAGTCGATTTTCCTGTGGCTCATCGGAGTGCCGATTGTACCCGCCGGCCGGCGCCTTCCGGGTTTCCCGGAGAACATTGCTTTTTCTTCGATTTTCCTTTATTCTTCGCGGCCTTACGTAACATAACAACATGCGCCCAAAGGGCCGCGGAAAGGTTTTTAGGGGAGAGGAATTGGGAGCGTTCCGCAAAGAGCTGGCTTTCGCCGGCCGCATCGTGATGGTGGGTTTCGGTTCGATCGGCCAGGGCACCTTGCCCCTGTTGCTGCGGCACATCGATCTGAAGCCCGAACAGATCAGCATCGTTACCGGGGATGAAAACGGCCGCGGCGTCGCCGCCGAGTACGGCGTTGCGTTCCATGCCACCCCCCTCACCCCCGCCAATTACCGCAGCCTGCTGGAACCGCGCCTCGACCGGGGCGATTTCCTGGTCAACTGCTCCAACGACGTTTCCAGCGTCGCCCTCATCGAACTGTGCCGCGAACGCGGCGCGCTCTACATCGACACCTGCATCGAACCCTGGGCCGGCGGCTATACCGACACCTCGGTCGCCCCAGAGGCGCGCTCCAACTACGCCTTGCGCGAAACGGCGCTGGCGCTGCGGCGCCCCGGCGCGCCCACCGCCGTCCTCACCCACGGCGCCAATCCCGGCATGGTTTCCCACCTTGTGAAAGAGGCGCTGCTCAACATCGCCCGCGACTGCGGCCGGCCGGTCGAGGCGCCGCAGGATCGCGCCGGCTGGGCACGCCTGGCCCAGTCGCTCAACATCAAGTCGATCCATATCGCCGAACGCGACACCCAGGTGGCCGAGCCGCGCAAGGCGCCGGGCGAGTTCGTCAACACCTGGTCGGTGGAGGGCTTCGT
>JAEUNH010000066.1 GCA_016791205.1 Rhodocyclaceae bacterium | reverse complement strand
GGCCACCAGCGCTACCGCCTGCACGACCGGGTCGAGGTGCTGCCTTTTGCCACGGGGATGGCGACACCGACCGGTTGAGCGGACGACCCGTGTCGAACTCACGCTGCGCGAGGGCCAGCCCGCTTCGGGGCCGCCATGACCTTCACCTTAGAGAATGGCGATGCCACCCTGGCCGGTTACCGGGACTACGA
The DNA here is from genome assembly GCA_016791205.1 of Rhodocyclaceae bacterium. Taxonomy (GTDB): domain Bacteria; phylum Pseudomonadota; class Gammaproteobacteria; order Burkholderiales; family Rhodocyclaceae; genus Desulfobacillus. Next base: position 9,989 of record JAEUNH010000066.1, on the reverse strand, counting down.
CTCAAGGGCTAAAGGGCACCGAACATGACGCGGATGTGCAACCCGCCCCAACCTGACGAAGTGCTGCGGACGGGTTTTCGCCGATACCGGAATTACCGTGACCGAGTTCTCCAAGTGTCGAAAATCGCGCCCCTGAAACTCCCCGCGTGAGCTTTCACCCGCCTTCAATGCAGGCGCACAGCGAGCCGGCTGTATAATTTGGCGTTTTCAAAGTCCAACATCGCCATGGAAGCCGAACGCCTGAACAGTCTCGCCAATCGCCTCACGGACCTCTCCGCTCGGGAGCAGGATCTGCGGAGGTATCTTTGACTTCGACGCCAAGCAGTCGAAGCTAGCCGAAGTCTCCCGCGCGCTCGAAGACCCGGCCGTCTGGAACGACGCCGCCCGCGCCCAGGATCTGGGCCGCGAGAAAAAGTCCCTCGAAGGCGTCGTCGTCGCCCTCTCAGAGATCGACCAGGAACTGCGCGATTCGAAGGAACTCTTCGATATGGCGCGCGGAGAGAACGACGACGACACGCTGCTCGCCGTCGAGGCCGATGCCGCGGCGATCGAGAAGCAGGTGGCGGCGCTCGAGTTCCGCCGCATGTTTTCCCAGCCGGCGGACCCCAACAACTGCTTCCTCGACATCCAGGCCGGCGCCGGCGGCACCGAGGCGCAGGACTGGGCCTCGATGCTGCTGCGCATGTACCTGAAGTACTGCGAGCGCCAGGGCTTCCAGCCGGAAGTGCTGGAGGAATCCGACGGCGAGGTGGCCGGCATCAAGACCGCCACCCTCAAGCTCACCGGCGAATACGCCTACGGCCACCTGCGCACCGAGGCCGGCATTCACCGCCTGGTGAGGAAGTCGCCCTACGACTCCAACGCGCGGCGCCACACTTCCTTCGCCAGCGTCTTCGTCTATCCGGAAGTGGATGACTCGATCGAGATCGAGATCAACCCGGCGGATCTCCGCATCGACACCTTCCGCGCCTCCGGCGCCGGCGGCCAGCACATCAACAAGACCGATTCGGCGGTGCGCATCACCCACGCCCCCTCCGGCATCGTCGTGCAGTGCCAGAACGACCGCTCGCAGCACCGCAACAAGGCCGAGGCGATGGCCATGCTGAAATCGCGCCTGTATGAAGCCGAACTGAGGAAACGCCAGGCCGCCGCGCAGCAGATGGAGGACGCCAAGACCGACATCGGCTGGGGCCACCAGATCCGCTCCTACGTGCTCGACCAGTCGCGCATCAAGGACCTGCGCACCAACGTCGAGATCGGCAACACCCAGGGCGTGCTCGACGGCGACCTCGACCCCTTCATCGAAGCCAGCCTGAAACAGGGCGTCTGATTGCCTGTTGGCGCGCTTTGTGACACAATTTACCTTGTTGTGACACATTGGAGTCGCACATGAAAACCCTCACCATCCGCGAAGCCCGCGAAGGCCTTTCCCACCCGGAGAAGATGTTCGCCGAGGACGAGGAAGTGCTGGTCGTGCGCCGCGGCGAGCCGGTCGCCCGGATCCTGCCTGTGCGCAGCAAGCCGCAACTGCGCTCTCTGCGCGAGTTTCTCGCCAGCCAGCCAATGCAGAGGATTCCCAGCGAAGCCATCCTGGCCGAAGACAGGGAAGATCGCTGTTGATCGCCTACATCGATACCAGCGCCCTGGCCAAGTGCTACATCCGCGAGCCGCGCTCGCTGGAAGTGCTGGAATGGGCCGAGCGGCACAAGAGCGCCGCCACCGCCGTGCTGACGCTGGTCGAGTTCCGCTGCATGCTGGCGCGCCGGCGCCGCGCCGCGGAGATCGATGGCGCCCTCGAACGCAGTGCCCTGGCGCAATTCGATAGCCATGTGCGCAACGATGCCTGGCGCATCCATCAGTTCTCGTTCGGCGACTATGCCGAGGCGCGCGATCTGATCGAGACGCTCCCCGAACTGCCGCTGCGCACGCTCGATGCGCTGCATCTTGCCGCCGCCCGCAGTATCAACGCCACCGAGTTCGCCTCCTCGGACGGAACGCAGATAAAGGCCGCCCGCGCGCTGGGCTTCACCGTATTCGATTTTTCCTGAAAGCCGCATCATGACCGAACCCATCCAGCAACCCCAGGACGAAAACCAGATCGTTGCCGAGCGCCGCGAGAAGCTGGCGAAGCTGCGCGCCGAGGGCGTCGCCTTCCCCAACGACTTCCTGCGCGAAAACACCGCCGACAAGCTCGACGAGCTCTACGGCGGCAAGAGTCGCGAGGAACTGGAGGCGCAGCCGGTCGACGTCTGCGTCGCCGGCCGCATCATGCTCAAGCGCGTCATGGGCAAGGCCTCCTTCGCCACCGTGCAGGACCTCTCCGGCCGCATCCAGCTCTACGTCAGCAACGACGGCACCGGCGAAGCCGTGCACAGCGCTTTCAAGCACTGGGACATCGGCGACATCGTCGGCGCGCGCGGCACGCTGTTCAAGACCAAGACCGGCGAGCTGACCATCAATGTCTCAGAGCTGCGCCTGCTGACGAAGTCGCTGCGCCCGCTGCCGGAGAAATTCCACGGCCTCACCGACACCGAGCAGAAGGTGCGCCAGCGCTACCTCGACCTGATCACCAACGAGCGCTCGCGCTGGGTCTTCGCCGCCCGCTCGCGCCTGACGCAGTCGATCCGCGGCTACATGAGCGGCCACGGCTTCCTCGAAGTCGAGACGCCGATGATGCATCCCATCCCCGGCGGCGCCTCGGCCAAGCCCTTCAAGACCCACCACAACGCGCTCGACATGGAGCTGTTCCTGCGCATCGCGCCGGAGCTGTATCTCAAGCGACTGGTGGTGGGCGGCTTCGAGAAGGTGTTCGAGATCAACCGCAACTTCAGGAACGAGGGCATCTCGACCCGTCACAACCCCGAGTTCACCATGATGGAGTTCTACGAGGCCTACTCGGACTACAAGCTCCTGATGAACTTCACAGAAGGCCTGCTGCGCCACGCCGCGCGCGAGGCGCTCGGCACCGAGACCTTCGAGTACCAGGGCCGCACGCTGGATTTCGCCAAGCCCTTCGCCCGCATGACGGCGGTGGAAGCCATCCACAAGCACCATCCCGGCTACTCGTTGGCGCAGCTCAACGACAAGGCCTGGGTGTCCGCCAAGCTGAAGGAGCTGCACGTCGAGCCTAAGCACGACGGCGCCACCCTGGGCGAGCTGCAGCTCACCCTGTTCGAGGAGACCACCGAGAGCGAACTCTTCGATCCCACCTACATCGTCGACTGGCCCGCCGAGGCCAGCCCATTGGCCCGCCGCAGCGACAGGAATCCGGAGATCGCCGAGCGCTTCGAGCTCTACATCGCCGGGCGCGAGATCGCCAACGGCTTCTCCGAGCTGAACGACGCCGAGGACCAGGCATCGCGCTTCCTCGACCAGGCCAGGGCCAAGGAGGCTGGGGACGAAGAGGCCATGTACTATGATGCAGACTACATTCGGGCGCTGGAATACGGCCTGCCGCCGACCGCCGGCTGCGGCGTCGGCATCGACCGACTGGTGATGCTGCTCACCGACAGCCCGAGCATCCGCGACGTGATCCTCTTTCCGCAGCTGCGGAAGGAAGTGTAAGGAGTTGTTACCCGGGTCAGCCGATTGCCAGCCGGGGCGTTATTCGGCTGACGTTTCAGAAAGGAGACCAGCATGGAAGCCCAAGCCACAGGCACTAAACTGCACCCCGTACTCTGGGTCGCCGCCGTTGCGGTGATCGTTCTCTCGGCCGCCGGCGTTGGCGCCATCTTCGGCGTCATCCCGACGGTTGGCAGTTCCTCGAAGCAGGCCGAGCCGGTCGCCTCGGCCGTGCAGGCGCCGGCCGCCGCGCCGGCTCCAAGTCCGGCCCCCGCCAAGTCTGCCGAACAGGCCCCGGCCGAATCCAAACCGGCCCCGGCCAAGAAGGTGGCGGCCGCCAAACCGGCGGAACCCAAGCCCGAGCCGAAGGCAGAAGCCCAGCCCGCCCAGGTTGTCGTCCAGCCCGCCCCGGTCCCGGCAGCGCCGCCGGCGATCTGCGTCAATTGCGGCAGCATCGAGTCGATCGTCGAGAAGACGCAGAAAGGCGACGGCACCGGCATCGGCGCCGTCGCCGGCGGCGTCGCCGGCGCGGTGCTCGGCAGCCAGGTCGGCAAGGGCAGCGGCAAGACCGCCGCCACGGTGATCGGCGCCGCCGGCGGCGCGGTCGCCGGCCACCAGGCCGAACGCTACATCCGCAAGACGAGCAAGTGGGAGATCATCGTCCACATGGAGGACGGCTCCGTCCGCGAGTTCGATGTCGCCAGCCAGCCCGTCTGGCGCGTCGGCGACAAGGTGAAAGTGGAGAACGGCGTCATCGTGGCAAGATAAGTTGCTGCGTCCCATCGTACCGGCGGCGCCGTCCTTCAGGGATGGCGCCGTTTTCAGCGACAACTATGGCGACACCTACTGGTCGCTGGATGGCGGGCTCGACGAGACCCGCCATGTTTTTCTCACCGGAAACGACCTCCCCGCGCGCTGGCAGATGCGCGGCCGCTTCACGATTCTCGAAACCGGCTTCGGCACGGGGCTGAATTTCCTCTGCGCCTGGAAGCTGTTCCGCGAAACGACACCGGCCGGCGCGAGGCTGCACTACCTCTCGGTCGACAAGCATCCCTTGCGCCACGGCGACCTCGCGCGCCTCTATCGCCAATGGCCGGAACTGGCGCCGCTCGGCACTGAACTGCTGGAACGCTATCCACCGATCATCCCCGGTTTTCATCGCCTGCATCTCGACGGCGGCCGCGTCGCGCTGACCCTGCTGTGGGGCGAGGCGGCGGAGATGCTGGCACAGGTGGAAGCAAGCGTCGACGCCTTGTTCCTCGACGGCTTCGCCCCTTCGCGCAATCCCGACATGTGGAGCGAAGCGCTGTTCGCCCAGCTCGGCCGGCTGGCAGCGTCCGGCGCCAGCTTCGCCACCTACAGCGCCGCCGGAAAAGTCGGTCGCGGCATGACGGCGGCCGGCTTTGCCGTCGAGAAGAGGCCGGGCTTCGGCCGCAAGCGCGAGATGCTCTGTGGCCGCTTCGCCGGCATGGCGGAGCAGGAAACCCCGAGGGATCGCCGCGCCATGGTGATCGGCGGCGGCATCGCCGGCTGCCTCGTCGCCGAGCGACTCGCTGCGCGCGGCTGGAGCATCGACCTCATCGAGCGGCGCGACGGCCTCGCCCGCGAGACCTCGGGCAACCCGGCCGGGGTGCTGCAGCCGGTGCCTTCCGCCGACGGCAGCCGCCTGTCGCGCCTGACGCTGGCCGGCTTCCATTACGCCCTGCGGCGATTGCAGGAATTTTTATCCCCAAAGCTGATCTGGCAGCAATGCGGCGTGCTGCGCCTGGCGCGCGACGACAAGCAGATCGACCGGCAGCGGCGCATCGCCGAATCCGGCCTGTTGCCGCCCGAGGTGCTGCGCTGGGTCGATGTCGACGAGGCCTCGGCGCTGGCAGGCTGGCGCGTACCGGCGCCGGGCTGGTGGTTCCCGCAGGGCGGCTGGGTGCATCCGCCCAGCCTGTGCGACGCCGCCCTGCGCGCGGCGGGCGACGCCGTGCGCCTGCACCCGCAACGCGAGGTTGCTGAACTCCTGCGCACGGACAACGGTTGGCGCGCCGTCGACGCGACAGGAACAGTCATCGCCGAGGCGCCCGTGGCCATCCTCGCCAACGGGCATCTGGCGCGGCGCTTCGCCGTCTCGGCCATGTTGCCGCTGCGCCCCGTGCGCGGCCAGATCACCTGCATCCCGGCCGAGCCGGGCCGCACGATCAAGGCGGTGGTGGCGCGCGAAGGCTACGTCACGCCGGCCACCTCCTTCGGCGTGCATGTCGTCGGCGCCACCTACGAGGAAGGCTCGACCGACGAACTGGCGCGCGAAGACGACCACCGCGCCAACCTGGCCCGTCTGAAGCAACTGGTCCCGGATTTTGCGGCGACAGTGGATGCCGTCCGCGTGGCGGGGCGTGCCGGCATCCGCTGCGTGGGGCCCGACCGTCTGCCGCTGGTCGGCGCCATTCCCGGCAGCGAGGGTTTATTCGGCCTGCTCGGCCTCGGCTCGCGCGGCCTGGTGTATGCGCCGTTGTGCGCCGAACTGCTCGCCTGCGACATCGAAGGCGAACCGCTGCCGCTCGAAAGGGATCTCGCCGACGGCCTGGCGCCGGCAGCGCGTCTAGACGTGTCGCGCTAGCCGTGCCAGCACGATGTCGCGGCCGAAGGCCTCCAGCACGGCATCGATGGAGGGCGTCTGCGGCTGGCCGGTCAGCACCACGCGCAGCGGAATCGCCAGCTGCGGCAGCTTGAGGCCGCGTGCGGCGACGACGTCCTTCAGCGCCTGGTTGAGCTGGGCGCGCTCCCACACCGTCGTCTCCAGCCGGGTGCGCAGTTCGCGCAGCGCGTCGCGCGCCGCATCAGTCACGTGCTGCGCCAGCAGCTCGGCGCCGGGATAGACCTCGACGTAGAACGGCTCGACCGCATCGGCCAGCTCGTTCAGCGTGGACACGCGGTCCTTGTAGAGCGCCACGACCTGCGCAAGCTGCGGGCCGGCGGCGGTGCCAATGCCGCGCGAGGCCAGGCGCGGCGCCACCTCCTCCGCCAGCATTTTGTCGTCGCGCGCCTTGAGGTGCTGCTGGTTCAGCCAGGCCAGCTTCTCGGGATTGAACTGCGCCGGCGAGCGGCTGATGTGCTCCAGGTCGAACCAGTCGACGAACTGCTCCAGGGAGAACACCTCGTCGTTGCCGTGCGACCAGCCGAGCCGCGCCAGGTAGTTGAGCAGCGCCTCGGGCAGGAAGCCGTCCTCGGCGTACTGCATCACCGACACCGCGCCGTGGCGCTTGGAGAGGCGCTCGCCGTCGGCGCCGAGGATCATCGGCACGTGGGCGAAGGCCGGCAGCGGCGCGCCCAGCGCGCGGTAGATGTTGATCTGCCGCGGCGTGTTGTTCACGTGATCGTCGCCGCGAATGCAGTGGCTGATGCCCATGTCGAGGTCGTCCACCACCACGCCGAAGTTGTAGGTCGGCACGCCGTCGGCGCGCAGCAGGACGAGGTCGTCCAGCTCGGCGTTGGCGATCTCGATGCGGCCCTTGACCAGGTCGTCCCAGGCGACGACGCCGTCGTCGGGATTGCGGAAGCGCAGGATCGGCCTGACGTCGGCCGGCGGCGTCTTCCCCTTCGCGTTCTCCGGCCGCCAGCGGCCGTCGTAGCGCGGCTTGAGGCCCTGCGCGCGCTGGGCCTCGCGCATGGCGTCGAGCTCCTCCTTGCTGGCGTAGCACCAGTAGGCATGGCCGCTCTTGACGAGCTGCTGCGCCACCTCGGCATAGCGCGCCAGGCGCTGCATCTGGTAGAACGGCCCCTCTTCCCAGTCGAGGCCGAGCCAGCCCATGCCGTCGAGGATGGCGTCGATGGAGGCCTGCGTCGAGCGCTCGATGTCGGTGTCCTCGATGCGCAGGATGAAGCTGCCGCCGTGCTTGCGCGCATAGGCCCAGGAATACAGCGCCGTGCGGGCGCCGCCGACGTGCAGGTAGCCGGTCGGGCTGGGAGCGAAGCGGGTGCGGACGGGTCGGTTCATGGCGGTACGGAAAATATACGGATTTTAAGCGATCAGCCGTCGTTCCCGAGTAGAAATTGACCGGAAACTGCCGCCATGAGAGAATGCGCGCCTCCCAAACGGGCGGCTAGCTCAGCGGTAGAGCACTGCCTTCACACGGCAGGGGTCACAGGTTCGAACCCTGTGCCGCCCACCAGAATGCGAAGGGCCTGCAAGCGCTTGCAGGCCCTTTTTGTTCCTTCAGCCCTGCAACCCTTTCTCCAGCAGTTCGGCCGTCACTTCGTTCAGCCCGCTCTGTCGTTCCTGCGCCAGCGCCTGAATCCGCTTCACCAGATCGACATCCAGCTTGACGGCGAAGGGTACCAGGCCCTGGGCGCGCTCTCGTTCGCGTTGCTCGCGCCGGCTGAGGGCCTCGGAGGCGGCGCCACCAAAGCGGCCGGGCGTGCCGGCATGCTTGATGCGGCTGTCGATTTTCAATCCCTTGAGTTTTTCCAGGTCGGTTTTCTTCATTTCGGCTGTTCGGGCAGAGGAGGTCCGGCATTATACGGCGTGACACTGGATTATCGTCATAAGTTGATGACTTTTTTGATGTTTTCAGGCAAAATGGCGCGCTCCGCATCAGGTGTTTTTTAGCATGGCTGACAACGGCATCGCCCCGCCGCATTACGAGTTCTCCGAGAAGTACGATCCCGAGCACGCGCGGAAGTATTTCCACAAGCACAACACCGGCTTCTGGCGCCGGCTGTCGACCTGGCGCGAGGTCGGCATGGCGCGCAAGGCCCTGGTGCTGGCCGGGCGGCCGCGCTCGGTGCTCGACCTGCCCTGCGGCACCGGCCGCTTCTGGGCCATGCTGGCCGAGGAGCCGGAGCGCAGGATCTTTGTCGCCGACAACAGCCAGAACATGATCGAGGCCGGGCTTGAGCTGCGCCCGCGCGAGGTCGTGGCGCGCATCGAGAAGTCCTTCCAGTGCTCCGCCTTCGACACCGGCCTGCCGGACAACTTCGTCGAGTGCGTCTTCAGCATCCGCCTGATGCACCACATCGAGAAGAGCGCCGACCGCGTCGCCATGCTGAAGGAGTTCGCCCGCATCAGTTCCGGCACGGTGATCGTCTCGCTGTGGGTGGACGGCAACTTCCGCGCCTGGCGCAGCGAGGTCAACGACGCGCGCAAGGCGCGCATCCGCGGCGCCGACCGGCCGCGCGACCGCTTCGTCTTCAAGCGCGCCGAGATCGAGCGCGACTTCGCCGCCGCGGGCCTGGAACTGATCGGCCACACCGATTTCATCAAGCACTGGGACAAGTGGCGCGCCTATGTGCTGCGCGTGAGGAAATAGATGAAGGACTTCGTCAACGAGCGCTGGCGGCCGATCCTCGCTCACAACGGATTGACGGATTTCGACGCCCTGTGGACACTCAAGGCGGACTGGTTCGAGGCGCCGAACCAGCGTCGCGGCGGCTGGAGCGGCGTCTCGCGCTGCGAGCTGGCCCTCCCGGACGGCGGCAGCCGCGCCATCTTCCTCAAGCGCCAGGAGAACCACAAGGCGCGCCTGTGGACCCACCCGGTGCGCGGCGCGCCGACCTTCCTGCGCGAGTTCCGCCACATCCAGCACTACCGCGCCTGCGGCGTCCCGACGCTGGAGCCGGTGTACTTCGCCATGCACAAGGCCGGCAAGGACGAGCGCGCCATCCTCGTCACCGAGGAGCTCGCCGGCTTCGTCTCCATGGAGGACCGCGTGCGGCGCTGGCTGAAGGACGGCGCGCCGGCGCGGCCGCTGCGCCTGCGCATGCTCAAGTCCGTCGCCGACCTGCTGCGCGACATGCACGCCCACGGCATCCAGCACAACTGCTTCTTCCCCAAGCACGTCTTCGTCCGCGTGAATGCCGAGGGCGGCGTCGAGGCGCGCGTCATCGACCTGGAGAAGTCGCGCTGGCGCCCGTCGAAGACGGTCTGCGCCATCCGCGACCTGTACACGCTGAATTACCATTCGCAGATGTGGAGCCGCAGCGACCGCCTGTGGTTCTTCAAGGCCTATCTGCAGGTCGCGCGCCTGACGCCCTTCGCCAAGTGGCTGTGGCGCACCGTCGCGGCGCGCTCTGGCCGCAAGAAGCGCATCCAGCCGCCGGCGCTTGTCCTCGCAGCCAGGCCTGGCGTCATTGAATGACCGACTGCGCGATGCGGCTGGCGTTCACGCTCTTCAAGTACTTTCCCTTCGGCGGCCTGCAGCGTGATTTCCTGCGCATCGCCCTGGCCTGCCAGTCGCGCGGCCACGCCATCCGCGTCTACACCCTGTCCTGGCAGGGCGACATCCCGGCGGACTTCGAGGTGATGAAGGTGCCGGTGAAGGCGCTCTCCAACCATCGCCGCTACGAGAAGTTCGCCGCCTGGGTGCGCAAGGATCTGGCGGCGCGCCCGGCCGACCGCCTGATCGGCTTCAACAAGATGCCCGGGCTGGACGCCTACTACT
>JAEUNH010000060.1 GCA_016791205.1 Rhodocyclaceae bacterium | reverse complement strand
CATCGTCTTAGAGCAACTCGATGGCCATGGCGGTGGCCTCGCCGCCGCCGATGCACAGGCTCGCCACGCCGCGCTTGCCGCCGTATTTCCGCAGCGCGCCGATCAGGGTGACGAGGATGCGCGCGCCGGAGGCGCCGATGGGGTGGCCCAGGGCGCAGGCGCCGCCGTGGATGTTCACCTTCTCCGCCGGCAGCTTGAGGTCGTGCATGGCCGCCATGGTGACCACGGCGAAGGCTTCGTTGATCTCGTAGAAGTCGACGCTGTCGGCCGTCCAGCCGGTCCTGGCGAAGAGCTTCTGCATGGCGCCGACCGGGGCGGTGGTGAACCAGCCCGGCTCGTGGGCATGCGTGGACTGGCCGACGACGACGGCCAGCGGTTTCAGGCCGAGCTTGTCGGCGGTGGAGCGGCGCATCATCACCAGCGCCGCGGCGCCATCGGAGATCGAGCTGGAGTTGGCGGGCGTCACCGTGCCGTCCTTCCTGAAGGCGGGCTTGAGCGAGGGGATCTTGTCGAGCTGGGCCTTGAGCGGCTGCTCGTCCTTGTCGACAACGATGTCGCCCTTCTTGCCGGCCACCGTCACCGGCGCGACCTCCCAGGCGAAGGTGCCGTCGTTGATGGCCTGCTGCGCGCGCGTCGTCGAGCGGATGGCGAAGTCGTCCTGGGCCTGACGGGTGAAGCCGTACTTCTCGGCGCACTCCTCGGCGAAGGTGCCCATCAGGCGGCCCTTCTGATAGGCATCTTCGAGGCCGTCGAGGAACATGTGGTCATAGACCTGGCCGTGGCCGAGGCGCATGCCGGCGCGCGCCTTGGGCAGCAGGTAGGGGGCGTTGCTCATCGACTCCATGCCGCCGGCGACGAGGATGTCGTTCGTGCCGGCCGCCAGCATGTCGTGGGCGAACATCGCCGCGCGCATGCCCGAGCCGCACATCTTGTTCACCGTGGTGCAGCCGGTGCCGAGCGGCAGGCCCGCGCCCAGCGCCGCCTGGCGCGCCGGCGCCTGGCCCTGGCCGGCGGGCAGCACGCAGCCCATGATCACTTCCTCGACCTGCTCCGGCTTGAGGCCGGCGCGTTCGACGGCGGCGCGGATGGCGGCCGCGCCGAGCTGGGCGCAGGCGAGCGAGGCGAAGTCGCCTTGAAAGCCACCCATCGGGGTGCGGGCGGCGGAAACGATGACGATCGGGTCGTTCATGCTTTGCTCCTAGTCTTTCCAGGGGAGGTCGTAGTCGATTCTGAATGTTTCCATGCGCTCGCGGAAGGGCAGGGGGAAGGCGCAGGCCTTGCGCGCTGCGGTGTCGATGAAGACGCCGGTAAGCAGCGTGATGGCGGATACTTCGCCGCTCTCGGCGTTGCGCATCTCGTGCACAAAGCGCACCGATTTCTCCTTCACCTCGATGACGCCGGTGCGCACCGCCACCGTGTCGCCGGCGTGCAGCTCGCGCCGATAGGCGATGCGCTGGTCGACCGCCGCCATGCCGCGGCCGTTGTCGCGCAGGTAGCTTGGCGTGACGCCGAGCATGGCGAAAAAATTCCAGGTGCCTTCGTCGAACTTGCCGACGTACCACATGACGTTCATGTGGTCCATGTGGTCGCAATGCCAGGGGTAGACCGTGCCGCGGTAGGTTTCGACCATCTCGGCCATCATTTTGCCTCGATCATGAGCGGGCGCGCCTTCTCGGCGCACTCCGCCGGAAAGGGGCGCGATCTGCGCGCCTCCGGATCGAGGCAGACCACGGTGAATTCGCAGGTCGAGGCCACCTCGCCGGTCTCGGTGTTGTAGAGCTCGTGGCGGAAGCGCAGCACCTTCTCGCGCAGCTCCAGCACGCCCGTTCGGACGGCGATGGTGTCGCCCGGGTATAGCTCCTTCTGGTAAGCGATGTTCTGCTGCACGGCGGCCAGGTGCACATCGCCGCTGCGCAGCTTCGAGGCGGTGAGGCCGAGCATGGCGTAGAACTGCCAGCAGGCCTCCTCGAAGAATTCCATGTAGGCGCGCACGTTGATGTGGCCCATGTGGTCGCGCTGCCATTCGTGAACGGTGCCGCGGGCGGTCTCGATCATTTGCGCCTCAGGTTTTCGTGGTCGAAGATCAGGCAGGTGGTGGTGCCGTGCGCATACAGCTTGCCGGCAGCGTCGTACAGACTGCCCTCGGCAATGCCGATCTGGCGGCCGACCTGGATCACCCTGCCCTCGGCACGCACCGGACCGACCTTGTCGCTCAGGGCGCGCAGGAAATTCACCTTGATTTCCAGCGAAGTGAAGGCCTGGCCGGCCTCGAGCTGGGTCTGCACCGCGCAGGCCATGCAGGAGTCGAGCAGCGTCGCCTGCCAGCCGCCGTGGACGGTGCCGATCGGGTTGAAATGCGCGGGCGCGGGATGGCCCTGGAAGACGACCCGGCCTTTTTCGACCTCGACCAGGGCGAAGTCGAGGGTTTCGGCAATCGGCGGCGGCGGCAGTTTGCCGCTCAGCATGCGCTGGAAGATCTCCAGACCGCTGCAATCCCGGATGGCCGAAAGCGGCAGCACGCCGGGCGCCTGCACCTTCTCGCGCACGGCGCGCACCGCGTCGAGCCACTCCTGCTGCAGGGCAGCGGCGTCCGCGCTCACGGCATGGTCTCGCTGTAGAGCTCGCGGCCGATCAGCATGCGGCGGATCTCGCTGGTGCCGGCGCCGATCTCATAGAGTTTCGCATCGCGCCACAGCCGCCCGGTCGGGTACTCGTTGGTGTAGCCGACGCCGCCGAGGGCCTGGATCGCCTCGCCGGCCATCCAGGTCGCCTTCTCGGCGGAATAAAGGATGGCGCCGGCGGCGTCCTTGCGCAGCGTGCGCGCGTGGTCGCCGCGGTCGCAGGCCTTGCCGACCGCGTAGACGTAGGCGCGGCAAGCCTGCCAGGTGCTGTACATGTCGGCCAGCTTGCCCTGCATGAGCTGGAACTCGCCGATGGCCTGGCCGAACTGCTTGCGCTCGTGTACGAAGGGCAGCACCACGTCCATGCAGGCGGCCATGATGCCGAGCGGCCCGCCGGAGAGCACGGCGCGCTCGTAGTCGAGGCCGCTCATCAGCACTTTGGTGCCGGCGCCCTCGCCGCCGAGGACGTTCTCCACCGGGACTTCGCAGTCGTCGAAGAACAGCGGGTAGGTGTTGGAGCCGCGCATGCCGAGCTTGTCGAGGTGCTGGCCCTTGGAAAAGCCCTTGAAGCCCTTCTCGACGATGAAGGCGGTCATGCCC
>JAEUNH010000042.1 GCA_016791205.1 Rhodocyclaceae bacterium | reverse complement strand
CGGTGAGCATCATGTCGATGGCGGCATGCGCCTCGGCGGAATCCATGGCCACCACCACGCCCTTGCCGGCGGCCAGGCCGTCGGCCTTGATGACGATGGGTGCGCCCTGCGCATCGACGTAGGCGTGCGCCTCTTCGGCATTGCCGAAGGTGGCGAAGGCGGCGGTGGGGATCCTGTGGCGCTGCATGAAACGCTTGGCGAAATCCTTGGAGGATTCGAGCTGCGCCGCCTCGCGCGTCGGGCCGAAGATCGGCAGGTTCTTCGCGCGGAAGGCGTTCACCACACCGGCGGCGAGCGGCGCCTCGGGGCCGACCACGGTGAGATGGATCTGTTCGCGCTCGGCGAAGGCGACGAGTTCGTCGACCGAGGTGATCGCAACGTTCTCCAGCCCGTTCTCGCGCGCCGTGCCGGCGTTGCCGGGCGCGACATAGACCTTCTGGATGCGCGGCGACTTCGCCAGCCGCCAGGCCAGCGCATGCTCGCGGCCGCCGGAGCCGATGACCAGTAATTTCATCTCGTACTTAATGCCGGAAGTGGCGGAAGCCGGTGAACACCATGGCGACGTTCTGCTCGTCCGCCGCGGCGATCACCTCCGCGTCGCGCACCGAGCCGCCCGGCTGGATCACCGCCGTGGCGCCGGCCTTGGCCAGCACGTCGAGGCCGTCGCGGAAAGGAAAGAAGGCGTCGGAGGCGACCACCGAGCCGGCCACGGTGAGGCCGTTGTTCTCGGCCTTGATGGCGGCGATGCGGGCGGAGTCGACGCGGCTCATCTGGCCGGCGCCGACGCCCATGGTCATGCCGTCCTTGCAGTACACGATGGCGTTCGACTTGACGTACTTGGCGACGCGCCAGGCAAAGAGGAGGTCGGTCATCTCCTGCGCCGTCGGCGCGCGCTTCGTCACCACCTTGATGTCGGATTCATTGATGCGCGCCATGTCGGCCGTCTGCACCAGCAGGCCGCCGCCGACGCGCTTGTAGTCGAGGACGTTCTCGGCGCGGCCGAGGGGGACGATCAGCACGCGCAGGTTCTGCTTGGCAGCGAAGACGGCGCGCGCGTCGGCGGTGATCTCCGGGGCGATGATCACCTCGGCGAACTGGCCGGAGACAGCTTCCGCCGTCGCTTTGTCGATGGCGCAGTTGAAGGCGATGATGCCGCCGAAGGCCGAGGTCGGGTCGGTCTTGAAGGCTTTCTGGTAGGCCGCCAGCGCCGTCGGCGCGACGGCGACGCCGCAGGGGTTGGCGTGCTTGACGATGACGCAGGCAGTGGTTTCAAAGGCCTTGACGCACTCCCACGCCGCGTCGGCGTCGGCGATGTTGTTGTAGGAGAGCTCCTTGCCTTGCAGCTGTTCGTAGTTGGAAATGGTGCCTACCGAACTGCCCGGCACGGAAGTGACCTCGCGGTAGAACGCCGCCTGCTGGTGCGGGTTCTCGCCGTAGCGCAGGGTGTCGACCTTGTCGAAGGCGAGTTGCAGGCGTTCGGGGAAGGCGGCCGGCTTGTTGTCGGCGTCGAGGCTGGTCAGCCAGTTGGAGATCGCCGCGTCGTAGCGCGCCGTGTGCGTAAATGCTTTCTTGGCGAGGGAGAAGCGGGTCCGGTAGGAGAGCGCGCCGCCGTTCGCCTTCAGCTCCTCGACGATGGCAGCGTAATCCTCGGGGTCGGTGACGATGCCGACGCCGCCGCTGTCGTTGGATGGATTGCCGTGATTCTTCGCCGCCGCGCGCACCATGGTCGGGCCGCCGATGTCGATGTTCTCGATGGCGTCTTCCAGCGAGCAGTCCTTCTTCGCCACCGTCTGCGCGAACGGGTAGAGGTTCACGACCACCAGGTCGATCGGCGGGATGTCGTGCTGCTGCATGGTCGCCGCGTGCTCGGCGTTGCCGCGGATGCCGAGGATGCCGCCATGCACCTTGGGGTGCAGGGTCTTGACCCGGCCGTCGAGCATTTCCGGGAAGCCGGTGTAGTCGGAGACTTCGGTCACCGGCACGCCGGATTCGCGCAGCAGCTTGGCGCTGCCGCCGGTGGAAAGAATCTTGACGCCGAACTCGGCGAGAGCGCGGGCGAAGTCCACGACGCCGCGTTTGTCGGAGACGCTGATGAGGGCTTGGGAAATTTTCATGTCGGTTGCCGGATTCAAAAAAGGGTGGGTCGGCCTTCAGGCCGACTGTCGGGCCGGAGCCTGACCTACAACAGCTTGTGCTCGACCAGCTTGCGGCGCAGAGTGTTGCGGTTGATGCCGAGCATATCGGCGGCAATCGTCTGATTGCCGTCGGCTTCACGCATCACGATCTCGAGCATCGGCCGCTCGATGTTGCGCAAGACCATGTCATAGATGGCGCAAGGCTTCTCGCCGTCGAGATCCCTGAAGTAGCGGTCGAGGGAACGGCGAACGCACTCGGATATCTCGCTGCGGCTGGGTTGGCTGGCTCGGCTCATGCGGCGAGATCCTCGACGTAGTAGAGACGATCGTTTTGCGCGGCGAGGCCGAGAAAGAATTCGTCGACTGCGGCGAGCTGCGCATCGATCGTCGGCAGCTGGTTCATGGCGTGGCGGAAACGGGAGGCGCCCGCCAGCCCCTTGGTGTACCAGGAGATGTGCTTGCGGGCGACGCGCACGCCGGTTTCCAAGCCGTAGAAATCGTAGAGCTCGGCCAGGTGGCCGCGCAGTACCTGGTGGATTTCGTCGACCCGCGGCGATGGCAGCTTCTCGCCGGTGGCGAGGAAGTGCTCGATCTCGCGGAAGATCCAGGGCCGGCCCTGGGCGGCGCGTCCGATCATGAGCGCGTCGACGCCGCTGGCATCGAGCACCTGCCTGGCCTTTTCCGGCGAGGCGATGTCGCCGTTGGCAATGATCGGGATGCGCGCTTCCGCCTTTACCGCGGCGATGGTCTCGTATTCGGCGTTGCCCGTGTAGCCGCAGGCGCGGGTGCGGCCGTGGATGGCCAGGGCACGGATGCCGGCCTGCTCGGCGATCTTCAGGATCGCCAGCGCATTCTTGTTCGACTTGTCCCAGCCGGTGCGGATCTTCAGGGTCACGGGCACCGGCACGGCCTGCACCACCGCGTCGAGTATCCGTCCCACCAACGGCTCGTTCTGCAGCAGCGCCGAGCCGGCCATGACGTTGCAGACTTTCTTTGCCGGGCAGCCCATGTTGATGTCGATGATCTGCGCGCCGTGATCGACGTTGTAGCGGGCGGCCTGCGCCATCATGGCGGGGTCGGCGCCGGCGATCTGAACCGAGACCGGCTGGGCCTCTCCTTCGTGATTGGCACGGCGCCGGGTCTTGGCGCTGCCGTAGAGCAGGGAGTTGGAGGTGACCATCTCCGAGACGGCCAGCCCGGCGCCGAGTTTCTTGCACAGCTGGCGGAAAGGACGGTCGGTGACTCCGGCCATGGGCGCGACGAACAAGTTGTTGCGTAGCGTGTAGCCGGCGAATTGCATCGGGCGCTCTGCGGTTTCGGGTACTTGGGGAAGGCGCGAATTGTAACCCAATTCACAGCCCGCCGGCATCAACTGTCGTGAAGCGGCGGTGGCCGCAATTTATCCGAGGATTTACCAGGCCCTGGCGCCGAAGATCATGCGCCGCGCGAAAAAGCGCCGAGCCGCCGGCAGGAGATCGAGCGCCAGCAGACCGGCCCCGCGGGCGTGGCTGGCCAGCGCACCCTGCATGCCAAACAGGCGGACCACTCCATCGGTGAAGCCGATGGCGCCGCGCCGATCCAGCCGCCGCGCTGCAGCATAACGCGCCAGCAGGGCAGCCTCGCCGCAGTCTGCCGGCCGTGGTTGCAGGAGATCGGCCAGTTGCGATACGTCGCGCAGCGCGAGATTGAATCCCTGGCCGGCCACCGGGTGCAGCGTCTGGGCGGCATTGCCCAGCCAGACGGTGCGCTCGGCGACCGGCGTGCTGCGGTAACGCAAGCCAAGAGGGAAGATTGCGCGCTGGCCGGCAGCGGCGAAATCGAGCCGGCCGGCGAAAATGTCGTGAAGGCGCGACAGGAAGGCACTGTCATCAAGGGCCAGCAGGGCATCCGCTTCGGAGTCGGGCGCCGACCAGACCAGGCCGAAATGTTTCCGCAGCGGCAGCAGCGCCACTGGGCCGCGCGGCGTGAAGCGTTCGTAGGCGATGCCGTTCGGCGGCTGGCGCGTTTCGACGGCGGCGACGATCGCCTGCTGATGGTAGTCGCGGCGCACCGCAGTTTCCGGCCCGCCGACCGTTCCGTCCGCCCAGGCGACGAGTTGGGTTTCCAGTTTGGCGATCCCCTGATTGGAGAGGCAATGCAGCATCACGCGCTGGGGGCCGGCCTGGGCATCCGTCACCCGCGTCCCGCAGCGGATGTTCACGCCGGCAGCGGCGCAGGCTTGGGTCAGCCCTGCAGCCAGCTTGCCCGCCTCGACGGCATAGCCCAGCGCCGGCAGGCCGGCATCCTCGGCGCGGATCAGCGTGCGCCCGAGGCGGCCCTGCTGCGAGACGTGGATGGTGGCGATCGGAGCGGCGTCGATGGCGCGCCAGGCATCGAGGCGTTCGAGAATCTGCCGGGTGCCGTGCGACAGGGCGAGCACGCGTCGGTCATCGCCTGGCGCGTCGAGCGGGCGTGCGTCGAGCACTGCGCTGTCGATGCCGATTCGGCGCAACATCAGGGCCAGCGACAGACCTACCGGCCCCCCGCCGACGATGGCAATCTGCAGTTTGCCGTCGTCGGCCTTGCCAACGAGTTGTGAGCCATTCCCCCGCCCCCCTTCCCGAGGAAGGGGGGGGCTATTCAAGCTCGCTTCGCTCACGGCTTGCAAGTGTGCTCATGCGCCGCCGGGTTCGCGCATCAGCGCTTCGATCTCGACGATCGATTTTGGCGCGGCTTCGGTAAGGATCTCGCAGCCGTCGGCGGTGACCAGGGCGTTGTCCTCGATGCGGATGCCGATGTCCCATAGTCCGCGTGGCACATCTTCGGCGGCGCGGATGTAGCAGCCGGGCTCGACGGTGAGCGTCATGCCGGGAACAAGCGGCCGCCATTGGCCGCCGACCTTGTATTCGCCGGCGTCGTGCACGTCCAGGCCCAGCCAGTGGCCGGTGCGGTGCATGTAGAAGCGGCGATAGGCGCCGGACTCGATGACGCCGTCGAGGCTGCCGGTGAGCAGCTTCAGGTCGAGCATGCCCTGCGCCAGTACGCGCACCGCTGCCTCGTGCGGGGCGTCCCAGGGCTGGCCCGGCGCGATCTGGGCGATTGCGGCCCGCTGTGCGGCAAGCACCAATTCATAAACATCGCGCTGGGCCGGGGAGAACTTCCCGCTCACCGGAAATGTGCGGGTGATGTCCGCGGCGTAGGAATCCACCTCGCAGCCGGCGTCGATGAGCAGCAGCTCGCCGTCCCGCAGCGGCTGGCTGTTGCCCACGTAGTGCAGGATGCAGGCGTTGGCGCCGCCGGCGACGATGGGGGAATAGGCCGGCGCCTGGGCCCCGCAGCGGCGGAACTCGTGCGCCAGCTCCGCCTCGATCTCGTATTCGAAGCGGCCGGGCGCCGTGGCGCGCATGGCGCGGCGATGGGCCGCTGCCGAGATGTCGGCGGCGCGGCGCATGTCGGCGATCTCGCGGGTGTCCTTGACCAGCCGCATCTCGTCGAGTTCGACGCGCACGTCGCGGATTTCCGCCGGCGCATGCACCCCGTTGCGGACGTCGGCGCGCACCCGGTTGAGGGCTTTGACCAGGCAGTCGTCCCAGTTGGCGTCGTGCCCCATCGAGTAATGCAGCACCGGCTGGCCGGCCAGCAGTTCGAACAGCTTGTCGTCGAGGCTGGCGATGGGCAAGGCGGCATCGAAGCCGAATGTGGCGCGGGCCGCCTCGGGCCCGTGGCGAAAACCGTCCCAGACTTCCTTGTCCGGATCTTTTTCGCGACAGAAGAGCAGTGCCTGCGGCGAGTCGCCAGCGATCAGGACCAGGGCGGCTTCCGGCTCGGGAAATCCCGTGAGGTAATAGAAATAGCTGTCGTGGCGGTAGGGGTAGTGCGAATCGCGGTTGCGCACGCGTTCGGGCGCAGTGGGAATCACCGCGATGCCGCGGCCCATGCTGCGGAGAAGGCGCGCGCGCCGGTCGGCGAAGGCTTGGATGTCCACGGACGAGGCCGGAAGTTGGGGTGAAACGATTATAGCGCCGAGAGAATCCGGTCCAGCTCCGCCAGGCGTCCAGGGGTGCCGACATCGATCCAGCGGCCGGCGTGCAGCTCGCCGCTGACGGTGCCGTCGCGCATCGCGGCCCGCAACAGCGGGGCGAGCATTGCCTTGCTGCCGCTCGCGATGCCGGCAAACAGCCTGGGCGCATAGAGGCCGATGCCGGAGAAGGTGAGCAGCGCCCCCCCCTGTTCGGCGACCCGGCCGTCGCAGAGGGCGAAGTCTCCCTGCGGATGGTGCGGCGGGTTGGGGACCAGCACCAGATGCGCCAGCAGACCTCGCCCGGTCATGGTGTCCGCCAGCGCCGGCAGCCGCGCGTAGTCGAAGTCGCAGGCAATGTCGGCGTTGATCACCGCGAACGGTTCGGCGCCCAGCAGCGGCAGGGCGTGGGCGATGCCGCCGGCGGTCTCCAGCGCCTGGCCTTCGGCCGAGTAACGGATGGCCGCGCCAAAGCGCTTGCCGTCGCCCAACGCCGTCTCGATGAGATGGCCGAGGTGGGCGTGATTGACGACGATGTCGCGGATCCCGGCCCGCACCAGCGCCTCGAGATGCCAGGCGATCAACGGCTTGCCCCCGGCCATCAGCAGCGGCTTGGGCGTGGCATCGGTCAGCGGCCGCATGCGTTCGCCCCGTCCGGCGGCGAGAATCATGGCGCGCATCAGAAGGTGTATCCGATCTCGGGCCTGCGGTTTTCCAGTTCGTCGAGCAGGCGCGCCAGCGGCGCCAGCGGCGCATAGCGCGTCGCGACGTGACGCACATAACCGAGAAAACGCGGCGTGTCGGCGAGATATTTCGGTTTGCCGTCGCGGTAGTTGAGGCGGGCGAAAATGCCCAGCACCTTGAGATGGCGCTGCAGGCCCATCCATTCCAGGTTGCGGTAGAAGTCGCCGAAATCCGCATCGACCGGCAGGCCGGCGCGGCGCGCCTTCTCCCAGTAGCGTACCGACCAGTCGATGACGCGCTCCTCTTCCCAGCTGATGAAGGCGTCGCGAAAGAGCGAGATCACGTCGTAGGTGATGGGGCCGTACACCGCGTCCTGGAAGTCCAGCACGCCAGGGTTATCCTCGCACACCATCAGGTTGCGCGGCATGAAGTCGCGGTGCACATATACGCTGGGCTGGGCGAGGAGGTTGCGCAGCAGCAGCACCTCCATGTGCTCCAGCGTTTCCCGCTGCCGAGGGGCGAGCGGCGCGCCGAGGTGGCGAGCCACATACCATTCCGGAAACAGGCCCAGCTCGCGCCGCAGCAGAGTCTCATCGTAGGGCGGCAGCGCATCCGGCCGGCTGGCCAGCTGCCACTTGACGAGGGCATCGAGCGCGTCGCGGAAGAGGTCGTCGGCATTGGCATCGCTCAGCGCATCGATGTAGGCGGTGTGGCCCAGGTCGCTGAGCAGCAGCAGGCCGCGATCGAGGTCCTGGGCCAGGATCCGCGGCACGTGCACGCCAGCGGCCTGGAGCAGCCCGGCAACATGTAGGAAAGGCCGGCAGTCCTCGTGCTCGGGCGGGGCGTCCATGACGATCAGCTTGACGCCATCGTCGAAGGCAGCCCGGAAATAGCGGCGGAAGCTGGCATCGGCCGAGGCCGGCGCCAGCGAGAAGGGCCGGCCCGGATGGAGCCTGGCCAGCCAGTCCTGGATCAGCGCGAGACGTTGCATGGCGGGTTGCAGGGCGGGGAGAAAATGGGCGGCCAGTAGTGATAAACTACGAAATTCTAGCATCCATGTCGAACCGGTTTCCCTGACAACCCCTCGGCAAAAAACAACGAACCGCAGACATGCACGCCAAGGCGCGCCTCGCTCTTGTTTTCACTCTCGGCCTGCCCGGTCTCCTGCCGGCTGCGGAGAATTTGCCGCCTCTGCGTGTCGATCCCGCCCTGCTTGGGGGCGAAGCCAGACCGGCTGCGCCGCGTCCGGCGGCCCCCACCCCTGCTGAGCAATCCGCAGTAGCCCGCCCCCCCCAGGCTGCGCCCACACCGCAGGCGGCGCAGCCGGTTCGTGAGCCAGCCGAGGTCCGGGTTGCCGAGACCGCCCCGGCCCCGAAAGAAGAAAAGGCGCCCGCTGCAGCGGCGAAACCGGCCGTGCCGCCGAGCAAGCCCCAGGAAGCAGTCGCCACGCCGGCGCCGGATACAACCCGGTCCGCGACGCCAGCCGACCAAGCCGTGACGCGTCCGCCCCAGGTGGCCGAGCAGCCGGCTGTTGCGCCTCTGTATTCCGCCCATGCCGAAGCCGGGCTGGTGCCGTCGCTGCAAGCCACGCACCAGCTTGCGCCCTTGCAGGTCAGCAAGGATGCGCCCTATCCCACCTTCATTGCCGCCTCGCGCATCGACGGACCCAACGACAACGAGGTGGTGGCGCAGGGCGAAGCCGAATTGCGCAAGACCAATACGAACCTGTCGGCGGACAAGCTGACCTACTGGAAGGTCGAGGACGAATTGGAGGCGGTCGGCAACGTCCGTTACAACAAGGATGCCGAGTTCATGTCCGGCCCGAAGCTGCGCCTGAACCTGACCGAGAGCACCGGCTACTTCGAGCAGCCCGAGTATTCGATCACCCGCGCCTCCAAGGAACAGAAGCAGGCCTATTCTCCGGCGATGGGCGTGGCGACGCTGCAGACCAAGAAGCTGCCGACCTTCCTGCCCCAGGCTAAAGAGAAGAGGCCGGAGATCAAGGTGATTGCCGGCGAGGTCGTTGCCGGGGAACAAAGGCTGACGACCGCGTCCGGCAAAGCCGACCGGCTGGAATTCCAGGGCGAGAGCCGCATGCGGCTGACGAACGCCACCTACACCACCTGCACGGCGGACGATCCCGACTGGTACGCCAAGGTGGCCGATCTCAATCTCGATTTCGATCGCGAAGTGGGCGAAGGACGGGATGCCAGCGTGGTGTTCAAGGACGTCACCCTGTTCTATTCGCCGTGGCTCAGTTTCTCGCTCAACAACAAGCGCAAATCCGGCTTCCTGGCGCCGACCTTCGGCACCAGCTCCAAATCGGGCATCGAATTCACCCTGCCCTATTACTGGGACATCGCGCCCAACATGGACATGACGATCGCGCCCCGTCTGATGACCAAGCGCGGCCTGCAGATCAACTCCGACTTCCGTTATCTGAACCACAACTACCGCGGCGTGGCGCATGTCGAGCTGCTGCCGGACGACCGCCTGGCCGACAGGAAGCGCTATGGCTACTCGCTCCTGCACACCCACAACAATCTGGGCAACGGTTTCAGCGGCACGCTGAATATCAACGGGGTCTCGGATGGCACCTATTTCCGGGATCTGAGCAGCCGCATCAACCAGGCTTCCCAGGGCAACCTGCTGCGCCAGGGAGTGATCACGTATGGTGGTGGCTGGTGGTCGGCCACAGCCAACATGCAAACGTATCAGACGCTGCAGGATCCCTCCCTGCCGCCGGTCGTGAAGCCCTACGAGCGCGTGCCGCAGTTCACCCTGACGGCGAACCGCCCGGAATTCCTCGGCGGCACGGCTTTCGCATTCAACGGCGAGTATGTGGTCTTCGATCACCCGACCCTGGACACCGGCAGACGCACGACCCTGTATCCCCAGTTGTCCCTGCCCCTGCAGACTCCGGCTTGGCACATCACCCCCAAGCTGGGGCTGCATTCCACCCGCTATGACCTGGACAGGCGGGTCAGCACCGGGCCGGACAGCGTGGTGCGCAACCTGCCGATCTTCAGCGTCGATGCCGGCCTTGCCTTCGAACGGCAATTCGACTGGTTCGGCAGAAACCTGACCCAGACACTCGAGCCGCGCCTGTACTACCTGCTGGTGCCCCAGCGCACCCAGAACAACATCCCGGTCTTCGACTCCGGCCTGGCCGACTTCAGCTTCGCGACGATCTTCTCCGACAACATCTATTCCGGCGTGGACCGGATCGCCGACGCCAACCAGATTACCGCCGCGCTGACGTCCCGCCTGATCGATCCCCAGAGCGGGGAGGAATACGTGCGCGGCCTGGTCGGCCAGCGCTATTACTTCGCCAAGCAGCATGTGACCTTGCCGGGCGAACCGGCCAGGCCTGGCGGGGCTTCGGATTTCCTGGCCGCCCTGTCGGGCCGCCTGATGCCGAATACCTATATGGACACTGCCTGGCAGTACGACCCGCGCGATGGCGAGACCGAACGCTTCTCCATTGGCGGGCGCTGGCAGCCGGAGGTTGCCAAGGTATTGAATGCCAGCTATCGCTATACCCGGGACCACAGCGGGATCGTCGGCGGCAACACCGGCATACGTCAGGTGGACTTCTCGGGCCAGTGGCCGCTTGGGCGCGGCTGGTACGGCGTCGGCCGCTTCAATTACTCCCTGCGCGAGAGCAAGATCATCGAGACGGTCGCCGGGCTGGAGTACAACGGCGGCTGCTGGGTCGGACGCGCCGTGCTGCAGCGCTATGCCACCGCCTCGGGGGATACCAATACGGCCTTGTTCGTCCAGCTGGAGCTGAACGATTTTTCCAGCATCGGCTCCAATCCGCTGCAGATGCTGGCACGGCGGATCCCTGGCTACGGCCGCATCAACCAATTGGCTTCGGACCCGGTGTTCGGCTACGAGTGAAGTCATCCGGGAATTGGACATGATCCGCAACACGGTTGGCGCTGCCCTATTCATGACGATTGCCGCCTGGGCCATGCAGACGGGTCCGGCCGTGGCACAGGGCCGGACGCAGCGGGTGATCGAGGCCGACCGGATCATCGCCGTCGTCAATGAGGAGGTGATCACCCTGCACGAGCTGCGTTCGCGCATGGCGCAGGTGGAACGTCAGCTGCGCCAGCAGGGGACCCAACTGCCACCGCGCGATGTGCTGGAAAAACATATCCTCGAACGCCTCATCGTGGACCGCGTCCAGGTGCAGCTCGCCAAGGAAACGGGTTTGCGCATCGACGATGCCCAGCTTGACCAGGCCCTTGCGCGAATTGCCGAAGGCAATCGCATGGGACTGGCGGAATTCCGCGCCAACCTCGAGCAGGACGGCATTCCCTGGATGAAGTTCCGCGAGGAAATCCGCAACGAGATGACCATCGGCCGCCTGCGGGAACGCGAGGTGGATAGCAAGATTCTCGTCAGCGAGGGGGAGATCGACAATTTCCTCGAGGCCGGCGGCGCCATGGGAAGCGAAGAATTCAATCTGGCGCATATCCTCCTCCGGGTGCCGGAGCAGGCGCGCACCGAGCAGCTTGTCCGACTGCAGGCGCGCGCCGAGGACATCCTGGCCCAGCTCAGGCGCGGCGCCGATTTTGCCCAGTTGGCAGCCAGCAATTCTGACGCGCCGGACGGCCTTTCGGGCGGCCTGATGGGCTGGCGTCCGCTCGACCGCCTGCCCAGCCTGTTCGCCGAGGAAGTGCCGAAGCTCAAGCCGGGCGAGGTTTCGGCGGTGCTCCGCAGCCCGGCGGGGTTTCACATCCTCAAGCTGCTCGAACGGCGCGGCGGTGCCATCAAGGCGCAGCCGGTCGAGCAGACGCGTGCCCGCCACATCCTGATCAAGACCAGCGAACTGGTCCCCGAGGCCGAGGCCAGGCGCAAGCTGGTGACCCTGAAGGAACGCCTCTCCCATGGCGCTGATTTCGCCGAGCTGGCGCGCCTGCATTCGAACGATCTGTCGGCGGCCAAGGGCGGCGACCTGGGCTGGCTGAATCCGGGCGACACCGTCCCGGATTTCGAGCGGGCCATGAACAGCCTCAAGCCGGGCCAGGTCGGCGAGCCGGTCCAATCCCCCTTCGGCTGGCATTTGATTCAGGTCCTGGAGCGCCGCATGGATGTTTCCAAGGAGCGCGTGCGCCAGACCGCCAGGATGGCTCTGCGCGAGCGCAAGGCGGACGAGGCGTATCAGGATTGGCTGCGGCAAATGCGTGACCGGGCCTACGTCGAGTATCGCCTGGAAGACAACCGCTGATTCGCCCGAACTGATCGGCACCGTGGAGCGGCTTCCCATCATCGCCGTCACCAGCGGCGAACCCGCCGGCATCGGGCCGGATATCTCCCTGGCCCTGGCGGGCCGTGAAGTCGCAGCGCGAGTAGTGATCCTGGGCGACCGTGATCTGCTGACCGCGCGTGCCGCGCAGCTGGGCGTCGGGACCGGAGGCCTGGAGATCCTCCAGGTTCCCCTGCGCGAGCCGGCACAGGCCGGAAAACTGAATAGCGTCAATGCGCACTATGTGCTCGAGATGCTTGATCGGGCGCTGGCCGGATGCCGCTCCGGGGAATTCGACGCCCTGGTCACGGCCCCGGTTCACAAGGGCACGATCAACGATGCCGGCATTGCCTTCACCGGACATACCGAATACCTCGCCGGGAAGACCGGTACCGCCCGGGTCGTCATGATGCTGGCGGGTGCCGGCCTGCGCGTGGCGCTGGCCACCACCCACCTGGCGCTGAAGGACGTGCCCGCCGCCATCACAGCTGTCGACCTCGCTACGACGATCCGCATCCTGCACGCCGATCTGGTCGGCAAGTTCGGCATCGCGCGGCCGCGCATTCTCGTCGCCGGGCTCAACCCGCACGCCGGCGAAGGCGGTCACATGGGGCGCGAGGAGATTGAGGTGATTGCGCCCGTGCTGGAGAAACTGCGCGAGGAGGGCATGGATCTCGTCGGCCCGCTGCCGGCGGATACGCTATTTACCCAAGGCGTGCTGGCCGGCTCGGATGCGCAGCTGGCCATGTATCACGACCAGGGCCTTGCGGTGCTGAAGTACGCGGCCTTCGAGGACGGCATCAACGTCACGCTGGGACTGCCGATCATCCGCACCTCGGTTGACCATGGCACGGCGCTCGACTTGGCCGGTACCGGCAAGGCCGTTCCGCGCAGCCTGTTCGCCGCAGTGGACCTGGCCATCGAGCTGGCGCTGCGCCGATGGCCGAATGGGATGCGAGGCCCCGCGGGATGAAGCGCCACATTGCGCGAAAAAGATTCGGACAGAATTTCCTCGTTTCCTCCGGCATCGTCGCCAGGATCGTCGAAGCGATCTGCCCGCAGGCGGGCGACACCCTCGTCGAGATCGGCCCGGGGCTTGGCGCGCTGACCGAACCGCTGCTGGGGCGGCTGGATCGCCTGCAGGTCGTCGAGATCGATCGCGACCTGATCGCCCGCCTGCGCGAGCGTTTTGATCCGGCGCGGTTGACGATCCATGAGGGCGATGCCCTGCGGTTTGATTTCAGCGCACTTGGCCCTGGCCTGCGCGTGGTCGGCAACCTGCCCTACAACATCTCCACGCCGCTGTTGTTTCACCTGGCTGCCGGCGCTGACAAGGTGCGGGACATGCACTTCATGCTGCAGCGGGAAGTGGTCGAGCGCATGGTGGCGGCGCCGGGCGGCCCGGCGTACGGCCGCCTGTCGGTGATGCTGCAATATCGCTTCGAGATGGAACGCCTGTTCCTGGTGCCGCCGGGCGCTTTCAATCC
>JAEUNH010000247.1 GCA_016791205.1 Rhodocyclaceae bacterium | reverse complement strand
CCTGGCGCCAGCCCTCGCGCACCGCGGCGAAACCGGCCAGGCGCTCGCCGCCGGGATGGGTGCAGGTGACCTCCTCGTCCTCGGCCCAGATGGCCATCATGGCCTCGAGGTCGGCGCGCTCCAGCGCGTCGTAGAAGGCCGTCTCGGCGTCCTGCGGGGTGGCGAAGAAGCGCATGGTCATGACAAGGATTCCTTGATCCCGCCGAGCACGTGCTCGGGCGAGAGGTCGTTGAGGCATTTGAAGTGTCCGAGCGGACATTCGCGCTTGAAGCAGGGACTGCAGTCGAGGCCGAGGCCGACCAGGCGCGCCCGTGGCGACAGCGGCGGCGTGTAGGCGGCGCTGGAGGAGCCGTAGAGCGCCACCAGCGGCCGGTCGAGGGCGGCGGCGACGTGCATCAGGCCGGAGTCGTTGCTCACCACCAGCCGCGCGCAGGAGAGGAGGTCGATGGCCTGGCCGAGGTCGGTCTTCCCGCACAGGTTCCTGCAGGCGCCGCCCGACAGCCGTTCGATCTCGGCGCCGATGGGCGCATCCTTGGCCGAGCCGATCAGCCAGACCGGAAAGTCGGTCTGCGCAAGACGGCGGGCCAGTTCGGCGAAGTGGCGCGCCGGCCAGCGCTTGGCCGGGCCGTACTCTGCGCCGGGGCAGAAGGCGAGCGGCGCCGGCGCCGCCTCGAGGCCGAGCGCGGCCAGGGTGGCGCGCACGCTGTCGGGATTCGTTGCGAGATGCGGCGCGGCGAGCGGCGCCGGCGCCGGAGTGCCGACGTCCTCGGCGAGCAGGGCGTAGCGCTGGGCCAGTTGCGGCAGCGCCGTTTCGTCGAGCGTATGGATGCGGTTGAGCAGCAGGCCGCGCGCCTCGCCGCGGAAGCCGATGCGCTCGGGAATGCCGGCGAAGCGGGGCAGCAGGGCCGACTTCCAGGAATTCGGCAGGACGATTGCCGCGTCGTAGCCCTCGCGCGCCAGTTCGCGCGCCGCGCGCCAGCGGCCCGCCAGGTTGAACTCGCCGTGGGCGAAGGGATTGGGAATCAGGCGCCGCACTTCACGCATGCGCGCGAGCACCGGTGCGGCCCAGGCCGGCGCAAAGGCGTCGAGGACCAGGCCGGGATGCCTTTCGTGCAGCCGCGCGAAGAGCGGCTGCGCGAGAATGGTGTCGCCGATCCAGGAAGGGGCGACGATCAGGAACTTCATGGTTGCCGGTTGCCGGTTGCCAGTTGTCGGTAACATCCGCGCATGCGCGTCCTCACTGGGAACTGGGAACCGGCAACCGGGAACTCAATGATGTCCCTTCGGTGCTTCGCCGGTGAAGGTGTAGCGCGTGCCGCAATACGGGCAGGTCGCCGCGCCGGTCTTCAGCGGATCGAGGAAGACGCGGGGGTGGCGCGCCCACAGCGGGGCGCCGGGCCGCGGGCAGTGCAGGGGCAGGTCGTGGGCGTCGATGTCGACGCTGCGGGCGGTGTCCTTGATTTCGGCCATGACGGTCCTCACACTTTCGCCAGCCAGTCCTGGTGGGCCGGCACCCTGCCGTTCACCACGTCGAAGAACAGGCTCTGGATCTTTTCGGTGAGCGGGCCGCGCCGGCCGGCGCCGATCTGGCGGCCGTCCACCTCGCGGATCGGCGTCACCTCGGCGGCGGTGCCGCTGAAGAAGGCCTCGTCGGCGATGTAGAGGTCGTCGCGGGTCAGGCGCTTGGCCTTGACCTCGTAGCCGAGCTCCTTCGCCAGCTGGATCACCGTGGCGCGGGTGATGCCGACCAGCGCCGAGGCGATCTCCGGCTCGTAGATCTGGCCGTCCTTGACGACGAACAGGTTCTCGCCGGCGCCTTCCGCCACGAAGCCGTCCACGTCGAGCAGCAGCGCCTCGTCGTAGCCGTGCTCGGTGGCCTCCATGTTGGCGAGGATCGAGTTGGCGTAGGTGCCGGAATACTTGGCGCGGCACATCGAGACGTTGACGTGGTGGCGCGCGTAGGAAGAAGTCTTGACGCGGATGCCGTTGGCCAGGCCCTCCTCGCCGAGGTAGGCGCCCCATGGCCAGGCGGCGATGGAGACGTGCACCTTGGCGCCCTTCGGCGAGACGCCCATCTTCTCCGAGCCGTAGAAGGCGATCGGCCGCAGGTAGCAGGAGTCGAGCTTGTTGGCGCGCACCACTTCCTTGTGCGCCTCCATCAGCGTCTCCTTGTCGTAGGGCATCTGCATCATGTAGATGTGCGCCGAGTTGAAGAGCCGGTCGGTGTGCTCCTTGAGGCGGAAGATGGCCGTGCCGCCGGCGGTCTTGTAGGCGCGCAGGCCCTCGAACACGGCCAGGCCGTAATGCAGGGAGTGGGTCAGCACGTGGGTCGTCGCTTCGCGCCAGGGCACGAGCTTGCCGTCGTGCCAGATGAAGCCGTCGCGGTCGGCCATGGACATGGAGGTTCTCCAGCTTTCTTGGGTAAAAGCCAATTTTATCTCAGACGGGTGGCGGGGTAAAATTGGCCGATGGAACGCATCTGGAAACCCAACGTCACCGTTGCCGCCGTCGTCGAGCGCGAAGGCCGCTTCCTGCTGGTGGAGGAGGAGACCGACGACGGCATCCGCCTCAACCAGCCGGCCGGGCACCTCGACGAGGGCGAATCGCTGGTCGACGCGGCGGCGCGCGAGGCGCTGGAGGAGACGGCGCACCGCTTCCTGCCGGAATACCTGGTCGGCATCTACCAGTGGCGCCGGCCGGACGGCCAGGCCACGTATCTGCGCTTCGCCTTCGGCGGGCGGTTGCTCGGCGTGGAGGCCGAGCGCGCGCTCGACCATGGCATCCTGCGCGCCCTCTGGCTGACGCCGGAGGAAATCGCGGCGGAGCGTTCGCGCCACCGCAGCCCGCTGGTGATGCAGTGCGTGCGCGACTACCTGGCCGGACGGCGCTTCGGGCTCGATTTGATCACCCACTACGAGATATGAGCAAGGGCACGGTGGTCGTCGGCATGTCGGGCGGGGTGGATTCCTCCGTCGCGGCGATGCTGCTGAAACAGCAGGGCTGGAAGGTCGTCGGCCTGTTCATGAAGAACTGGGAGGACGACGACGACGCGGAGCACTGCTCCACCCGCCAGGACCTGATCGACGTCGCCGCGGTCTGCGACATCCTCGGCGTCGATCTCGAGGTGGTGAACTTCTCCGCCGAGTACAAGGAGCGCGTCTTCAGCGAGTTCCTGCGCGAGTACCAGGCCGGAAGGACGCCCAACCCCGACGTGCTGTGCAACGCCGAAATCAAGTTCAAGGCCTTCCTCGACCACGCCCTGGCGCTCGGCGCCGAGAAGATCGCCACCGGCCATTACGCCCAGGTGCGCGAGGTGCCGACCGAGATGGGCACCGAATTCCAGCTGCTCAAGGCCGAGGACGGCACCAAGGACCAGAGCTATTTCCTCTACCGGCTCAACCAGGCGCAATTGTCGAAGACGCTGTTTCCGCTCGGCGAGATCTACAAGCGCGAGGTGCGCAAGATGGCCGAGCAGGCCGGCCTGCCCAACTTCGCCAAGAAGGACTCGACCGGCATCTGCTTCATCGGCGAGCGGCCGTTCAAGGAATTTCTGGAGCGCTACATTCCGCGCAGCCCCGGCGAGATCCGCACGCTGGACGGCGACAAGCGGGTGGGGGAGCACCACGGCCTGATGTACCACACGCTGGGCCAGCGCAAGGGCCTGGGCATCGGCGGCATCGCCGGGGAAGAGAAGGACGGCGAGCACGACGCCTGGTACGTCGCCGGCAAGGACCTGCAGAAAAACGTTCTCTACGTCGTGCAGGGCCACGACCATCCGGCGCTGCTGGCCGACCGCCTGCAGGCCATCGACCTCTCGTGGGTCAATGGCAAGGCGCCGCACACGCACTGGGTGTACACGGCCAAGACGCGCTACCGCCAGCCGGACGCGCCCTGCGAAGTGGAGAACGTGAGTGCGGAACGCTGCGAAGTGATCTTCGCCCAGCCGCAATGGGCGGTGACGCCGGGGCAGAGCGTGGTGCTCTACGATTCGAAGGTGTGCCTGGGCGGCGGGATTATTGAATAACCGCCGTCCTGCGGAGACGGACTTTTATTCCTGCGGCACGGTTTCGGCGAACGAGGGCCGCTGCATCAGTTCTTCGTATAGCCGCGCCAGGTTGGCGTGGCGTTCGCGCCAGCCGAGGTCGGGCAGGCGGAAATCGAGATAGCCCAGCACCGTGCCGACGGCGATGTCGGCCAGCGAGAAGGCGTTGCCGCTGCACCAGGGCTGCTCGCCGAGTTCTTCGGACATCATCTGCAGCGAGAGGTCGATCTTCTCGCGCTGGCGCGGGATCCAGGACGGATTCCTTTGCCCTTCCGGGCGCCGGCTTTCGAGCACCACCGCCACGGCGGCATCCAGCACGCCATCGGCCAGCGCCTCCCAGCGCTTGATGCGGATGCGCTCGCGGCCGGCCGCCGGCAGCAGGCGGTTGTTGGGCGTCACGCTGTCGAGGTATTCGACGATGACGCGCGAGTCGAACAGGGTGCTGTCGTCGTCGAGCACCAGCACCGGCACCTTGTTCAGCGGGTTGAGCCTGGCGACGCCGGTGTCGGGGGTCCAGGGATTGTCGAGCACGAACTCGTACTCGATCTTTTTCTCTGCGAGGACGATGCGCGCCTTGCGCACGTAGGGGCTGGTCAGGGAGCCGATCAGTTTCATTTTTTCGCTGCTGTTTGAATGCCCGTGAATTATAGCATCGGCCCCCGCGGCGACCGCGACCGATTGCACGCGGCGCCCCGGGCGATGCCGGTCGCGTGATAAAATTCTGTTGATTTCAACAGGTTCACGCACATGACCCTGACTCCGTTGACAGCCTTGTCGCCCCTCGATGGCCGCTATGCCGGCAAGGTCGAGGCGTTGCGCGCGCATTTTTCCGAATTCGGCCTGATCCGCAATCGCGTGCGGGTCGAGGTGGCCTGGCTCAAGGCGCTGGCCGCCGAGCCGCATTTCGCCGAGATCCCGGCCTTTTCCGCCGAGACCCAGGCCGAGCTCGACGAGGTGGCGGCGTCGTTCTCCGCCGGCGACGGCGAGGCCATCAAGGCCATCGAGGCGCGCACCAACCACGACGTCAAGGCCATGGAGTACTGGCTCAAGGAGCGCCTCTCCGACAACGCCGAGGTGATGGGCGTGGCGGAGTTCATCCACTTCGGCTGCACCTCCGAGGACATCAACAACCTCTCGCATGCGCTGATGCTGCAGGATGCGCGCTCGGCCAACCTGCTGCCGGCGCTCGACGCCGTGCTGGCCAGACTGACTTTTCTCGCCCACCAGCATGCCGAGTTGCCG
Source organism: Rhodocyclaceae bacterium (assembly GCA_016791205.1). Lineage (GTDB taxonomy): Bacteria > Pseudomonadota > Gammaproteobacteria > Burkholderiales > Rhodocyclaceae > Desulfobacillus. The sequence goes on along the minus strand of JAEUNH010000247.1, from coordinate 527 downwards.
ATGCTCTCGCGCACCCACGGCCAGCCGGCCAGCCCGACCACGCTCGGCAAGGAGATGGCCAATGTCGCGGCGCGCCTCAAGCGCGCCCGCGCCCGCATCGCCGCGGTATCGCTCAGCGCCAAGTTCAACGGCGCGGTCGGCAACTACAACGCCCACCTGGCCGCCTATCCGGATTTCGACTGGGAGGCCTTCGCGCGCCGCTTCGTCGAATCCTTCGGCCTGGAGTTCAATCCCTACACCATCCAGATCGAGCCGCACGACGCCATGGCCGAGCTGTTCGACGCCATCGCCCGCGCCAACACCATCCTGCTCGACCTCGACCGCGACATCTGGGGTTACATCTCGCTCGGCTACTTCACGCAGAAGACCAAGGCCGGCGAAATCGGCTCCTCGACCATGCCGCACAAGGTCAATCCGATCGATTTCGAAAATGCCGAAGGCAACCTCGGCCTGGCCAATGCGCTGCTGCGCCACCTCTCCGACAAGCTGCCGGTGTCGCGCATGCAGCGTGACCTGACCGATTCCAC
>JAEUNH010000246.1 GCA_016791205.1 Rhodocyclaceae bacterium | reverse complement strand
GATTTGACCGCATAATTCACGCCTTCTGGCAAAGTGCCTGTTGCTTTAATCGTTTCAATAGCGCTCAGTTTATAAGTAACGACTCCGATAACTAATCCATCAAAAGTCACCAATGCTCCACCTGAATTTCCCGGTTGGATGGGTACAGTTATTTGATACAAACGCGGATCATCATCAATCCCAGAAAGGCTACTTACAATTCCATTAGTCACCTTCGGTTCATGACCTTGTAGCCCTATTTGCGGATATCCAACCGTAATTACTTCGGTACCGCGTTTAATGCCGACCATCGAGTCAGCTATAGGTAACCAAGCGTGTGTATTCCCTTCTACCTTCAATACAGCAAGGTCATTGGCTCGGTCTTTCGCTAACAAAATTGCTTTTCGTTTTTCACCGCCGTGATCAATAACGACTATGTCGTCCTTGCCTTGCACGACATGCCAATTAGTCGCGAGAAGTCCATTTGGTGATACGAAGAAACCAGTTCCACTTGTTGCTTGGCTCAATGCATCTGAAGAAGCAAGAGCAATCACCAATATTTTTATCAGCTTGGTCATCCGGATCTTCATGAGATAAATAACATACGCATATTTAGGTGGCTGAACTGTGTTTTGCAAGAGACCGCAATGTCGTTAATCGCTCCCGAATGCATAATTCCACCGTGTTGCTCGGACCGACTTTGTGACGGCGCCGATAGGCGACATTTTTCTACATCCAAGGATTGATGATCTCAAGTCCAGGGTAAGCGAAATCGCGCACATTGCGCGATACCAGCACCAAGTCGTGGTGCAAGGCAGTGGCAGCCAGCAAGCTGTCGATTGCCGGCATGGGACGACCTATCTGCGATATCAGGCGACCCCAGCGATCGGCAACGCGCTCATCCACGGGAAGCACCCGTTCGCCGAAAAACGCCGGCAGTTCCACTTCCAGCCAGTCCGCGAGTCTCGACCGTCGATCGCCATCGGGCAGGCTCTCGATGCCCCTGCGGATTTCCCCGAGGCTGAGCACGCTGATGAAGAGCCCGGCAGAGGGTCGTCCCGTTATCCATGCCGAGACGCCCGGATTTGGCTCGCGGCGGCGCAGCTCGGAAAGAATGTTGGTGTCGACCAGATAGCTCAAAGCGGCTGCTCCCGCGTTAGGCTCTTGTCGCGCACGAACTCGATATCCTCGGCACCGTAAAGCGGCGAGCGCTGCATAAATTCGAGCAGCGACTCGGTCGGCTGGGTCATCTTCCTGTACTCCGCGGCGGAAACCACAACCACCGCTTCCCGGCCGTGTCGGGTCACGAGCTGCGGCCCGTCTTCCATCGCCCGATCCACCACCTCGCTGAAGCGATTCTTGGCATCCTGCAATGCCCAGGTTTTTCCCATGACAAATCCTTATTCTGTCCAGTCTGGACAGAATTTAGCACTATCAATACGCTTCGGCAAGTAGCGGGCGCGTAGACCACTAAAGCCCCGGGTCGCTTTCCTCCTCCCCCGCCAGCGCCGTCTGCTCCATTTGCGCCAACAGGCAACTACGCAAGAAACTTCACGGTTCGCAGTTTCAGCCGTTTTGCGTTCGCGGCCAGCGTCGTGTCGAGGGTTGCAATCGTGCCGGCACCCGCCTCCAGCGCGACGGCGAGGTGAAGCGCATCGCCGGCGCGCAGGCCATGCCCCGGTTGCCGCGCCAGCCTCGCCCCCTCTCTGAATGCCTGCCGGCTCACCGTCAGCAGGCGCAGGCCCGATTCGCAGAAAGCCTCGAAGCTGCGCCAAGCGGCGCGCGCGTCCTTGGACAACAGCATGCCGGACCGTTCCTTGATCGAAAGCGCGCTGGCGAACTCGGTCACGATCCAGTCCGACGACAGCAGTGGTTCTGTGCAGGCCTCGAACCAGGCGTCCACGGCCGCGCTGGCCGGCTCGCGCACGAACAGCGGAACGGCGGCGCTCGTGTCCAGATAGATCATCAGTAGCGCGCCTCCTTGCGCATCTTCTCGACCACCGGCTCGGTCTCCGGCATGGCTTCGCGCAGTTTGCGCGTCCGCGCGAGAAAAGCGGCTTTGTCGAAGGGCCGCGTCGGCGCCAGAGTGATCTCGCCGCCCGGCGTCACTTCCGCCTCGACACTGTCTCCCGCGCGCAGCCCGGCCTGCCGAACGTATTCATTCGGCAGGCGGACCGCAAGGCTGTTGCCCCATTTCGCCACTTGCAATTTCACATTCATGATGATGGCCCTCATGTATATCCGCGTATATCCATAATAGCACAAACCACCGATCGGCTCTGAACCGGCGGGAAGCTCGTTTGACGCCGGCTACAACCCCGGATCGCTCCCCTCCTCCCCCGCCAGCGCCGACTGCACCATCCTGCGCGTCAGGTGCGGCGCGAACAGCTCGATGAAGGTATATACGTAGCCGCGCAGCCAGGCGTTCCTGCGGATGCCGATGCGCGTCGTCGCCGACTCGAAGAGGTGCGCGGCATCCACCGCCCGCAATCCCTTGTCCGCCGCCGGATCGAAAGCCATGTAGGCGACGATGCCGATGCCGAGCCCCAGTCCCACGTAAGTCTTGATGATGTCGGCGTCGATGGCCGTCAGCACGACGTTCGGCGCGAGGCCGCGCGCGGCGAAGGCCTTGTTGATCTGGCTGCGGCCGGTGAAGGCGAAGTCGTAGGTGATGATCGGGTATTTCGCGATCGCCTCCAGGGTCAGCGGTTTCGCCTTGAGGATGGGATGCTCGGGCGGCGCGATGACGCAGCGGTTCCACTGGTAGCAGGGCAGCATGACCAGATCGTCCTGCTTGCCGATGGCCTCGGTGGCGATGGCGAGATCCGCCTCGCCGGCCAGCACGAAGTCGCACACCTCCGTCGGGCTGCCCTGACGCAGGCTGACCCGCACGTTCGGATGGCGCTGCATGAACTGCTGGACGATCGACGGCAGGACATAGCGCGCCTGGGTGTGGGTGGTGGCGATGGCCAGCGTGCCGGCCTCCTCCGCGCCGAACTCCTGGCCGACGTTGCGCAGGTTGTCGAGGTCGCGCAGCAGGCGCTCGGCGATCTTCAGCACCTCCCGGCCGGGGTCGGTGACGGCGGTCAAGCGCTTGCCCTGACGCACAAAGACATCCACGCCGAGTTCCTCCTCCAATAGGCGGACCTGCTTCGACACGCCAGGCTGAGAAGTATGCAGGGCGGCGGCGGCCTCGGAGACGTTTAGGCCGCAGCGGGCGATCTCGAAGACATAGCGCAGTTGCTGGAGGTTCATGGAGCACCTATATAGCCATTGGTTATTTAATACTAACATTAAAGTATTTTTCAATTCTATAGGCCGCCGATACCATCCGTCCTCACTATGGATGCGGCCTACACACTTTCGGGATTCGTCGTCGGCGCCATCGTCGGCCTGACCGGTGTCGGCGGCGGCTCGCTGATGACGCCGCTGCTGGTGCTGCTGTTCGGCGTGCACCCGGCGACGGCGGTCGGCACGGACCTGCTCTACGCGGCGCTGACCAAGGCCGGCGGCGCGGCGGTGCATGCTGGCCACCACACGGTGGACTGGCACATCACCGGCCGTCTGGCGGCGGGTAGCCTGCCGGCGGCAGCGCTGACGCTCGCCGCGGTCTGGTACTTCGAGATCGACCGCAGCGTCTTCTCGCAGTTGATCTCCGGTGCGCTCGGCGTGGCGTTGCTGCTCACCGCCGCCGCCCTCGTCTTCAAGGCGCGCGTGCAGCGCTTCGCCCTCAATCATCTCTCCGATGCCTGGCACACGCGCCGCGTCGGGCCGGCAACGGTGGCCGTCGGCGCGCTGCTCGGCGTGCTGGTTTCGCTCTCCTCGGTCGGCGCCGGCGCGTTGGGCGTCACAGCGCTGCTGTTCCTCTACCCGCAGCTTCCGGCGGTGCGCATCGTCGGCTCGGACCTCGCCCACGCCGTGCCGCTGACCCTGGTCGCCGGCCTCGGCCACTGGCTGCTCGGCAACATCGACTGGAGCTTGCTTGGCGCTTTGCTGCTC
>JAEUNH010000243.1 GCA_016791205.1 Rhodocyclaceae bacterium | reverse complement strand
GGTTGCGCATGTCGTAGAGCGAGGGGCAGGTCATGCCGAGGTGGCGCTGCTGCTCGACCGAAGCCGGCTCGGTGTCGCCCTGCGTGACGATGATGCGGCGCAGGGTCGAGCGGTACTCGCCCGGCACTTCCTGCCAGGCGGCCTGGCCCTTGTGCTCGCCGAAGTTCACCACGCGGCCGGCTTCCTGCGGCGCGAGGAAGATGCCCCAGCGGTAGTCGGGCATCTTGACGTAATCGAAGTGCGCCCAGCCCTTCGGGTCGACGCTGATGGCGGTGCGCAGGTAGACCTCGGCGCTGGAAGTCTTGTCCGGCCCCATCTCGTTCCACCAGTCGAGGTAGGCGGGCTGCCAGTGCTCGAGGGCGCGCTGCAGCGTCTTGTTCGAGGCGAGGTCGACGTTGTTGGGGATTTTTTCGCTGTAATCGATGCTCATGGTCTCTTGTCTCCGTTAGGGCTGTCTGTAGCCCTCTCCCCGCCGGGGAGAGGGTTTGGGTGAGGGGTTACACCCGTTCCCAATTGAACTTTGCTTTTGCTCCTGTTCCGTACACCTTCAAGGCGCCGGTTTCGCCCACCGCATTCGGGCGGTTGAAGATCCAGTTCTGCCAGGCGGTGAGGCGGCCGAAGATGCGCGTGTCCATGGTCTCGCCGCCGGCGAAGCGCAACGAGGCCTCCATGCCGGTCAGCGCGTCGGGCGAGAGCGCTGTGCGCTCCTCGATAGCGATGCGCAGTTCCTCGTCCCAGTCGAGCTCGTCCGGCGTGAAGGTCACGAGGCCGAGTTCGGCGACCTGGTCGGCTTGTAATTGCTTGCCGAGCGTGGCGCGGGCGGCCTCGACCGGCGCGGCTTCATTGGCGAAGCGCGTGGCGAGGCGCGACAGGCCGTTGTTCATGGGGTAGAGGCCGAAGTTGGCTGCCGACAGGGCGACCTTCGGCGCGCGCGCGAAGTCGTCCTCGATCTTCAGCATGAAGCTGCGGTCGGCGGCGAGCGCCAGCTCGAAGAACAGGCCGCCGAAGCAGGAGCCCTCGTCGAGCACGGCGAACATCGAGCGCGAGGAGACGTCGAGGCGGCGCAGGCAGCGGCGCAGCATGCCGATGGTCTCGCGCACGAACCAGTTGTCCTTGAACTTCGCCATCGTCGCGTCGGCTTCCAGCACGGCACTGATGTCGCCGCGGGTTTTGATCTGCCACAGGCCGACGTCGAGGTCGTTGGTGCGCAGCATGAGGATGGCGTCGTCGAGTTCGCGCGCCATGGCCAGCGGCCACCAGCGCGCGCCCTGGGTGAGGATTTCCTCCAGCTCGTCCGGCTGGCGGCCCATCGGGGCGGTGACGGTGAGGGTGGCGGTGCGCGCGGCACGGTCGAGCGCGACCTCGACGTGGGTATAGCGGTAGCCGGCCTCGTCGGCATCGCGCTTCAGCGGCGTCAGGGCGACGCCCTGGCCGCCGGGACGGTCCGACAGCTTGGCCAGTTCGGCGGCGCGCGCCTTGACCATTTCCTCGAACTGCTGCGGCTTGGCGATGTGGTCGACCAGCTTCCATTCCTTCGCCCGCTCGGCGCGCACGCCCTCGGAGGTGGTGCAGAAGACGTCGGCCAGGTCGCGGCGCATCCTGCGCTTGTCGACCAGACGGGTGAGGCCGCCGGTGCCGGGCAGCACGCCGAGCAGCGGCACTTCCGGCAGGCTGACCGAGGTGGAGCGGTCGTCGATCATGGCGATTTCGTCGCAGGCCAGCGCCATTTCGTAGCCGCCGCCGGCGGTGGCGCCGTTCAGGGCGGCGAGGAACTTCAGGCCGGAGTGTTCGCTGGAATCCTCGAGGCCGTTGCGCGTCTCGTTGGTGAACTTGCAGAAGTTCACCTTCCAGGCGTGGGTGGACAGGCCGAGCATGTAGATGTTGGCGCCGGAGCAGAACATGCGCGCCTTGCCGCTGGTGATGACGACGCATTTCACCTCGGGGTGCTCGAAGCGGATGCGCTGCACGGCATCGTGCAGTTCCATGTCGACGCCGAGGTCGTAGGAGTTGAGCTTCAGCTTGTAGCCGGGCTTGATGCCGCGGTCTTCCTGGATGTCCAGGGTGAGGGTGGCCACATGTGGCGTATGGCCGTCGAAGGCCAGTCGCCAGTGGGCGTAGCGGGAAGGATCGGTGTCGTAGGTGATCATCTCTGTGCCTCCATCGGGTTGCTGCCCCAGCCGGCACAGTTATGCAGTAAAGTGCAGACTAAAGCTTTAAGTCGAAATATTGTACATATTCTGCAACTCTTCTTGACTTGCGTCAACTGTTTTGTTTGAGGTGTCAATCACCGCGTCGGCCAGGCCGTAAAGTTCGTTTCTTTCCGCGAGGATGCGGCGCAGGTCGGCCATGGCTTCCTCCCGGCCCTGCATCGGCCGCAGGTCGCCCTGGGCGATGACGCGCTGCATGTGCTCCTCGGGAGAGGCCTTGACCCAGACCGTGAAGCAGGCGTTGCGCAGCAGTTCGTAAGTGGACGGCTCGGTGACCAGGCCGCCACCTGCGGAAATCACGGCGCGGTCGTTGCGTTCCAGCACGCGCTCCAGGCAGCGCCGTTCCAGCCGGCGGTAGGCGTTGTCGCCGTAGAGGGAAAAGATTTCGCCCATCGGCACGCCTGCCTCCCGCTGGATCTCCTCGTTGAGTTCGACGAAAGGCGCGCCCAGGCTTTCCGCCAGGCGGCGGCCCAGGGTCGATTTGCCGGCGCCGCGCAGGCCGATGAGGGCGATGCGGTTGCGCCGGGCTAGAGGGTCATGCTCACCGAAGGCGCTGGAAAGAATGGCCTTGGCCTGCAGCAGCTTCTTGGGAGAGAGTTTCTCCAGGTACTGGATCAGCAGGGTGAGTTCGATGGGATGGCCGTCGTGCTCGCTGAGCAGTTCGGTCAGCGGGGTTTCCAGCGCGCCCGATACCTGGCGCAGGAGCAGGATGGAAATATTGCCCTGTCCGCTTTCCAACTGGGCAAGATAGCGCTCGGAGACGCCGGATTTCCCGGCCAGCGCCTTGCGCGAAAGGCCAAGGCGGGTGCGGGCATCGCGGACCCGGGCGCCCAGTTGTTGCAGATAGCTTCCGGCTTCATCGGGTAGGCTGACGGGCTCGGCGGTCATGGGTTTCCCCCTTGAACTTCAGGTGCTTGTTGGATGTTCAACATATTAGCTCAAGGCTATGCACTATAACACTTGCGATATTGTTGTTATGCATTATACTGGGCTGATCGTCGTCGACGTGACAAATTAACCACTGGATGGCTCAAGCCGATTCAAGCACTATACTGCAATTAGTTTTCTGAGGCCAAGCTGAAATGGGAAATATCTCCGTAGGAGAATTCACCGGCCTGATTGCCGGCATCACCTCGCGCATCGCCGGCCAGGCGCTGGACAGCCAGCTCGATGTGCGCCTGAACGCAGAATTCCCAGCCAACGGCGCCGAGTTCGGCCGCATTTTCGATGCCTGCAAGGGAGCCATTGCCGCAGGCTGGATGTGCAACCGCGAAGCGGGCGGCATCAAGTTCGGCCGCGTCGTCAAACCGTCGGAGGCGATCCACGGCTTCAGCGTCGATGTGGTGGAGATGAACGCATGCCGCGGGCCGCACCACCGCCATCCCAACGGCGAGATCGACATGATCATGCCGCTCGACCCCGGGGCGCAGTTCGATGGCCGCGGCCGTGGCTGGCTGGTCTATCCCGCCGGCCATGCCCATTACCCGACCGTCACCGGCGGCAGGGCCATCGTGCTCTATCTGCTGCCGGGCGGCGCGATAGAATTCACTAAATAGTTGCCGGTTCCCGGTTGTCAGTTGCCGGAGAAAACCGGTTTTCTGGCAACTGGCAACAGGCAACCGACAACTGGAGGAAGACCATGCCGCAACTCTCAACGGCCGACCACAGCGTCTCGCCGCCGCGCGTCTCGGTGCCGCGCGACTACAACGCCGCCTGGGACCTGGTCCAGCGCAACCTGCAGGCCGGCCGCGCCGGCAAGGTTGCCTTCATCGACGACGCCGGCAGCAGCACCTACGGCGAGCTGGCCGAGCGGGTGAACCGTTTCGGCAACGTGCTCGCCGGCCTCGGCATCGGGCAGGAATCCCGCGTCATGCTGTGCCTGCTCGATACCATCGACTTCCCGACCGCCTTCCTCGGCAGCATCCAGGCCGGCGTCGTGCCGATTGCCGCCAACACCCTGCTCACCGCCAGCGACTACGACTTCATGCTGGGCGATTCGCGCGCCTGCGCGCTGGTCGTCTCCGAGGCGCTGTGGCCGCAGTTCGAGGGCATCGTCGGCAAGCACAAGCACCTGAAGCACGTCATCGTCTCCGGCAAGGACGGCAAGGGCAAGCTGCTGTTCTCCGACCTGATGGCCAAGGCCTCCGCCCAATTCGAACCGGCCCCGACCACCTGCGACGACATGTGCTTCTGGCTGTATTCCTCCGGCTCGACCGGCTCGCCGAAGGGCACGGTGCACCTGCACTCGCACCTGATCCAGACCGCCGAGTTGTATGCGCGGCCGGTCCTCGGCATCCGCGAGGACGACCTGGTGTATTCCGCGGCCAAGCTGTTCTTCGCCTACGGCCTCGGCAACGGCATGACCTTCCCGATGTCGGTCGGCGCCACGGCGATCCTGATGGCCGAGCGGCCGACGCCGCAGGCGGTGTTCAAGCGCCTGACGGAACACAAGCCTTCGATCTTCTACGGCGTGCCGACGCTCTACGCCGCGCTGCTCGCCAGCCCCGAGCTGCCGAAGAAGGAGGCGCTGCGCCTGCGCATGTGCACCTCGGCCGGCGAGGCGCTGCCGGCGGACATCGGCAAGCGCTGGACGGAGCACTTCGGCGTCGAGATCCTCGACGGCATCGGCTCCACCGAGATGCTGCACATCTTCCTCTCCAACCGTCCCGGCGAGGTGCGCTACGGGACCACCGGCAAGGCGGTGCCCGGCTACGGCATCCGCCTCATCGGAGAGGACGGCCAAGAGGTGGGCGAGGGCGAGATCGGCGAGCTGCAGATCAGCGGCCCGTCGGCGGCCGTGATGTACTGGAACCAGCGCGACAAGTCGCGCCACACCTTCATGGGCGAATGGACCCGCAGCGGCGACAAGTACACCCGCGACGCCGACGGCTACTACCACTACTGCGGCCGCTCCGACGACATGCTCAAGGTCTCCGGCATCTATGTCTCGCCCTTCGAGGTCGAGGCGGCGCTGATGACGCACGAGGCGGTGCTGGAAGCCGCGGTGGTGGCGCACGCCGACACCGACCAGTTGATCAAGCCCAAGGCCTATGTCGTGCTGAAGCCGGGTGTCGAGGCTTCCGAAGCTCTCTCCGACAAGCTCAAGCAGCACGTCAAGGACAAGCTGGCGCCCTACAAGTATCCGCGCTGGCTGGAGTTCAAGGCCGAGTTGCCGAAGACGGCCACCGGCAAGATACAGCGCTTCAAGCTGCGAGGCTGATCCTTTCATGCGCGTCCTGATCATCGAGGACGACCTCGACATCGCCACCAACCTCTACGACTTCCTCGAGGGCAGGGGGTGCGTCGTGGACATGGCGCGCGACGGCGTCAGCGGCATGCACCTGGCGGTGTCCGGGGAGTTCGACGCCATCGTTCTCGACCTTGGCCTGCCGGGCATGGACGGCCTGCGCCTGTGCAGCAAGCTGCGCCGCGAGGCGCGCCAGGACGTGCCGGTGTTGATCCTCACCGCGCGCGACGTGCTCGACGACAAGCTGGCGGCCTTCGACTGCGGCGCCGACGACTACCTGGTCAAGCCTTTCGCCCTGCGCGAGGTCGAGGCGCGGCTGAAAGCGCTGGTTTCGCGGCGCCGCGGCCGCGTCATCGACCGCAAGCTGGTATCCGGCACCATCGAGTTCGACACCTCCAGCCTGGCCGTCGCCGTCGATGGCCGGCCGGTGCACCTCTCGCGCAAGTGCCTGCGCCTGCTGGTAATGATGATGACCGAGCCGAACCGGGTGTACTCGCGCGCCGAGCTGGAGCAGGAACTGTGGGGCGAGGAGCATCCGCAGAGCGATTCGCTGCGCAGCCACATGCACATGCTGCGGCGCGCGCTCACCGACGCGCGCGGCCACTCGCCGATCGAGACCGTGCACGGCGTCGGCTACCGCTTCGCTTCGGCCGATGTCGGTCAGGCATAGCCTCCGCCTCCGCTTCGCCCTGACCTTCGCCCTCGTCGGCGCGGTGCTGGTGCTGATCCACGCCGTCGCCATCCTGCAGCTCAACCGCCACCAGGAGGCCCAGCTGATCGACCAGATCGTCTCCGACGAGATGGAAGGGCTGCTGCAGCAGTACGAGCGGGTCGGCTCGATCGACGGGCCGCCCTACCGCCGCCTGCAACGCTTCGACGTGCGCACCGACACCCAGGCGCTGTCATTGCGCAAATGGTTCCGGGCCAGCTGGCTGGTGCATGGCTACGCCACCCGCGGCGCGGAGGAGCAGCAACAGTTGCCCGAGGAACTGCGCGACCTCGGCCCGGGCTTTCACGACGTCACCAGCGGCTCCGACCATTATCGCGTCGAGGTGCGCGAGATCGGCAGCATGCGTTTCTATCTCGCCTACTCGGTCACCTTGCACGAGGAGCGGGCCCGCGCCTTCACCATCACCCTGGTGCTGGGCGCCGCCTTCACCGCCCTGGTCACCGCCTTGATCGGCCTGTGGGCCTCCGGCTGGCTGACGCGACATGTCGTGGACCTGGCGCGGCGCGTGCGCCAGCTCGATGGCCGCAGCGGTGCAAGCTCCCTCGAGCAATACTACCCCGAGCGCGAAGTGGCCGAGCTGGCCGCCGCCTTCGATGCCTACCACGACCGGATGGCCCGCCTGCTGGCGCGCGAGCGCACCTTTACCGCCGACGTCAGCCATGAACTGCGCACGCCGCTCACCTCCATCCAGACCAGCTGCGAACTGATGCTGGAGGACAGCGGCCTTGCGCCCAAGGCGCGCGAACGGCTGGAAAAAATCGATGCCGCGGCCGCACGCCTGGCCGAACTGGTGAACGCCTTCCTGCTGATGGCGCGCGAGGAGGCCGACGGCATCAGCGGAGAGGTCGATCTGCGCGAATGCATCGAGGAGGCGGCCGACAGCGTGCGCGAGCGCGCCGAGGCCAAGGGCCTGACCCTGCTGGTCGAGTCGCGGGAGAACCTGCAGCTGCGGGCGCCGCGCCGGGCGCTGCAGGTGGTGCTTTCCAATCTTCTGGCCAACGCGGTCAGCTACACCGAGCGCGGCACCGTGGCGCTGGTGAGTCGCGGCGGTACCGTGGAGATCACCGACACCGGCCGCGGCATGTCGCAGGACAGCCTGCCGGACCTGTTCCGGCGCTTCCATCGCGGCGATGCGCATTCGGGCGAAGGCTTCGGGCTCGGGCTGGCCATCGTCAAGCGCATTTGCGAGCAGGCCGGCTGGAAGGTCGGCTTCGAATCGCGTACGGAAGGCGGTACACGCGTCATTCTGGCGCTGATTTGACACGGATTTGACAATCCCATGACGGCGATTTCACCTGCCTGCCCTAGACTGCCTTGACGCGGCGGGGCGGGCGTGCTGATATGAGCCCCCTGCGCACGCGACGGCAGCGCACAACAAACCACCGAGGAGGAGAGAAATGAACGAGCAAGACAAGAACGGTTTCGACCGCCGTGAGTTCCTGAAGGGCACGTCGGCCATCGCCGGCGCGACCGCGATCGGCACGCTGGCGCCGCTCGGCCTGGCCCATGCCCAGGGGACGAAACTCAAGGTCGGCCTGATGCTGCCCTACACCGGCACCTTCGCGCCGCTGGGCATCGCCATCACCAACGGCATCAAGCTGGCGGTCGCCGAGCGCGGCGGCAAGCTGGGCGGCCGCGAGATCGAGTATTTCGTGGTGGACGACGAGTCCAACCCGGCCAAGGCCCCCGAGAACGCCAACAAGCTGGTGCAGCGCGACAAGGTCGATGTCGTCATCGGCACGGTGCACACCGGCGTGGCGATGGGCATGGCCAAGGTGCTGCGCGAGTCGGGCACGCTGTGGATCAACCCCAATGCCGGCGCCGACGAGGTCACCGGCGCGCTCTGCGCGCCCAACATCTTCCGCACCTCCTTCTCCAACTGGCAGAACACCTACGCCCTCGGCAAGGTGGTGAAGGACAAGGGCCACAAGACCGCCGTCTTCATCACCTGGAAGTACGGCGCCGGCGAGCAGATGAACGCCAGCTTCAAGGAATCCTTCGAGAAGCAGGGCGGCAAGGTGGTCAAGGAGCTGTTCCTGCCCTTCCCGCAGGTGGAGTTCCAGGCGCTGCTGACCGAGATCGCCAACATCAAGCCGGACTGCGTGGCGGCCTTCTTCTCCGGCGGCGGCGCGGTGAAGTTCCTCAAGGACTACCAGGCCGCCGGCCTGAAGGGCAAGATCCCGCTCTACGGCCCCGGCTTCCTCACCGACGGCGTGCTGGAGGAAGTGGGCGACGCCGCCGAAGGCATCGAGACCACGCTGCACTACGCCGACAGCCTCGGCACCAAGAAGGACGACGCCTTCCGCCTGGCCTACGTCAAGGCCTACAAGCTGCAGCCCGACGTGTTTGCGGTGCAGGGCTACGACGCCGGCCAGCTGCTGGCCGCCGGCATGGAGGCCGTCAAGGGCGACGTCTCCAAGAAGGCGGCCATGATCAAGGCCATGGAGTCGGCCAAGATCGACAGCCCGCGCGGCGCCTTCACCCTGTCCAAGGCGCACAATCCGGTGCAGGACATCTACCTGCGCAAGGTGGTGGGCAAGCAGAACAAGGTGCAGGGCGTGGCCTGGAAACAGCTGGCCGATCCGGCCACGGGCTGCAAGGCGTAACAAGGTTCCGGTACGGACGGCGGCAGGGGTCTGCCGCCGTTTTTTATCGCCCGCCCGATGGACTTCGCTTTCTTCCTCATTCAACTGCTGAACGGCCTGCAATACGGCCTGTTGCTGTTCCTTGTCGCCAGCGGCCTGACGCTGGTATTCGGCATCATGGGCATCATCAACCTCGCCCATGGCAGCTTCTACATGGTCGGCGCTTACCTCGCCTGGTCGCTGGCCTCGATGACCGGCAGCCTGACGGCGGCGATCCTGGTGGGTGTCACCCTCACCGTGCTGCTCGGCATGGTCCTGGAGTGGCTGCTGATCCGCCGCCTCTACGAGCGCGACCACCTCTACCAGGTGCTGCTCACCTACGGCCTGATCCTGGTCTTCGAGGAAGCCCGCTCGATCCTTTGGGGCGACGACCCGCACGGCGTGCCGGTGCCGGCGCTGCTGAGCCAGTCGATCCCGCTCACCGACACGCTGTCCTACCCGGTGTACCGGCTGTTCATCTCCGGCATCTGCCTGCTGCTGGCGCTGGGCATGTACTTCCTCATTCAGCGCACCCGGCTGGGCATGATGATCCGGGCCGGCGCCAGCAACCGCGAGATGGCCCAGTCGCTCGGCATCAACATCAAGTTCATCTTCACGCTGATCTTCGCCATGGGCGTGGCGCTGGCCGCCTTCGCCGGCATGATCAACGCGCCGCTTTCCTCGGTGTTCCCCAACATGGGCGGCCCGGTGCTGATCATGTGCTTCGTGGTGGTGGTGATCGGCGGCATCGGCTCGGTCAAGGGCGCCCTGGTGGCCTCGCTGCTGATCGGCCTGGCCGAGACCTTCGGCCAGGTCTGGCTTCCCGAGGTCGCCGGCATGATCGTCTATGTGCTGATGGCCGCGGTGCTGGTGTGGCGGCCGGCCGGCCTGTTCGGTAAAGCCTGATGAAAAGCCGCGCCACCGACCTCACCCTGCTCGTCGCGGCATTGCTGATCGCGCTGTTCCCGCTCTCCGGCGCCACCTTCTACACCCAGCTCATCGCCAAGGTGATGATCCTCGCCATCTTCGCCATGAGCCTCGACCTGCTGATCGGCTACACCGGCCTGGTCAGTTTCGGCCATGCCGCCTTCTTCGGCCTGGCCGGCTATGCGCTGGCGCTGATGGGGCCGCAGTACGAGGCCGCCAATTTCTGGTGGACCCTGCCGGCGGCGATGGCGATCTGCGGGGTCTTCGCGCTCGTCACCGGCCTTGTCGTGCTGCGCACCAAGGGCATCTTTTTCATCATGGTGACCCTGGCCTTCGCCCAGATGCTGTTCTACGTCTTCCACGACACCAAGATCGGCGGCGGCTCGGACGGCATCTACATCTACACCAAGCCCGAGCTGAAGATCGGCGACTTCGCCCTGGCCAACCTCGACAAGATCGAGCACTTCTATTACCTCGTCTTCACCATCGCGCTGCTGGTGTATCTGCTGCTGCGCCGCGTGCTCGGCTCCTCCTTCGGCCGCGCCCTGATCGGCATCAAGGTGAACGAGCACCGCATGCAGGCGCTCGGCTTCCCGGTGTTCCGCTACAAGCTGGCCGGCTACGTGCTTTCCGGCGCCATCGGCGGCCTTTCTGGCTATCTCGCGGCGGTGCAGTTCGGTTTCGTCAATCCGGAAATCCTCTCCTGGCACCAGTCCGGCATGGTGATGATGATGGTGATCCTGGGCGGCATGGGCACGCTGCACGGGGCGATCATCGGCGCCTTCGCCCTGGTCTTCATGCAGGAGCTGTTCTCCAACCAGGGGCTGTTCGGCGTCCTGGCCAAGCACTGGCAGCTGGGCATGGGCGTGTTCGTCATCCTGGTGGCGCTCTACCTGCCGCAGGGCCTGGCCGGCCTGATCTTCCGCAAGGCCGAACCCGCGCCCGATGTCGAGGACAATGCCGGGGAGAAGGCCGACGAGAAGGCAGAAGGCAGGACGGAGGACACGCCATGAGCGGGCCGATCCTTCGCACCCAGGAGCTGACCAAGCGCTTCGGCGGACTGGTCGCCGTGAGCAAGGTCTCGCTCGAGCTGCACGTCGGCGAGGTGCATGCCGTGATCGGCCCCAACGGCGCCGGCAAGTCGACGCTGACCAACCTGCTCTCCGGCGACCTGCCGCCGACCTCGGGCACGGTGCAGCTGGAGGGGCGCGACATCGCCGGGATGCGCTCGGACCGCATCTCCCGCCTTGGCGTCGGCCGCAGCTACCAGAAGACCAACATCTTCCTGCCGTTCTCGGTGTTCGAAAATTGCCGCCTGGCGGCCCAGTCGCGCGCCCCGCGCGCCTGGCGGGTGTGGCGCGGCGCCGGCCGCTTCGCCGACACCAACCGGCAGGCCGAGGAGGCCATGGAGGCGGCCGGCCTCGCCCACCGCCGCGAGCGCCTCGCCGCCACGCTCTCCCACGGCGAGCAGCGCCAGCTGGAGATCGCCATGTGCCTGGCGACCCGGCCGCGCCTGCTGCTGCTCGACGAGCCGCTGGCCGGCATGGGCCCGCACGAATCGCATCGGATGGTCGAGCTCATCAGGAAACTCAGCGAGCGCCACGCCATCATGCTCATCGAGCACGACATGGACGCCGTCTTCGCCGTGGCGCACAAGCTGACCGTGATGGTGAACGGCGAGGTCATCGAATCCGGCACGCCGGAAGCCGTGCGCGCCAGCCCGGCCGTGCAGTTGGCCTACCTCGGCGGAGAGGACAACCTCCATGGCTGAACTGTTACTGGAAGCGCAAGGCCTGCACAGCTTCTACGGCGTCAGCCACATCCTGCACGGCGTGGACTTCTCCGTCGCCCGCGGCGAGTGCATCGGCCTGATGGGCAGGAACGGCATGGGCAAGACCACGCTCCTGAAATCCATCCTCGGCCTGGTGCGGCCGAAGCAGGGCAGCGTGAAAGTCCGCGGTCGCGACATGACCCAGGCCGAGCCGTATGCCATTGCCCGCGCCGGCATCGCCTACGTGCCGGAAGGACGCGGCATCTTCCCCAACCTCAGCGTGCGCGAGAATCTGGTGATGGCCGCCCGCGCCGGCGTGGACGGCCGCCGCGAGTGGGATTTCGAACGGGTCATGGCCACCTTCCCGCGCCTGGCCGAACGCATCGGCCACGGCGGCGGCCAGCTCTCCGGCGGCGAGCAGCAGATGCTCACCATCGGCCGCGCCCTGATGACCAACCCCGATCTGCTCATCCTGGATGAAGCGACCGAGGGCCTGGCGCCGCTCATCGCCAGGGAAATCTGGCACATCATCCGCACCATCCGCGCCTCCGGCATCGCCACGGTGATCGTCGACAAGAACTACGGCGCGGTGCTGGCCCTGGCCGACCGCAGTGCGGTGCTGGTCAAGGGCCGCGTCGTCTTCGCCGGATCCTCCGCCGAGCTGACCGACAACGAAGAACTGATGCACCGCTTCCTGGGCGTCTAACGGCAGAACCATGAACCACAGAGACACAGAGGCACAGAGAAAAATCCTGGCAGCAAGAGAAATGCTTTTCTCTGTGTCTCCGTGTCTCTGTGGTTAAGGGTTTTATCAAGGCATGCAATCCGGTTTCATCCAGGCCGCCGGCCACAACCTCGAATACCAGCTCATACCGGCCCACCAGCTCGACCGGCCGACGCTGGTCTTCCTGCACGAGGGGCTCGGCTCGCTGGCGATGTGGCGCGACTTCCCGGCGAAGGTCGCCGCCGCCACCGGCTGCCGCACCCTGGCGTACTCGCGCTACGGCTACGGCGAGTCCGACGTTCTCACGGAACCCTTTGCCGTGCGCTACATGCACGACGAAGCGCTGGTTGCGCTGCCCGAGCTGCTGGACAAACTGGAAATCGACAAGCCGGTGCTGGTCGGCCATTCCGACGGCGGCTCGATCGCGCTGATCCATGCCGGCGGGGCGGGGCGCGCAGTCGCCGGCCTGATCCTCATGGCGCCCCACGTCTTCGTCGAGGACCTTTCAATCGCCAGCATCGCCCAGGCCAAGGTGACGTTCCAGACCACCGACCTCGCGCAGAAGCTCGGCAGGTACCACCGCGATCCGGCGACAACGTTCCGGGGCTGGAACGACATCTGGCTGCATCCCGACTTCCGCGCCTGGAACATCGAGGCGTATCTGCCGAAGGTAAGCTGCCCCGTGCTGGCCCTCCAGGGCGCAGACGACGAATACGGCACCCCGGCGCAGGTCGAGGCCATCCGCAGGCAGGCGGCGGGCGAGGTCGAAGTCCGCATGCTCGCCGACTGCCGCCATTCCCCCCACAAGGACCAGCCCCAGGCCACGCTCGAGGCGATGGCGGGGTTCATCGAGCGGATCGGTTAAAAGTCGGTCTGCGCAGGACGGCGAGCGGTTCGCCCTGCGGACCGTGGGCCGGCGTTTCCCCGGCCCAGCCGTTCGGCATATGATGGCGCTTCCCATCCCTGGCGGAGGCGGCCATGAAGTCGGCGCGGCGGTGGTGGTTTCTCGTATTCCTGGCCTGGAGTGCCGTCGGGACTGCGCAAATCCACAAGGAGAAGGTTTCCTTCAACAGCTTGTCCGGCGGCAGCGGACAGGCGGCGACGATTTCGGCGGCGCTGTATGTGCCGACGGACCGGCCGGGGCCGTTCGGCGCGGTCGTGCTGGTGCACGGCTCGGGCGGCGTGTCGGATTTCCGCGAGCATTGGTATGCGCGGGAGTTCGTGGCGCGCGGCTTCGCCGCCCTGGTCATCGACAGCTTTACGCCGCGCGGGGTGACCAGCACCGCCGAGGACCAGACCCGGGTCTCCGCTTACCAGATGCTGCTGGACGCTTACGGCGCGCTGGCCTTTCTTGCCGCCGACAAGCGCATCGACCCGGCGCGCGTCGGCGTGATGGGCTTCTCCAAGGGCGGGGTGGTGGCGCTGTGGTCGGCGGCAAAACAGGTGGCTGACAGGGCCGAGGCGGCCGACGGCGTGAAGCAGCGCTTCGCCTTCCATCTTCCCTTCTATCCCGGCTGCAACTTCCAGCACCGCAGCACCGCCACCACGGGCGGGCCGATCCTGATGATGCTGGGCGAGTTCGACGACTACACTTCGCCGCAGACCTGCATGGACTACGCCAGGCGCCTTCTGGCGGGCGGCGTCAAGGCGGAGTTCCAGGTCGTTCCCGGCGCCCATCATTACTGGGAGAATGAATCCGGGCCGCACTATCTGGCGCGGGCCGAGCGCGTCCGACGCTGCGAGTACCTGATCGAGGAGGACGGTCGTTACACCTGGGTGAAGGACAAGGACGGCGAGCCGGTGGCGCCGGTCACCCTGGCGCCGAAGGACGTCGTCGAGCACTCGCGGAGCGAATGCAGGAACTACGGCCCGAAAGTCGGCGGCGGCAATGCCGAAATGAAGCGCACGGCCCTGGCGGAGGCCTTTGCCTTCCTGGAACGCCATGGCCTGATGCAGCCGTAGCCATGCGAAAAGTCGGTCTCGGCGGGACGGCGAAACCGCCCCGACCGGTTCCAGGGACCGCTAGGGCTTGCCCTCCCACAGCGCCTTGACCCGGCTGTCGCGCCCGCACAGGGCGCGGTAGAAGCCGTAGCGGACCGGGTTCTTCTTGTAGTATTCCTGATGATATTCCTCGGCCCGGTAGAAGGGGCCCGCCGCGACAATGGCGGTGTGCACCTGGTCGATCTTGCCGCTCGTTCGCAAGGCCTCCTTGCTGGCTTCGGCGGCGAGCCGCTGCGTCTCGTCCACGGGGAAGATGGCGCTGCGGTAGGGAGGGCCGCTGTCGCAGAACTGGCCGTTGGCGTTCGTCGGGTCGATATGGCGCCAGAAATAGTCGAGCAGTTGCGCAAAGCCGATGCGCGCCGGATCGAAGCGGATCCGCACCGCCTCGTAGTGGCCGGTGGCGCCTTCGCTGACCTGCTCGTAGCTGGGGTTGTCGGTCCGCCCGCCGGTGTAGCCCACTTCGGTGGCGATCACGCCCGGAAGCTTGTCGAAATCCGACTGGACGCACCAGAAGCAGCCGCCGGCGACGATGGCCGTCTCCGTCTTCTGCGGCGCCGCAAGCAGATCGGGCGTTGGCGGCTGCGCCGCGGCGGTGCCGCCCAGCAGCAGGGCCGCCAGCCAGGCCAGGGCGGCCGGCCTCACGTGCGCAATGCCGGCAGCTTGTCGCCCCGCGGGACGAACTGCAGCGCCAGGCCGTTGTTGCAATAGCGCAGCCCAGTGGGCTTCGGGCCGTCGTCGAAGACATGGCCCTGGTGGCCGCCGCAGCGGGCACAGTGGTATTCGGTGCGCGGCAGGAAAAGCTTGAAGTCCGTCTTCGTCCCCACCGCAGCCGGCAGCGGTTCCCAGAAACTGGGCCAGCCGGTGCCGCTGTCATACTTGCGCGAGCTGTCGAAGAGCGGCTGGAAGCAGGCGGCGCAGACGAAGGTGCCGTCGCGCTTCTCCCGGTCGAGCGGGCTGCTGCCGGCGCGTTCGGTCCCTTCCTCGAACAGGATCTCGTAGCGGTCGGCGGGCAGCAGCTTTTTCCACTCGGATTTCGGCTTGCCCAGTCGGGCGCCGCTGCTGCTCATCGCGGTGGGCAGCAGCGCGGCAGTCGCCAGCCCGGCGAGGGCGGCCAGCCAGTTGCGGCGGTTCGATGCGTTCATGTTCGCTCCTGAGGACGAGGCCCTGAATCGGCCTCCTTCCAATGAGACCGCCGCAGGCACAGAAAGATTACAGGCGGCGGAAAATTTTCTCTCGAAAGGCATGCCGATCAAGTGGTCTTTGCGGGAAGCGGGCCGGAGACCAGCTGGTGGAACAGGCTCGACTCGCGCTTGTAGAAACCCTCGGTGTGGAAGGTTTCCTCCAGCTTGTACAGCTTGGCGTCGCTCCTGTCGTAGATGCGGCGGCGGGCGGCGGAGAGGCGGGCGTAGTAGGCGAAGGGCACAATCAGAAAATCCCCAGCGCCACCCCGCCCGCCATCGCCTCGCCGAGCGCCTCGCAGGCGGCGAGGTCGGCCGCCGTCACCTCGTGGCGCGCGATGAGCGGTTCGGCGACGCGCTTCCAGCCGTAGCCGGTGGCGATGCGGTCGATCTGCATGACCGCGCCGCTGCCGTCGTTGCCGGCGCTGATGAAGAGGGCGTAGGGCAGGCCGACGGTCTTCCCCTCGGCCGGGTAGTAGGTGCGGTCGAAGAAGTCCTTCACCATGCCGGCCATGGTGCCGAAGTTCTCCGGCGTGCCGACGATCAGGCCGTGGCAGCCGAGCAGGTCCTCCAGGGTGGTCTCGCCGGCGCGCTTCATCACCGTCTCGGTCTCCGTGGCGCGCCTCGCGCCGCGCAACACCGCCTCGGCCATCGCGCCGGTGTGGCCGCCCTGGGTGTGGTAGGCGATGAGCAGGCGCTTCACCGCAGCGGGTCCTGGCGGTAGAACAGGCGCAGCTGCTCGTACACCGCCGGATATTCCGCCTGCAGCAGGTCCGGCGCTTCGAAGAACACTTCGCTTGTCACGGCGAAGAATTCGGCCGGGCTTTCGGCGGCATAGGGATCGATCCAGGTCTCCTCGCCGGCATCGACGCGCGCGCAGAAATCCGCATAGGCCGGCCCGAAGGCGTCGCTCCAGGCCTGCCGGTTCATGCCCTCGTGCAGCGGCGGCAGGCCGTCGGGCGGGCCGTTGAGCATATCCAGCTTGTGGGCGAATTCGTGGATCACCACGTTCATGCCCTCGGACTCTTCCGGCTTGTCGAACCAGGAGAGCAGCACCGGGCCGTTTTCCCAGGCCTCGCCGGCCACCTGGTCGTCGTACTCGTGCACCACGCCGTCTTCCGTCATCTGCTGGCGCGGGATGACGAAGTCGCCCGGGTAGACGATCACGCCGACCCAGCCCCGGTAGGAATCGAGGCCGAGCTCGAGCACCGGCAGGCAGGCCTGCAGGGCGATCGAGAGCTGGATGTCGGGCGTGAGGGCGAGCCCTTGCGCGCCGTGCCATTCCTTCCGGGCGACGAATTCCAGCGCCATGGCGCGCAGGCGCTCGCGCGCCGCGGCGCGGAGATGGCCCAGGAATGGCAATCCGGCCTCGATGCGGGCCCATTGCGCCGCGCCGATGGCGGGCATGGCCGGCGCGGCCTTGCCGAAGAGCTTTGTCAGGGCATCGAGCATCGGTTTAGGATAAGCGAACTCGAACCTTCGTGTAACCCTGCCGCCATGTCGACCTACTCCGCCACTATCCGCTGGCAGCGCAGCGGCGCCGCCTTCACCGACCAGCGCTACAGCCGCGCCCACACCTGGCACTTCGATGGCGGGGCAGTGGTGCCCGGCTCCAGTTCGCCGCAAACGGTGCCGCTGCCCTTTTCCGACGCGGCGGCGGTCGATCCCGAGGAGGCCTTCGTTGCCGCCCTGTCGAGCTGCCACCTGCTGTGGTTCCTGCATCTGGCGGCCAAGGCCGGCTTCGTCATAGAGCGCTACGAGGACCGCGCGGACGGCGTCTTGGCGAAGAACGCCGAAGGCAGGCTGGCCATGACCCTGGTCACCCTGCGCCCGCGCGCGGAATTCGCCGGGGAGAAACGGCCGTCGCGCAGCGATATCGAGGCTCTTCACCACAAGGCGCACGAAGAGTGCTTCATCGCCAACTCGGTGAAGAGCGAGGTGCGCTGCGAACCGGTGTTCTAGGCGGCGGGTGCGCGGGACGGCGGGGCGCTCTGCTCCGCTCCATGTCCCCCGCCGCCGGCGGTCGGCCGGCGACTCCTCCTTGACTTCCGCTCCGCAGAGCGCCCCGCTGTCCTTGGCGCACGAGCCGCAACAGGCCCTAGGCGCGAACCCGGGTCGTCAGGAAGATGCCTGCCAGGATGAGGGCGATGCCGGCGAGGTGGTAGAGCGCCGGCTGCTCGCCGAGGAATATCACGGCCAGGATCGTGCCAAAGGCCGGCATCAGGTGCATGAACTGGCCGGCGCGGTTGCCGCCGACTTCGGCCACGGCGCGGTTCCAGAAGATGAAGCCGAGCGCCGCCGGGAAGATGCCGGCATAGGCGATGGCGGCGAAGGCCGGCAGGCCCGGCACGATGAACATCCCGGAAGCCATTTCCCACAAATAGAAAGGCCCCAGCCCGGCCAGGCCCCACAGCGTGACGGCGGCGAGGAAGGAGAGGGCGTGCAAGCTGGGCGGCCGGTGCGCCAGCAGCACGGTGTAGAGCGCCCAGAACAGCATGGCGAACAGCACCCACAGATCGCCGGCGTTGGGGCGCAGCCCCAGCAATTGGGCGAGTTCGCCCCGGGCGAGGATGGCCAGCACGCCGGCGAAGGACAGCGCCACGCCCAGCCACTCCAGCGGGCGCAGGCGCTTGCCGAACAGCGCCCAACTGAGGCCGATGATCATGATCGGCGTCGCCGAGGCGAGCAGCACGCCGTTGGTGGCGGTGGTGTGGGCCAGGCCGGTGTAGGTCAGGGCGTTGTGGCAGGCGCCGCCGAACAGGCCGAGCATGGCCAGCACCTTCCAGTGCTTGAGGATCTCCCGCCATTGCGCGCGCAGGTGGGGCCAGGCCCAGGGCAGCAGGCAGACGAAGGCAATGGCCCAGCGCCAGAAGGAGAGGGCGATGGGCGGCACGTCGCCGCGGATCCAGCGGCCGACCACCCAATTGCCCGACCAGAACAGGACGGTCAGGGTGAGCAGCAGGTAGGCCAGAGCGCGCGAGGGATGGGGAGCGGCGGTCACGGCTGATAGTTTAAGTCTTAAGCTGTTGATCGGTATCAAATCCCCATCGAATTTATGGCAGCATTATGCCTTTCGATGACCGGGCATCTGGCCCGGTCCGGGATGGAGGCAGGCATGGGCGACATCAAACCGCCGTCGGGCGCAGCGGAGACGCCGACGGCAGCGCAGCGCGAATACCTCTCCGACGACCCGCGCGACATCGGCTGGGTCAAGCAGAACGTCCCCTGCCAGACGGCCTGTCCGGCGGGCACCAACGTCCCGGTCTACATCCGGGAAATCATCGAGCGCCAGTTCGGCCGCTCCTACGAGACCAACCGCGAAGCCAATGTCCTGCCCGGCGTGCTGGGGCGCATCTGCTCGCGGCCCTGCGAGGCGCAGTGCCGCCACGGCTGGCCCGGCAACGGCGAGCCGGTGGCGATCTGCCACCTGAAGCGCGTCGCCTCCGACCTGAAGGACGCCGGCCACCGCATCACCGAGCGCCTGTATTCGCCCACCGGCAAGCGGGTGGCCATCGTCGGCGCCGGCCCGGCCGGCGTGGCGGCGGCGCACGACCTTTCGCTGCTCGGCCACGACGTGGTGATCTTCGAGCGCGAGGAGCGCCCCGGCGGCATGCTGCGCTATGGCATCCCGGAGTTCCGCCTGCCGCGCGACACGCTCGACATCGAATTGCACAACGCCCTGCGCCTCGGCGTGCAGATGCGCACCGGCGCCGAGATCGGCAACGGCGCGGGGCAGATCCCGATGGCGAAGCTGGAGCAGGAGTTCGACGCCCTGCTGCTCGCCACCGGCTGCATGGCGGCTTCGCCCTTGCCGCTGCAGGGCGACTGGGAAAAGCGCGCGCTGCGCGGCCTGGAGGGCGTGGAATACGGACTCGACTTCCTCGTGCAGATGCACCGCGGCGAGAAGAAGGTCGTCGGCAAGCGCGTCGCCGTGGTCGGCGCCGGCTTCACCGCGCTGGACTGCGCCCGCGTCGCCGCGCGGCTCGGTGCGCAGGAGGTGACCATCCACATCCGCACCGCCGAGGAATACATCCCGGTGACGCAGGAGGAGATCTTCGAGGCCAAGCGCGAGGGCGTGCGCATCAAGGGCCTGCGCACCCCGGTCGGCCTGACGGTGGAGGGCAACCGCCTGACCGGCATCGAATTCGTGCAGAACCGCCTCGGCGGCTGGCGCGCTGGCGGTCGCCGCCAGGCCATCCCCATCGAGGGCTCGGAATTCCACGAGCCCTGCGACACCATCATCATCGCCATCGGCCAGCAGACGGTGAACGATTTCCTCGGCACCGGGCTGGAGCTCGACCGCTGGGGCAACGTCCGCGTCGGCGAGGACGGCATGACCTCCCACAAGGGCCTGTTCGCCGCCGGCGACTACGTGAACGGCGCCTCGACGGTGATCCAGGCCGTCGGCCACGGCCGCAAGGTGGCCAGGCGCATCGACGCCTGGCTGATGGGCCGCGAGCGGCGCAAGCAGGTGGTGCGCATCGTCCCGGTCGAGCAGCCGCTGCGCGAGCGCGCCTTCGACTTCATCCCGCGCCAGCACATGCCGACGGCGCAGATGGCCGAGCGCATGAAGGACGGCAGGCACGAGGTCGAGCTCGGCCTCGACGAGAAGCTGGCCTTCGAGGAGGCCAAGCGCTGCTACCTGTGCAACCTGCGCTACGAGATCGATGTCGACCGCTGCATCTTCTGCCGCGCCTGCATCGAGGTGGCGCCGAGGAACTGCATCAAGCTGGTGCGCGGCGTGGAGATCAATGAAGACGGCGCCTACGGCAAGCTGCTGGAAACCAAGGAGTGGAACCAGGTCGGCGCCATCTGGATCGACAACAACGAGTGCATCCGCTGCGGCCAGTGCTTCAAGGCCTGTCCGGTGCAGTGCATCTCGATCTCGCGCTGCGAGCTGACGGAGGTGGAGATATGACAGCCATCCCCCCGACCCCCTTCCCCCGGAAGGGGGTGACGACGGTTCAGCCGCTGCGCGGCTTCCGTGTTGTTGACTTCAGCCCTCCTCGGGGCGGCCCATCGGAGGTCTGACATGGCAACAGCCAAGAACGCAAGACACCACGTCGTCATCGGCAGCGGCGTCGCCGGCAGCCAGGCCGCCGAGACCCTGCGCGAACGCGAGCCCGATGCCCGCGTCACCATCCTGACGCTCTCCAGCCTGCTCTTCTACAACCGCTACGACCTGCCCAAGGTGTTCCGCGGGCATCGCGACTGGCGCGAGTTCCTTGCCTATCCGGCCGAGTACTACAAGGATCACCGCATCGAGGTGCGGCGCTGCAGCCGCGTCGCCGGGGTGGACGGCAGCCGCCGCGCCATCGCCCTCGAGCACAAGGAGGAGATCCGCTTCGACACCCTGCTGGTGGCCTCCGGCGGGCGCGGCTACATCCCCGAGGAGCTGACCGAATACCGGCCCCTGATGCATCCCTTCTCCAGCTACACCGAGGCCGTCACCGCCGCCGGCGTGGTGCCCGAGCGGGGCCACGTCATCATGCTCGGCGGCGACATGATCGGCCTCGACCTGGCCCGCACCCTGGTCGACACCCGCCACCGCGTCACCCTGGTGGCCGGCCAGCAGACCTTCTGGCCGCACGAAGTCAGCGAGGACGAGCGCCCCGGCCTGATCGCCGCCCTCGAAAAGATGGGCGTCGAGGTGGTGGAGGCCGCCGACGCCGGCGGTATCGCCTCGATCGAGAAGGGCGCCAGGGGGCTCTCGGCGCGGCGCGTGCTGTTCCGCGACGGGACCGAGCTGTACGGCGACGCGGTGATGCCCTTCTTCGGCCTGTCGCCCTCGGTCGAGTTCATGCTCGGCTCGGGCGTCGACATCGAGCGCGGCCTGCTGGTGAACCCGGCCCTGCGCACCACCAGCGAGGGCATCTATGCCGCCGGCGACGTCTGCCAGATCTGGTCCGACGCCGACAAGCGCTACCGCTTCTTCTACGGCTGGAAGAACGTGCGGGCGATGGGCGATCTGGCCGCGCGCAACATTGCCGGCGGCGCCGAGCCATGGGTGCCGGCGCAGGACGAGAAGCTGCACATCGGCGCGGACGGAAAGATCCAGTCGCCGTTCTGGGAGTACGAATAACATGGCAACGGATATCCAGATCTCCATCGTCGGCTCGGCCGGCGACGGCACCATCGCCGCCGGCGAGATCCTGCGCAATGCGCTGGCCGGGATGGGCTACAAGGTCATCAGCTTCGACGTCTATCCGCCCGAGATCCGCGGCTTCGGCAAGTGCATCGCGCGCATGCGCATCACCACCGAGCAGGCCTATTCGCTCAAGCACAAGTCCGACGTGATGGTCTCTCTCGACGACAGCCACGCCATTCCGCACGCCAACGAGGTGCGCGACTGCGGCGCGGTGATCTACGAGCAGGGCTCCATCGTCAGGCTGCCCGAGGGCGGCCACATGAGCGCCCACGTCGGCCCCGGCCAGCTGCCCTATCCGCTGCCGATCCGCGAACTGTCGGAAAAGAGCACCGGCGCCAACCGCTCGCGCAACATCGTCGTGCTCGGTTTCATCGCCGGCCTCTTCAACCTGCCGGCCGAGGGCTTCCGCAAGGCCATCGGCAAGAAGTTCAGGAACAAGGCTGCGGCGGCGGAGGCGTCGGAGGCCGCCTTCAAGGCCGGCCTCGACTACGCCGCCAAGACCTTCAAGCTCGACGACGTGAGCTTCGGCCCGCCGGTGTCCTCGGTGGTGGCCGGCGCCACGGTGGAGATGATCAACGGCAACGCCGCCATCGCGCGCGGCGCGCTCGACGCCGGCATCGACACCTTCTTCGGCTACCCGATCACCCCGGCCACCTCGATCATGGAGCGCCTCGCCAACGAGATGCCCAAGCGCGGCGGCCGCCTGCTGCAGACCGAGGACGAGATCTCGGCCATCTCCGCCGTCGTCGGCGCCGGCTTCACCGGCGCGCGGGCGGCGACCTCGACCTCCGGCCCCGGCCTGTCGCTGATGGCCGAGATGCTCGGCATGGGCGTCATCGGCGAGGTGCCGGGCGTGGTCTTCGTCTCGCAGCGCGGCGGGCCGTCGACCGGCATGCCGACCAAGACCGAGCAGTCGGATCTCCACATGGCGGTGTACGGCGGCCACGGCGACGCGCCGCGCATCGTCATCGCGCCGACCAATGTCGACGGCTGCTACCGCTGCGCCGGCAAGGCCTTCGAGATGGCCGAGGCCTACCAGACGCCGGTAATCGTGCTGATCGACCTCTACCTCTCCAACCGCTACGAGACGGTGGTGTTCCCGGCGCGGCCGCCCTTCGAGGCGGACCTGAACCGCAAGCCCGGCAAGCAGGCCGCCGGCGCGCAGTACAAGCGCTATGCCTTGACCGAGGACCACGTCAGCCCGCGCGCCGTGCCCGGCGACAAGGGCGGCATGCATGTCGTCACCGGCCTCGAGCACAACGAGCTGGGCCGGCCCAACGATTCCGCCGAACTGCACACGGCGATGAGCCGCAAGCGCCACGAAAAGCTGAAGCGGGCGCTCAAGCACCCCGACTTCACCCAGTTCAAGCGCTTCGGCGACGAGGGTCCGGTGGATGTCGGCGTGATTTCCTGGGGTTCCAACTTCGGCGAGTGCCTGGAGGCCATGCTGAAAGTGCGCGCCGAGGGCATCCGCTGCGCGGCGATGAAGGTGGTGATGCTCTCGCCCTTCCCGACCGAGGCGGTGGCGGCTTTCATGGCGGACTGCCAGGAGGTGCTGGTGCCCGAGCTCAACTACCAGGGCCAGTTCGCCAATCTGCTGCAGGCGCACGTGGCCAGGCCGGTGACCCGGCTCAACCGCGTCTCCGGCGAGCCGATGAAGGTCGAGGAAATCATCGAGGAAATCCGCCGGCTGGCGGGAAGCAAGGCTGCGCAGAAGGCGGCCTGAGGAGACTGGAATGGGCGACATCAAACCTGTATATCTCGAAGAAAAGCTGAAGGAAGTCGAGGAGAGCGGGCGGCTCGACTACCGCTCGAAGACCCTGCCGACCTGGTGCCCGGGCTGCGGCTATTTCTCCATCGTCGAGGCGGTGGCCGCCTCGCTGTGCGAGCTGGGCATCCCCAACGAGAACGCCGTGGTGGTCTCCGGCATCGGCTGCTCCTCGCGCTT
The DNA here is from genome assembly GCA_016791205.1 of Rhodocyclaceae bacterium. Classification (GTDB taxonomy): domain Bacteria; phylum Pseudomonadota; class Gammaproteobacteria; order Burkholderiales; family Rhodocyclaceae; genus Desulfobacillus. The sequence goes on along the minus strand of JAEUNH010000243.1, from coordinate 4,156 downwards.
TCCGTTCTTCGTGAACACCTACGGCATGCATACCCTGCACGGCCGCGCCCTGCCGGTGGCCACCGGCGTCAAGACCGCCAACGACGCGCTGACGGTGGTGGCGGTGGGCGGCGACGGCGACGGCTTCGCCATCGGCGGCGGCCACGTGCCGCACGCCGCGCGGCGCAACGTGGACATGACCTACCTGCTCTTCGACAACGGCATCTACGGCCTCACCAAGGGCCAGACCTCGCCGACCTCGGCGATCGGCTTCCGCACCCCGACCAGCCCCTACGAGAACCCCGACCGGCCGCTCAATCCGCTGCTGATGGTGCTCGCCTACGGCGCCAGCTGGGTGGGCCAAGCCTACGCCGGCCGGCCCGACCACCTGAACAGGATGATCACCCAGGCCATGGCGCACCGCGGCTTTTCCTACCTGCACATCCTCTCGCCCTGCGTCACCTTCGACAAGACGCACCGCACCTACCAGAACCTCGGCATGCAGGTGCGCGATCTGCCGGCCGACCACGATCCGTCCGACCGCGCGGCGGCGATGCGCCTGGCGATGGACGACGCCACGCCGGCCCTCGGCCTCTACTTCCGCGAGGAGCGCCCGACCCTGGGCGACGCCCTCGACGGCCTGGTCGAGAAAGCCGGCGGCGAACTGCCCGGCAAGGTCGCGGCCAAGCCGGCGCGCAAGGCCGCACGGCGCTGACCGTCATTCCCGCGAAAGCGGGAATCCATGAACGACTGGATCCCCGCTTCCGCGGGGATGACGGGGTTGGCGCCAGCGAAAAGTCGGTCTCCCCAGCACGGCGACACGCTGCTTTTCGGCGATAATTCGCCCATCGGACTCATCTCTTTCCACCAGTGGTCTCCGTCACCCATTCCATCGCCCAGGCCGGCGCCGAGGAAGCGTCGCTCGATCTGCTCGCCGAAGGCCTGCCCGAGGCGGCGCGCGACCGGCTCGCCCGCGCCGCCGGCTACGCCCGGGCGCTCTACGGCGAGCGCCAGCTCGGCAGCGGCGAGGCGGCCTGGCCGCACGCCCTCGGCATGGCCCTGGTGGCGGCTTCGCTGCGGCTCGACCTCGACACCCGGCTGGCGGCGCTGCTCTTCGCCGCCTCGGACTACCTCGACGACGCCACGGAAAAACTGACCGCCGAGTTCGGCGCTCCGGTGGCGGAACTCGTCGATGGCCTGCGCCGCCTGAAGGGCCTGCGGCTGGTGACGCGCCAAGGCGAGGGCGCGCAGGGCGTCAAGGCCCAGGCCGAGGTGCTGCGCAAGATGCTGCTGGCGATGTCGGAGGATATCCGCGTCGTGCTGCTGCGCCTGGCCAGCCGCACCCAGAGCCTGCGCCATCTCGCCGACCGGCCCGGGCCGGAGCGCGCCGAGGTGGCGCGCGCGAGTCTCGACCTCTAAGCCCCGCTGGCCAACCGCATCGGCGTCTGGCACCTGAAGTGGGAGCTGGAAGACCTCGCCTTCCGCTACCTCGAGCCGGAAACCTACAAGCGCATCGCGAAAATGCTCGACGAGCGCCGCGTCGAGCGCGAGGGCTTCATCGAGGAGGCCATCGCCCGCCTGCGCGACGAACTGGCGACGGCCGGCGTGAAAGCCGAAGTGTTCGGCCGGCCCAAGCACATCTATAGCATCTACAGCAAGATGAAGGCCAAGCGCATCGACTTCGCCGAGGTCTACGACGTGCGGGCGCTGCGCGTGCTGGTGGACGAAGTGCGCGACTGCTACACCGTGCTAGGCATCGCGCACCACATCTGGCAGCCGATCCCCAAGGAGTTCGACGACTACATCTCTCATCCCAAGGGCAACGACTACCGCTCGCTGCACACCGCGGTGGTCGGACCCGGCGGCCGCGCCCTGGAGGTGCAGATCCGCACCCACGAAATGCACCAGCACGCCGAGCTGGGCGTGGCGGCGCACTGGCGCTACAAGGAGAAGAGCGGTTCGGATGCCCGCTACGACGACAAGATCGCCTGGCTGCGCCAGCTGCTGTCGTGGCGCGACGAGATCAGCGATTCCTCGGAATGGGTGCGTCAGTTCAAGCGCGCCGCCTTCGACGACACCCTCTACGTGCTGACGCCGCAAGGCAGGGTGATCGACCTGGCGCGCGGCGCCACGCCGGTCGACTTCGCCTATCGCCTGCACACCGACCTCGGCCACCGCTGCCGCGGCGCCAGGGTGAATGGTGTCCTGGTGCCGCTCAACACGCCGCTGGAGAACGGCCAGACGGTGGAGATCGTCGCCGCCAAGCAGGGCGGTCCCTCGCGCGACTGGCTGCAGCCCGAGCAGGGCTATCTCGCCACCTCGCGCGCCAAGTCCAAGGTGCGGCAGTGGTTCACCGCCCAGGAGGCAGCCGAGACCCTGGCGCAGGGCCGCCAGATCGTCACCCGCGAGATGCAGCGCGAGGGCCAAAGCGGCGCCAACCTCGAGGAGCTGGCCCACAAGCTGGGCTTCGCCAATGCCGACGCGCTGTACCTCGCCGCGGCCAGGAACGACATCGGCCAGCGCCAGCTGCAGACGGCGCTGCGCGGCGTGCCGGAGGAAGCGCCGGCCGGGCCGGAAATCCAGACGCGGCGCAGCAAGGCCAGCGCCAGCCGGGTGCTGATCGTCGGCGTCGACAAGCTGCTGACCCAGCTCGGCCGCTGCTGCAAGCCGGCGCCGCCCGACGCCATCGCCGGCTTCGTCACGCGCGGCAAGGGCGTCTCCATCCCCCGCCTGGAGTGCACCAACTTCCGCAATATGAGCGGCCGCACTCCGGAGCGGGTCATCAGCGCGGAGTGGGGCGGCGGCGCCGACGCGCTCTACCCGGTCGACATCGTCGTCGAGGCGCAGGACCGCCAGGGCCTGCTGCGCGACATCTCGGAGGTGCTCTCGCGTGAGAAGATCAACGTCACGGCGGTGAACACCCAGTCGAAGCAGGGCGCCGCCCGCATGGGCTTCACCATCGAGGTGAGCGGCGTGGCCCAGCTGCAGCGGGCGCTGAAGCTGATCGGCGCGATCGTTGGCGTGGAGCGGGCCAGCCGCAGCTAGCCCGTAGCGTCGCGCTCGCGGAAAAAGTCGGTCTGCGCAGAACGGCGAATGGAAGCCGAACGGCCGGCCTCGGCGGCGTCTGCGGGCGTATCCCGGAGTGCTCGGTAGTAGAATAACCAATCAGGAAAACAAGGGGACTGTAGTGAATACGGCAAAGGGCAGGCCGGCTCCCTGCCTCAGGCTGTTTGGCGGCTTCACACTCGATCGGCCGGGCCTGTCGGGTGATGGGCTTTCCTACGAAAAAGCCCGGGCGTTGCTTGCGTATGTTGCCGTCGAGTCGGATACGGCCCATCCGCGCCGGGCCCTCGCCACGCTCTTTTGGCCGGACCATGCCCCGACAGCGGCGCTGGCCAATCTTCGCCTTGTCCTACTCAATCTGCGGCAGACGCTCGATGCGGCGGGCTTGCCGCTGCTGCTGATTGACCGCGAAGCTGTCCGGTTCGATCCCGCCGAGTTGCCGCGTGTCGATACGGCGCGCTTGTCGGTCGCCTTGGCCAGGGCCGGCATTCCTGCCAGCCAGGTGGTCGACGAGGCGATGCTGCAGGAGCTCGAGACGGCGGCTTTGCTGTATCGGGGCGAGTTTCTCGCCGGATTCTCCCTACACGAGTGTCCCGATTTCGAAGCCTGGCTGCAGCTGCGCAGGGAGGCCTGGCATCGCGATGCCTTGTCACTCTTCGAACGCATCGCCGCTTCGCACGAAGCTCGCCAGAACCATGTCGCGGCACTTGAATATGCGGTGCGGTGTCTGGACTTGGCGCCGTGGAACGAGGAGGCACACCGGCGCGTCATGCGCCTGCTGGCCTTGAACGGGCAGCCCGGCGGAGCGCTGGCACAGTACGAAAACTGCTGCCGCATCCTGCAGGGAGAACTGGGGGTGCGGCCCGGAGAGTCGACGCGCCAGCTTGCCGAACAGATCGGCAAGGGGGCGATGACGCGGGACCTTGCGCCGCAGCCCCTGCCGCAGCCGGTGAAAACGCTGGCCCTGCCCACCGAACTCAGGCAGGTGACCGTTCTGTATGGCGAACTGGCGGTCTTGGGCGGCGGGGATCCGGAAGACACCGTGGCGCTGCTTTATCCGGCGCATGCGGACTGGTGCGACATCGTCAGGAAGCATGGCGGTCATGTGGTGCCA
>JAEUNH010000166.1 GCA_016791205.1 Rhodocyclaceae bacterium | reverse complement strand
TCGTCTCCAGCGAGCTGCTGGGCAACAAGAAGGCGCGCATGTACGACGGCTCGATGGTCGAGTGGACCCTGCTCAAGGGCGGCGGCATGGAGCAGAAGGTCAAGCTCAACTGACCGTGCGCCGGCTTCGCGTCCTCGCCTTCGCGGCCGCCGCGGCATGCTCCGCCGCGGCCGCGGCGCAGGGCGAGCACGAGCGGCGCCTGGCCGCCGAACTCGTGGTGATGGCGGGCGACCTACGCCGCCTGCAGTCGGATGCCGAAACCCCGCAACACCGCGAAGGCCTGCACGCCCGGCTCGCCGGCGCGCTTTCGTCGCTTCCGCTCATGCTGCGCCGCGCCGGGGCCGAAGCATCTGCCGTTTCCGCCCTGCGCGCCGCCCTGGAGAAGCGCGACTGGCGCGCCCTGCGCGCCGGCCTCGACGCCTTGAAAAAACGGCATCCCTTCGAAGCGGGCGCACTCCTGCCGCGCGAAGCTACGCCCGAGCGCCTGCGCCTCGGCGCAGCCATCCACCGCCAGGCCTGCGCCGGCTGTCATGAAGCGCCGGCCACCGACACGCCGCTGCCGGCCTTCAACCTCTTCGAACAGGCAAAGCGCACGCCGCGCGAGGAGTTCGCCGCGCGGCTGCTGATCGGCGTGCGCGGCGACCGCGGCACCGCCTGGCGCAATCCCTTCAGCGACCTGGAACTGGGCGCGTTGCTGGCTTATTACCGAAACGGAAAAACTGATGGCGCAGCCGGGAAATGAAGTGGTAGATTTCCCGTCGGGTCTTTCGCCACGGAGGGGACCATGACACGCAATAAGATGTTCGGCGCCGTGCTGGCGCTCTCGCTGGCCTGCGGCGCGGCCTTCGCCCAGGACGCCACCTACAACATCCGCACCCTGACGCCGGAGACGGCGCTGAAGGCGGCGCAGGCGGCGATGAAGGCCTGCCGCGAAGGCGGCTATCAGGTCGCGGTGGCGGTGGTCGACCGATCGGGCCTGGCGCAGGTGATGCTGCGCGACCGCTACGCCGGCGCGCACACGCCGAAGACGGCCATCGGCAAGGCGTGGACGGCGGTCAGTTTCCGCAGCAGCACGGCCGCGCTGTCGGAAGAGTCCCGGCCGGACAAGCCGGCCAGCGGCATGCGCCAACTGCCCAACGTCGTGGTGCTCGGCGGCGGCATCCTCATCGAGGCCGGCGGCAGCATCCTCGGCGGCATCGGTGTTTCGGGTGCGCCGTTGCACGAGGACGAGAAGTGCGCCAAGGCCGGCTTCGAGGCTATCCGCGACGCCCTGGAGTTCTGATCTATTTGAATCGGTAGCCGGCGTGGCAGGCCACGCACTGCGCCGTCGTCGCGGCCAGCGCGGCCAGCGCCGGCCTGACGTCTCCCGTGGCGCCTACGTCCTTCGCCGCCACGGCGAAGCGGCTGGCGTGGCGGTGCATGGCGGTGCCGGCCTCCTGCATCCCCTTCGGCATCACCTTCGCCACGTCGTGCGCGCCGTGCAGGGCGAGCGAACTCATCCCCAATCGATGTTCGGCGATGTCGCCGGCGCGGTCGTACTCCTGCTTCGCCAGCGCCTCCTGGATTTCCTGCAGCGCCAGCAGATGGTCGCGCATGTTGGCGAGCGTGTGCTCGCGCAGCGTCTTCGGGAATTGGACGGCCTGGCGGGCGTCCTTCGGCGCGGCCTTCGCGGGCTGTGCCGCTTGTGGCGGGTGCTGCATGTGCATGGCGTGGTCGTGCTGCTGGGCCGAGGCCGTGCCGAAAACCAAACCGGCTGCCAGCCCGATGTGCAAGGGGTGCTTCATGGCTTCTCCTTGTTTTCTTCAGCCGGCAGGTTAGGGCGCGCGGCTCGGCCTGCGTTATGATTCCGATCATATGACTAGCGATTGGCCCGACCTTGCCGCCGCCCATCCCGAACTGGCGCACATTCCGCCGGCGCTGCGCGAAGCGGTGCGTCTGACGGAATGCCCCGCCAGGGCGACGCTGTTCCGGCAGGGCGAGCGGCCGAAGGCCATGTACTGCGTGCTGGACGGCGAGGTGCGCCTGCTGCGCCGTTCGCGCGAGGGCGCCGAGGTGATCCTGCAGCGCAGCCGCGGCGGCTTCTTCGCCGAGGCCAGCCTGGAAGCGAAGGCCTACCATTGCGACGCCGTCGCGGCGGAGGACGCCCGCCTGCTGTCCTTTCCGCTGCGCAGCTTCCGTCAGGCGCTGGAATCCGACACGGCTTTCCGCAACGCCTGGATGGCGCTGCTCGCGCGCGAGGTGCGCCGGCTGCGCGCCCGCTGCGAGCGCCTGAGCCTGCACGGGGCGGAGGCGCGCATCCTGCACGCCATCGAGTCCGAGGGCGCGGCGGGCATGCTGGTGCTCGCCCAGTCGCGCAAGGCCTGGGCCGCCGAGCTGGGCCTCACCCACGAGGCGCTCTACCGGGCGCTGGCGCGGCTGCGGGCGGCCGGCACGCTCGTCCTCGACGGCGCGCGCCTGACGCTGCGTCAACCGGGCCAGCGTTTATGATTGGCGGGCCATGAACCATCGCCGCTGGAACATCCTCGTCCTCTGCACCGGCAACTCGGCGCGCAGCATCCTCGCCGAGGCGCTGTTCAATGCGCTGGGCGGCGGCCGCGTGCGCGCCTTTTCCGCCGGCAGCAAGCCGGCCGGGCAGGTGAATCCCTTCGCCCTGGAACTGCTGGACGCGCAGGGCCTCGACACCGCCGGTCTGCGCAGCAAGCGCTGGGACGAATTCGCCGCGCCGGGTGCGCCGCCGCTCGATCTCGTCGTCACGGTGTGCGGCAACGCCGCCAATGAAACCTGCCCGGTGTGGCCGGGCGATTTCCTGCGTGCGCATTGGGGCGTGGACGACCCTGCCGCGGTCGACGGCAGCGACGAGGCCAGGCGCGCCGCCTTCATGAAGGCCTACGCGGCGCTCGCCGAGCGCATCCTCACCTTCCTCAGCCTGTCCTTCGAGGACATGGACCGCGCCGAGTTGCAGAAACACCTCGACGAGATCGGCCGCGCCGGTGCCGCCGCCGCCGTGTCGCCGGGACTGACTTTTACCTACGATGACTGAACTCACGCCACAGCAGAAGCGCCTGCGCAACGTCGTCATGCTGCTGGCGCTGGGCTCCTACCTGATGTCGATGTTCCACCGCGTCGCGCCGGGAGCCATCGCGCGCGACCTGGCCGCCGCCTTCGAGATCAGCGCCGC
>JAEUNH010000163.1 GCA_016791205.1 Rhodocyclaceae bacterium | reverse complement strand
CGGCCAAAGCGCCCGCCAAGCGCGTGCGCAAGCCAGCGGCGCCCAAGGCAAGCGAAAGTAAGGAGTAAGCCATGCTGCAACCAGCACGCAGAAAATACCGCAAGGAACATAAGGGCCGCAACAAGGGCATTGCCACCCGCGGCACCAAGGTCAGCTTCGGCGAATTCGGACTTAAAGCCATCGGGCGCGGACGGATCACCGCGCGCCAGATCGAGGCTGCTCGTCGGGCGATGACTAGGCATATCAAACGCGGGGGCCGTATCTGGATCCGAATATTCCCGGACAAGCCGATATCCCAGAAGCCGGCAGAGGTACGGATGGGCAACGGCAAGGGCAATCCCGAGTACTACGTTGCCGAGATTCAGCCCGGCAAGGTGATCTACGAAATGGATGGAGTGGACGAGTCCTTGGCCCGGGAGGCGTTTGCACTGGCTGCTGCCAAGCTACCGATTGAAACGGCGTTCGTTGTACGCCAGGTGGGGTGACCATGAAAGCGAAAGAGCTCAAGGCTAAGGACACGGCCGATCTAAACAAGGAACTACTGGAACTGCGCAAGGCGCAATTTTCGCTTCGTATGCAAGTCGCGACCCAGCAGTTGCAGAACACCAGCCAGCTCGGCAAGGTGCGCAAGGATATTGCACGCGTCAAAACCATTCTGAGTGAAAAGGCGTCCGCAAAATGAACCAAATCAACCAGAAAGTGCGGCGCACCCTAACTGGCCGCGTTGTCAGCGACAAAATGCAGAAGACCGTGACGGTACTGGTCGAGCGCCGGGTAAAGCATCCTATCGGTAAAATCGTTACACGCTCGCGTAAATACGCAGCCCATATTGAAGGGCTGGAAGCGGGTGCCGGGGATGTCGTGCAGATCGAGGAATGTGCACCTATTTCCAAGAGCAAGGCTTGGCGGGTCACCCGCGTGGTTGAGAAGGCCAGCACTATTTAATCTTTACCGCCGGGAGATTTTAGGTTATCATTCGCGGCTATTTTCCTTGTCCGGAACCAATGTCTTGGAGCCGGACATGATTACACCTGATCGGTTATCCGGTCGGGGCCAACCCGGACGGGTTCCAAGACTGACCGCGGCCAAGGCCGCGATTAAGTTGGAGATAGAAAAATGATTCAAATGCAGACGGTGCTGAATGTCGCCGACAACACTGGCGCGCGTTCGGTGATGTGCATCAAGGTACTGGGCGGATCCAAGCGTCGCTATGCCGGTATCGGTGATGTGATCAAGGTGAGCATCAAGGATGCCGCGCCGCGCGGCCGCGTCAAGAAAGGCGAGGTTTATAACGCGGTGGTGGTACGCACAGCCAAGGGCGTGCGCCGGCCCGACGGCTCGGTCGTCAAGTTCGACGGCAACGCCGCGGTACTGCTGAACAACAAGCTGGAGCCGATCGGCACGCGCATCTTCGGCCCGGTTACCCGCGAACTGCGTAGCGAACGCTTCATGAAGATCGTTTCGCTGGCGCCCGAGGTTCTCTGAGGATTCTGGCCATGAACAAGATACGCAAAGGCGACAACGTCATCGTCATCGCCGGCAAGGACAAGGGCAAGCGCGGCGCGGTTCTGCGCTGTCTCGATGACCGACAGGTGCTCGTGGAAGGCATCAACAAGGTCAAGCGGCATACCCGGCCGAATCCGGTCAAGGGACAGCCTGGCGGCATTCTGGAAAAGGAAATGCCGATCCATGTTTCGAACGTGGCCCTGATCAACCCCGCCACGCAAAGGGCCGACCGGGTCGGCTTCAAGACGCTGGACGATGGCCGCAAGGTCCGTGTATTCAAGTCGAACGGCGAAACCGCGGAAGCGTAAGGAAGAATTTATGGCGCGCTTGCAGGAATACTACAAACAGACCGTGATGGCCGAACTGATCAAGAAATTCGGCTACAAGTCGGTCATGGAAATCCCCCGCATCACCAAGATTACCCTCAACATGGGCGTCGGCGAGGCGGTTGGCGACAAAAAGATACTTGAGCATGCGGTGGGCGACATGACAAAGATCGCCGGCCAGAAACCCGTCACCACCAAATCCAAGAAATCCATTGCCGGCTTCAAGATTCGGGAAGGCTACCCGATCGGCTGCATGGTCACGTTGCGCGGCGGCCGGATGTACGAATTCCTTGATCGGCTGGTCAGCGTAGCCCTGCCGCGCATCCGCGATTTCCGAGGCATCTCGGGCAAGGCTTTCGATGGCCGCGGCAACTACAATCTGGGTGTCAAGGAACAGATTATCTTCCCGGAGATCGAATACGACAAAATCGATGCTCTGCGCGGCATGAATATCAGCATCACGACAACCGCGAAGACGGACGAAGAGGCCAAAGCGCTTCTCGCCGCCTTCAAATTCCCCTTCAAGAACTGAGGGAACCATGGCGAAACTTGCACTGAAGAATCGCGAAGCCAAGCGCGCCAAGACGGTGGCCAAATATGCTGCCAAGCGCGCCGAATTGCTCGCCATTATCAACAATGCCAAGCTCTCCGACGAGGAGCGCATGGAGGCGCGGCTCAAGTACCAGCAGCTGCCCCGCAATGCCAGCCCTGTGCGGCAACGCAATCGCTGCGAACTGACCGGCCGTCCCCGCGGCTATTTCCGCAAGTTCGGCCTGTGCCGCCTCAAGCTGCGTGAAGCTGCGATGAGGGGAGAAGTGCCGGGCATGATCAAGGCCAGCTGGTAAAAGGAGATCGAGAATGAGCATGACTGATCCGATCGCCGACATGCTGACGCGGATTCGCAACGCGCAGCTCGCCCAGAAAACCTCCGTGGCCATGCCGTCATCGAAGCTGAAGGTGGCAATTGCCGGGGTGCTTAAGGACGAAGGCTACATCGATGATTTCGCGGTGCGTGAAACCGAGGGCAAATCGCTGCTCAACATTGGCTTGAAATACTACGCCGGCCGCCCTGTCATCGAGCGCATCGAGCGCATTTCGCGTCCTGGACTCCGTGTCTACAAGGGATCGAGCGACCTGCCCAGGGTAATGAACGGCCTGGGAATCGCCATTGTTTCGACGCCCAAGGGCGTCATGACCGATCGACGCGCCCGCGCCACCAATGTTGGCGGCGAAGTGCTGTGCATCGTGGCGTAAGGGAGAGGCCATGTCACGTATTGCCAAATACCCGGTAGAGCTTCCCAAGGGCGTCGAGGTAACTCTCACTCTGTCGGAAGTCAGCGTCAAGGGCCCGCTGGGCTCGCTCAAGCAGGCCATCCATCCGGCGGTGAGAATTGAGCGCGACGGCGACAAGCTGCAATGCAAGGCGGTTGCTGGCGCGGAAAGCGGCAGCGCCCAGTCTGGCACGATGCGCGCCCTGCTGGCTAACATGGTGACGGGCGTCACCAAGGGTTTCGAGAAGAAACTGACCCTGGTCGGGGTGGGCTATCGCGCCCAGGCGCAAGGCGCCAAGCTCAATCTGACCCTTGGCTTTTCCCACCCGGTGGTGCACGACATGCCAGCGGGCATCAAAGTGGAAACGCCCTCCCAAACCGAGGTCGTTATCAAGGGGATAGACAAGCAGGTCGTCGGGCAGGTGGCGGCCGAAGTTCGGGGATATCGTCCGCCGGAACCTTATAAGGGCAAGGGCGTGCGCTACGCGGACGAGGTAATCGTCCTCAAGGAAACGAAGAAGAAGTAAAGGTACCGACATGGACAAGAAGCAGGCGCGTTTGCGCAGGGCTCGCAAAACCCGAGCCAAGATTGCCGAACTCAAAGTGGTGCGCCTTTGCGTGCATCGCTCCAACAGCCACATCTACGCCCAGATCATCGATGGCGGCAATGCCAAGGTATTGGCCGCCGCCTCGACCATCGAGGGCGATGTGCGCAAGCAGGCGCCGAATGGCGGCAACGTCAAGGCGGCCGCCCTGGTTGGAAAACTGATCGCCGAGCGGGCCAAGGCAGCCGGCATCGAGGCGGTTGCATTCGATCGCTCCGGCTTCATGTATCACGGTCGCGTCAAGGCCCTGGCCGAAGCCGCGCGTGAAGGCGGACTCAAGTTCTAAGCGAGGTTAGCAATGGCAAAACCGCAATCTAGAAAACCGCAGGCGTCCGAGGAGCGTGACGACGGTCTGCGCGAAAAGATGGTCTCCATCAATCGCGTCACCAAGGTGGTGAAGGGTGGCCGGATTCTTGGCTTCGCAGCGCTGACCGTGGTGGGTGACGGCGACGGCGGTATCGGGATGGGCAAGGGCAAGTCCCGTGAGGTGCCGGTTGCCGTGCAGAAAGCCATGGAAGAAGCCCGCCGGAAGATGGTCAAGATCTCCCTCAAGAACGGCACCCTGCAGCATGCCGTGATTGGCGAGCATGGTGCCTCCCGTGTACTGATGCAGCCAGCCTCGGCCGGTACCGGGATCATTGCTGGCGGACCGATGCGCGCGGTTTTCGAGGTGATGGGCGTGACCGACGTATTGGCGAAGTGCCTAGGTTCGACCAACCCCTACAACGTGGTGCGCGCCACCCTGGACGGCCTGACCAGGATGAGCACCCCGGCGGAAGTCGCCGCCAAACGCGGCAAGACGGTCGAAGAGATTCAGGGGTAATAAATCATGGCCGACAAAAAAGTCAAAGTCACCCTCGTCAAGGGTTTGATGGGCACCAAGCAGGACCATCGCGCCACAGTGCGCGGCTTGGGCCTGAAGCATCGCAACCACACGGTCGAACTTGTGGATACGCCGGCGGTACGCGGCATGATCAACAAGGTCGCCTACCTCGTGAAGTGTGAGGGCTGAATGGAACTGAATAATCTCAAACCCGCATCAGGCGCCAAACGCGCCAGGCGCCGTGTCGGCCGTGGTATCGGTAGCGGCCTAGGCAAGACAGCGGGCCGCGGCCACAAGGGCCAGACCTCACGCGCCGGCGGCTTCCACAAGGTCGGTTTCGAGGGTGGCCAGATGCCACTGGCACGTCGCCTGCCCAAACGCGGCTTCGTTTCCCTTACGCGCGCCCGCAACGTCGAGGTGCGCTTGTCTGACCTGGAGAGGCTGCCGGTCGGCGAAGTCGACCTGCTGGTGCTCAAACAGGCTGGGGTGATTCCTGGCGACGCGCTTTCCGCCAAGGTGATCCTATCGGGCAAACTGACCAAGAAAATCGCGCTGAAGGGCGTGGGCGCCACCAAAGGCGCCAAATCGGCCATCGAGGCCGCTGGCGGCAGCGTAGCGGCAGAGTAATCAGGAACCCACTTGGCCAACGAAACCGCAACTCTGGGCAAGGCTGGCAAGTTCGGCGACCTCAAGCGCCGGCTGATGTTCCTGCTCGGCGCGCTGATCGTCTACCGGATCGGCGCGCACATTCCCGTCCCGGGCATCGATCCGGAGCGGTTAGCCGAGCTGTTCCAGGGCCAGCAGGGTGGGATTCTGGGCATCTTTAATCTTTTCTCCGGCGGCGCGCTGTCGCGCTTTACCATTTTTGCCCTGGGCATCATGCCCTACATCTCCTCCTCCATCATCATGCAACTGATGACGGTCGCGCTGCCCTCGCTGGAGGCGCTGAAGAAGGAAGGAGAGGCTGGGCGCCGCAAAATCACCCAATACACACGCTACGGTACGGTCGGCCTGGCACTGGTTCAGGGCCTCGGCATCGCTATTGCCATGGAATCTCAGTCCGGCCTGGTGATCGATCCCGGGGTGATGTTCAGGCTCACTTGCGTTACGACTCTGGTGACCGGGACCATGTTCCTGATGTGGCTGGGCGAGCAGATCACCGAGCGCGGCCTCGGCAACGGCATTTCGATCATCATTTTCGCCGGCATTGCGGCGGGCTTGCCCAACGCTATCGGCGGCCTGCTCGAGTTGGTGCGCACCGGCGCCATGCATGCGCTGACGGCAATCTTCATCCTGGCACTGGTTTTCCTGGTGACCGGCTTCGTCGTTTTTGTCGAGCGCGGCCAGCGCAAGATCCTGGTGAACTACGCCAAGCGTCAGGTTGGCAACAAGATCTATGGCGGACAGAGCTCGCATCTTCCCTTGAAGCTCAATATGTCCGGCGTCATCCCGCCGATCTTCGCCTCGTCGATCATCCTCTTCCCCGCCACCGTGGCCGGCTGGTTCGGATCTGGCGAGGGCATGTTCTGGCTGAAGGATATCGCGGCGACGCTTTCGCCCGGGCAGCCGATCTATGTGATGCTGTATGCCGCAGCGATCGTCTTTTTCTGTTTCTTCTATACCGCCCTGGTCTTCAATTCCAAGGAGACGGCCGATAACCTGAAGAAGAGCGGGGCTTTCGTGCCGGGCATTCGGCCCGGCGACCAGACGGCCCGCTATATCGACAAGATACTGATGCGTCTGACACTGGCCGGTGCCGTATATGTGACGCTGGTCTGCCTGCTGCCAGAATTTCTCATCCTGAAGTGGAACGTGCCGTTCTATTTTGGTGGCACCAGTCTGCTGATCATCGTCGTGGTGACCATGGACTTCATGTCCCAGGTTCAGGCTTACGTCATGTCGCATCAGTATGAGAGCTTGCTGAAGAAGGCGAATTTCAAGGGGGCGGGGTTCCCCGGCAGATAGGGCGCATGGCCAAGGAAGACGTCATCGAGATGCAGGGCGAGGTGATGGAAAACCTGCCCAACGCGACGTTCAAGGTCAAGCTGGAAAATGGCCACGTGATTCACGGTTTCATTTCGGGAAAGATGCGCATGCATTACATCCGCATCCTTCCTGGAGACAAGGTGACGGTACAGATGACGCCCTACGACCTGACCAAGGGCCGCATCACCTTCCGCGCCAAGTAAAGAGCACTACGGGAGAAATACATGAAAGTTCTCGCTTCGGTTAAAAAATTGTGCCGCAACTGCAAGGTCATTCGCCGCAAGGGTGTGGTCCGCATCATATGCACGGATCCCCGCCACAAGCAGCGTCAAGGTTGATCAGTCAGGTCGGATTCGATATAATTTACGGTTCCGCTTTTTCGGGGTAAGGAAAGGCTAAAGCTTATGGCCCGCATTGCAGGGGTAAACATCCCTAATCATCAACACACCGCCATCGCGCTGACCGCGATCTATGGCATCGGTCGCACGCGCGCGCAAAAGATTTGCGACGCCGCCGGCATCGCTCATACCACCAAGATCAAGGACCTGACCGATTCGCAGATGGACAAGCTGCGCGAGGAGGTGGGCAGATATTCGATCGAGGGCGATCTGCGCCGCGAAGTCACCATGAGCATCAAGCGCCTCATGGACCTTGGCTGCTATCGCGGCGTGCGACACCGCAAGGGTTTGCCCGTCCGCGGCCAGCGCACCCGTACCAACGCCCGCACCCGCAAGGGACCGCGCAAGGCGATTCGCGTGACGAAGTAAGGGAAAACAGATGGTAACCAAAACCGCAGCCAACAAGGCGCGCAAGAAGGTCAAGAAGAACGTGGCCGAGGGCATCGCCCATGTTCATGCCTCTTTCAACAACACGATCATCACGATCACCGACCGGCAGGGCAATGCCCTGTCCTGGGCCACTTCCGGCGGTGCCGGCTTCAAGGGCTCGCGCAAGAGCACTCCGTTTGCCGCCCAGGTCGCGGCCGAGCAAGCTGGCAAGGCCGCGCAGGAATGCGGCGTGAAAAACCTGGAAGTGCGCATCAAGGGACCGGGCCCCGGCCGCGAGTCTGCGGTGCGCGCACTCAACGCCATCGGCATGAAGATCACCAGCATCACCGACATTACGCCGATCCCCCACAACGGCTGCCGCCCGCCTAAAAAGCGTCGCGTCTAAGAGCCGGAGAACGTCAGGAGTAGAACCGTGGCCCGCAACCTAGATGCCAAATGCCGCCAATGCCGCCGGGAAGGCGAGAAGCTCTTCCTGAAGGGCGAGAAATGCTTCACAGACAAATGTGCCGTCGAGCGTCGTTCCTATGCTCCCGGACAGCATGGCCAGAAGTCCGGCCAGCGCCTATCCGGCTACGGCGTGCAGCTGCGCGAGAAACAGAAGATTCGCCGCACCTATGGCGTTCTCGAGCGTCAGTTCCGCAAGGTCTATGCCGAAGCTGACCGCCGCAAGGGCCAGACCGGCGAGAACCTGCTGCAGCTGCTGGAGAGCCGCCTCGATACAGTGGCCTATCGCATGGGTTTCGGCGCCTCGCGCGCGGAGGCGCGCCAGCTGGTACGCCACAACGGCGTGCTGGTTAACGGCAAGCGCGTGAACATACCCTCCTACGATCTGCGCCCCGGCGATACGGTTGAACTGGCCGAGAAGGCGCGTGGCCATCTGCGGGTCAAAGCCGCTCTGGAAGCCGCCGAGTCGCGCGGCTTTCCGGAGTGGATCGAGGTCGATGCCAAGTCCGGCAAGGGCGTATTCAAGTCCTATCCGGCGCGCACCGACCTGCCGGCGACGATCAACGAAAGCCTGGTCGTCGAATTGTATTCGCGCTAATCCGACGTCTCGCTGACGCAACGAACCTGAAGGGAACCAGATGCAAGCGACTTCGCTGCTGAAACCGCGCATCATCGATGTGCAAACCCTCTCCCCGGTGCATGCCCGCGTCGTCATGGAGCCATTCGAGCGCGGCTATGGCCACACGCTCGGCAATGCCCTGCGCCGCATCCTGCTCTCCTCGATGCCCGGTTCCGCGCCGACCGAGGTCAACATCGAGGGCGTGCTGCACGAGTACTCCACCCTGGACGGCGTGCGCGAAGACGTGGTCGATCTGATGCTCAACCTCAAGGGCGTCGTCCTCAAGATGCACAATCGCAGCGAGGCGCTGCTGACCCTCTCCAAGTCCGGCGAAGGCGTCGTCACCGCTGGCGACATCGAGGCCGGTCACGACATCGAGATCATCAATCCCGAGCATGTGATTGCCCATGTCGCCCCCGGCGGCAAGCTGGACATGCAGATCAAGGTCGAAAGCGGCCGCGGCTACATTCCTGCCAACACCCGCCCAGTGAGCGCCGAGACCAAGGGCATCGGCCGTATCATGATCGATGCCTCGTTCAGCCCGGTTCGGCGCGTCGCCTACACGGTCGAGTCCGCCCGCGTCGAGCAGCGCACCGACCTCGACAAACTGATCATGGACATCGAGACCAACGGTGCCATCGAGCCGGAGGAAGCCATCCGCTACGCCGCTCGCGTGCTGATGGAGCAGCTCTCCGTCTTTGCCGATCTCGAAGGCACGCCGATCGCCGTAGAGGCACCGCGTCCCAGCCAGGTCGACCCGATCCTGCTGCGCCCGGTCGATGATCTCGAACTGACCGTGCGTTCCGCCAACTGCCTGAAGGCAGAGAACATCTATTACATCGGCGACCTGATCCAGCGCACCGAGACGGAACTGCTGAAAACGCCGAACCTCGGTCGCAAGTCGCTCAACGAGATCAAGGAAGTGCTCGCCTCCCGCGGCCTCACCTTGGGCATGAAGCTCGAAAACTGGCCCCCGATGGGCCTGGAAAAGCTGTCGTAATCCCGGCAGCGTCAGAACAAGAGGTATCCAATGCGCCACCGTCACGGCCTTCGCAAACTCAACCGCACCAGCAGCCATCGTCTGGCGATGCTGCGCAACATGACCAACTCGCTGCTGCGTCACGAAACCATCAAGACCACGCTGCCCAAGGCCAAAGAGCTGCGCCGCGTCGTCGAGCCGATGATCACGCTGGGCAAGAAGCCATCGCTCGCCAACCGCCGCCTGGCCTTCAACCGCCTGCGCGACCGCGACATCGTCACCAAGCTGTTCGACGAACTGGGGCCGCGCTTCGCCAACCGCAACGGCGGCTACCTGCGCATCCTGAAGTTCGGTTTCCGCCAGGGCGACAATGCGCCGATGGCGCTGGTCGAGCTGCTGGATCGCCCCGAACAGTCAGCCGAAGCGCCTGCCGCAGCCGAATAAGCGACTTCGACTAGGAAACCCCAAAGCCCGCGATGCGGGCTTTGTCGTTTCTGGCGACGGCTGTTAAGCTGGGTGCATGGACTTGTCCCGATTCCCCCGTGTTCCGCTGGCCCGGCTGCCGACGCCGATTGAACCGCTGCCGCGCCTGACGGCGCATCTCGGCGGGCCGCGGCTATTCGTCAAGCGCGACGACCTCACCGGCCTCGGCCTGGGGGGCAACAAGCTGCGCAAGCTGGAATTCCTCTTGGGCGATGCGCGGGCCTTGGGTGCCGACACCGTGCTGACCGTCGGCGCCATGCAGTCCAACCATGCCCGCCAGACGGCCGCTGCCTGTGCCAGGCTGGGAATCGATTGCGAACTGATCCTGCGCCGCGGCAGCCATGCCAGCGACGCTTACCTGAATGGCGGCAATGTGCTGCTCGACCGGTTGTTCGGCGCGCGGCTGCACCTTCTCGGAGCGCATGAAAGCCGCGAGGACCGTATGGCGGCTCGTGCCGAGGTCTTGCGAAGCGAGGGCCGGAACCCTTACTGCATTCCCGTCGGCGGCAGCTGCGGACTGGGAAATCTCGGCTATGTCGCCTGCGCCGAGGAGATGCTGACGCAGTCGGTGGCAGCCGGCGAGACATTCTCGGCGGTGGTGGTTGCGACCGGCAGCGGCGGCACGCAGGGAGGGCTGGTGGCCGGCATGCTTCTGTACGGTGGCCTGCCAGTGATCGGCATCGCCGTGGAGAGGACGCGCCGGGAACAGGAGGCGCTCGCAGCCCGCCAGGCAACCGAAAGCCTGAACCTGCTGGGACGGAGCGATCTCGATCCGACTGCGGCCGTGACCGTCCTGGACGACTTTGTCGGCGCCGGCTACGGCCGGCCGACCGATTCGATGCGTGAGGCCCTCTCCCTGGCTGCGCGCTTCGAGGGCCTGGTACTGGACCCTGTCTATACCGGCAAGGCCTTCGCCGGCTTAATTGCGCTGGCGTGCAGCGGCCGCTATGGCAAGGAGCAGGCCCTGCTCTTCACGCACACCGGCGGCAGCCCCGGCCTGTTCGGCTATCCGGAAAGTCTTTAGACGATCATCCCGGCGCCGATCGTGTCATTGGTCGCCTCGTCGATGAGGATGAAGGCGCCGGTGGCGCGGTTCTCCCTGTAAGGATCGACGAAGAGCGGCTGCGCCAGTTTGAAGGTGACGCTGCCGATGTCGTTCATGGCCAGGCGGCCGCCCGAGACCCGCTTGAGTTCGTTGATGTCCTGCCGGTATTCGATGGCCGCCACCAGCGCCCTGGTTTCACGGGTGGTGTGGCGCACGACCAACTTGCGGCCGGCTTCCAGCGGGCCTTCCGCCAGCCAGCACACCATGGCCTCGATCTGCTTGGCGCTTCGCGGCGGCTCGTCCGCCTTGACGATCATGTCGCCGCGCGAAATGTCGACTTCATCCTCCAGCAGCAGTGTAACCGACCGCTCGCTGCCGGCCTGCGGCAGCGACTGGTCGAGCAGGCGGATGTCCCTCACCCGGGTCGTGCGGCCGGAGGGCAGGATCTGCACCGCGTCGCCGACGGCGATCTCGCCCGATTCGACGCGGCCCATGTAGCCCCTGAAATCGTGGTGCTCCGCCGTGCGCGGCCGGCAGACATATTGCACAGGGAAGCGGAACTTTTCGACGGCTTCGCTGTGCGCCGCAGGCGCCGTCTCGAGCAGTTCCAGCAGCGTCTGCCCTTCATACCAGGCCAGATTCTCGCCGCGCTCCACCACCATGTCGCCGTTGATGGCCGAGAGGGGGATGAAGCGCACATCCCGGATGTCCAGGCTGGCGGCGAATTCGAGGTAGGACCGGCGGATCTGCTCGAAGACTTCGCGCGAGTAGCCGACCAGGTCCATCTTGTTGATGGCGACCACCAGATGCGGGATGCCGACCAGGTGGGCGATATAGGAGTGGCGGCGCGTCTGCGTCAGCACCCCCTTGCGCGCATCGACGAGGATGATCGCCAGGTCGGCGGTGGACGCCGCCGTCACCATGTTGCGGGTGTACTGCTCGTGGCCGGGCGCGTCGGCGATGATGTACTTGCGCGCGCCGGTGGAGAAGTAGCGATAGGCCACGTCGATGGTGATGCCCTGCTCGCGCTCCGCCTGCAACCCGTCGGTGAGCAGCGACAGATCGACCGCCTCCAGGCCGCGTTTTCGTGAGGTGCGCTCGATCGTGGCGAGGGCGTCGGCGAGGATGGACTTGCTGTCGTAGAGCAGCCGCCCGATCAGGCTGCTCTTGCCGTCGTCCACGCTGCCGCAAGTGAGGAAGCGCAGCAGGCCGTGGTCTTCGGTACGAAGGCCGGGCAGGGGTTCGCGTGCGGACATCAGAAATAGCCCTCCTTCTTGCGCTGCTCCATCGAGGCCTCCGAGGTCTGGTCGTCCAGCCGGGTGGCGCCGCGCTCGGTGATCGTGGTTTCCGCCGTTTCGAAGATGATCTGCTCCACCGTGGCGGCGACGGAATCGACCGGCGCCGTGCAGGTGATGTCGCCGACGGTGCGGAAGCGCACCGAGACCTCCTCGATCCGTTCGCCGCTGCGTGGCGGTGTCAGCGGCGTCACCGGAACCAGGGCGCCGTTGCGGCGCACGACCGGGCGCGTGTGGGCGAAGTAGATCGAGGGCAGATCCAGTCCCTCGCGGGCGATGTACTGCCAGACGTCCAGTTCGGTCCAGTTGGAGATCGGGAAGGCGCGGATGTTTTCGCCCGGGTGGATGCGGGCGTTGTAGAGGCTCCACAGCTCCGGCCGCTGGTTCTTCGGATCCCATTGGCCGAAGTCGTCGCGGAAAGAGAAGACGCGCTCCTTGGCGCGGGCCTTTTCCTCATCACGGCGCGCCCCGCCGATGCAGGCGTCGAAGCCGAACTCGGCGATGGCCTCAAGCAGGGTCACCGTCTGGTGCTTGTTGCGCGATTCGCCCGGCGACTTCAGCACCACCGTGCCGCGCCGCATCGAGTCCTCGACCGAGCGCACGATCAGGCGTTCGCCCAGTTCGGCGGCGCGCTTGTCGCGGAAGGCGGTCACTTCCGGGTAGTTGTGGCCGGTGTCGACGTGCAGCAGGGGAAAGGGAAACCGCCCTGGCCGGAAGGCCTTCTCCGCCAGACGCAGCAGGCAGATCGAGTCCTTGCCGCCGGAAAACAGCAGCACCGGGTTGGCGCACTGGCCGGCCACCTCGCGCAGGATGTGGATGGCCTCGGCTTCCAGCCAGTCGAGGTGGTCGAGGGCGGCGGTCGGGGCGACGGCGCTCAGGTGTGCGTCCATGTCGGGTGTCCTCAGGCGGCGGCCTTGTCGCGCTTGGCCGGATGCAGGCCGCACTCTTTCGATTCGGGCGATTCCCACCACCAGCGTCCGGCGCGCAGGTCCTCGCCGGCGGCCAGCGCGCGGGTGCATGGCGCGCAGCCGATGCTGGGAAAGCCGCGCTCGTGCAGTTCGTTGTACGGTACGCCGTAGGCATGGATGTAAGCCCACACCTCGGCCTGGCTCCAGGCGGCGAGCGGGTTGAATTTCTCGATGCCGTGGGCGGCGTCGAACTCGCGCTCGGGCAGCTCGCGTCGTGTCACAGCCTGCTCGCGGCGCAGTCCCGTGATCCAGGCCGTCTTGCCCTTCAGCGCCCGGCCGAGCGGCTCGACCTTGCGCGCCTGGCAGCAGGCCTTGCGCGACTCGACGCTGTCGTAGAAGCCGTTCACGCCATGCGCTGTCGCATACTGCTGCACCGCCTCGGGCCGCGGGAAATACACCCGCAGCGGCTGGTCGTATTGGTCGGCCACCTGCTGCATCAGGCGGTAGGTTTCCTCGTGCAGGCGCCCGGTGTCGAGAGTGAACATCTCGATGCCGGGCGTATGGCGCGCGATCAGGTCGGTCAGCACCATGTCTTCGGCGCCGAGGCTGTTGGCGAAGGCGGCCGGGGCGAATTCTTTCTCGATGCGCCTGAGCAGCGCCACGGCCTCGTCGATGCGTTGTTGCGGGATGCGTTCGATGGTCATGATCGTTCCTTCAGGCGAGGGCGGCCTCGCTCCGCTGCGCCGGCTGTGCCGCGGGCACGGCGGGCAGGGCGCCGCGCAGATCGAGCTGCGGATCGCGCGCCAGGCACAGGGCGGCAGCGTCGACGATCCACTGGTCGATGTCTGCGAACAGGCGCTTGGCGTCGACCTCTTCGGCCGTTGTCCCGACCGCCAGCCTTTCGGCAAGCTGAGCGAGCTGCCCGCCCAGCGCTTCCGAAAAAGTCGGTCTCCGCAATACGGCGGTTATGTCGGCGAGTTCCTTGGCCTTGCCGCCGCCGAGGAAGACGGCCAGCCCTTCGCCGACCAGCCTGAGCTGGGCCTCGGCGCAGGCCGCCGCATCCTCCAACTTGCGCTGGAAGACAAAGGCCTCGCGGTAGCTGCGCTCGTGCGCGGCATCGAAGAAGGCGCGGCCGATGGCCACATCGGTGGCCGAGGCGCATTCGCCGCCGCCCAGCGAGACGACGCGGAAGTCAGCCGCGTCGCCGTGGTCGCGGGCGAGCTTCGCCAGTTCGAAGCGCGAGACCTGGGTCAGGTCGGCAAGCAGCGACTGGAAGCGCTCGGCGCCCTGGCGCTGCGCCCAGCCGAAGAAGCGCTCGCCTTCGACATGCTCCTCGTCGTAGGTCTTCTGCACGCGCGTGATGGCCTGCTCGATGCGCGCCGCCGGGATCGACGGTCCCTTCAGGGCGATGGCGCCGCAGGCGCTGGTGCCGTCGCCGCCGAAATACATCTGGTAGTGCGGAATCAGCTTGCCGTGCTGGCGCTTGCCCTCGCCGTAGATGCCGATGTCGCCCGACTCCGGCTGGGCGCAGCCGTTCTGGCAGCCCGATACGCGGAGCCGCAGATCGTGCTTGCCGCCGGAGAGCTTGGGTGCCACATGCATCGAGGTGGTGATGCCGAGTCGGCAGGTCGAGGCGCCTGGGCAGGCGACGACGTTGTCGCCGGCCTGCGGCGTCCTCAGGCCGAGATCGGCCAGGCGCGCGACCAGCCCGGCGATTTGTGCGGCCGGCACGTTGAGCACGATCAGATTCTGGTCCTGCGCAGCGCGCACGTCCTCCAGGCCCAGTTCGCCGAGCAGCGCGGCGAGACCGGCGAGCTGATCGGACTTGAGCTGGCCAAGCGGCGCGGAGATCGGCACCACGTGCAGGCCGGCCTGCCTCTGGGCGAAGAAGACCCGCGGCGCGCCGGGGCCGGGCACCGGCCCGCGCGCGGCCTGACGCCATTCGCCTTTCGGCACCGGCTTGCCGGCCAGCGCCGCCCGCGTGCGGGCGAACTCCTCGTTGAAGCACTCGATGAAGCCGGCCTCGCCGAAGCGGTCCACCAGGAACTTGATGCGCGATTTCGCGCGCTTGCTGCGGTCCGAGTACTTGTTGTGCAGGGTGATGACGGCTTCCATCGCCGGCAGCAGATCCTGCTCCTCGATGAATTCGGCGACGGTGATGGCCTCGTGCGGCTTGTGGCCGAGGCCGCCGCCGGCCAGCACCGTAAATCCGGAACGCTCGCCGCGGCGCGTGGCGACGATGCCGAGGTCGTGGATCAGGCCCTGGGCGCAGTCCGCCTCGCAGCCGGAGAAGCTGACCTTGAACTTGCGCGGCATCTGCTGGTTGAGCGGGTTGCGCAGGAAGTGCGCCACGGCGCCGTCGAGATGCGCGGTGACGTCGGTGTGCTCGCGCGGGCAAACGCCGGCCAGCGGGCAGGCGGTGATGTTACGGATGGTGTTGCCGCAGGCCTCGCGTGTCGTCACGCCGTCCTCCGCCAGGCGGCGCAGCACGGCGCCGGTCTCCGCCAGCGGCACGTGATGCAACTGGATGTCCTGGCGTGTGGTGATGTGCGCCACCTGCTGCGGCACGTGCTTCTCCGCCACCTCGGCGATGGCCGCCAGCCGGGCCGGATCGAGGCGGCCGCCGGGAAGCTTGATGCGCACCATGTTCACGCCCTCCTGTCGCTGGCCGTACACGCCCTGCTGCAGGCGCAGGGCGGTGAAGCGCTCGGCGTCGAGTTCCAGGTCGAGGTAGCGGGCGAGCGCCTCTTCGTAGTGGGCGATTTCGGAGGCGTCGGCGAGGTTGTCGAGTTGGGACATGTCGCTTCCTTTCAAAGAACCAGTTTTGTGCCGATAAGAACGAGCAGCGCGGCGAGGCTCGAACGCAGCCAGCGCTCCGGCACCTTCACGGCGAAATGACTGCCGAGCCAGATGCCTGGCAGTGAGCCGAGCAGCAGGGCGCCAAGCAGGCTCCAGTCGATGTTGCCGAGCAGCCAGTGGCCGAGTCCGGCGATCAGGGTCAGCGGCACGGCATGGGCGAGGTCCGAACCGACGATGCGCACCGCCGGCAGGGTCGGGTAGAGGAACAGCAGCGCGGTGACGCCGAGCGCGCCGGCGCCGACCGAAGAGAGCGAAACCAGCACGCCCAGCAGGGCGCCGACGGCGATCGTGATCGGTGCGACCCGGCGCGTGTGCCAGGCGTCGGAGAGATGATTGAGGGCGAAGCGCTGCACGCGCGCCTTGAAGACGAGGGCGGCGGCGGTGAGCAGCAACGCCACGCCGAGCGCACCGGAGATCAACTGCGAGAAGACGCT
>JAEUNH010000149.1 GCA_016791205.1 Rhodocyclaceae bacterium | reverse complement strand
CAATGCGTCCTGGCGCTCAAATAGCGACAGGACAACCCTCAAGTCTGACGACCATAGCGAGTCGGAACCACCCCTTCCCATCCCGAACAGGACCGTGAAACGACTCCGCGCCAATGATATTGCGCACTACGCGTGAGAAAGGAGGTCATCGTCAGACTCATTACAAGAAAGCCCCTGCAGGCGATGCCTGCGGGGGCTTTTGCTTTGTGCCGTGGTAGGCTTCCATTTTTGTTCTGCCTCCGGAGTCGCCCATGAAACTCAAGGCCGCCGTTCTCAGGAAATCCGGCCTGCCACGCCCCTATGCGGAGAGTCGTCCGCTCGCGATCGAGACGATCGAGATCCCGCCGCCCGCCGAAGGAGAGGCTATCGTCGCCATCAAGGCGGCGAGTCTGTGCCATTCCGATCTTTCCGTGGTGAATGGCGACCGCGCCTGGCCGATGCCGATCGTGCCGGGGCACGAGGCAGCCGGCATCGTCGAAGAGGTCGGCTCCGGCGTGCACTCGGTCAAGCCGGGCGACCACGTGGCGCTGATTTTTCTGACCCAGTGCGGTGAGTGCGAACACTGCATCGAGGGCCGCCCGTCGTTGTGTGCACGCGGCACCCAGGCCAACCGCGAAGGGCGTCTGCTCACCGGCGGGCCGCGACTGCGGCTGGGCGACATGGCGGTGCATCACCATATGGGACTGTCGGCTTTCGCCGAATATGCGCTGGTGTCGGAAAAATCCCTGGTGAAGATTCCCGAGGATTTGCCTTTCGTCGAAGCCAGCCTGTTCGGCTGCGCGGTGATGTGCGGGGCCGGCACCGCGCTCTACTCGGCCGGCATCCGGCCGGGCCAGTCCGTGGCGGTGTTCGGGTTGGGCGGCGTGGGCCTGGCGGCGGTCCTGGGGGCGGTGACGGCCGGCGCGGGCCGCATCATAGCCATCGACCCAAGCGAAGCCAAGCTGGCGCTGGCCCGCTCGATCGGCGCCACTGAATGCGTCAATGCCGACAGCGTCCGTCCGGCCGAAGCGATCCGGGAACTGACCCGAGGCGGAGTAGACCATGCCATCGATGCCAGCTCGTCAGTGGAAGGTTTCAGCCAGGCTTTCGAGGCGACGCGCCGCGGCGGCTCAACGGTCACGACCAGCTTGACGCCGCCTTCGCAGACATTCAGTTTCCCGGTCGCGCGCATCGTCGCCGAGGCGAGAACCATCAAGGGCAGCTACATCGGCACTTGCGTGCCGGGGCGGGACATTCCGGCCTTTATCCAGCTCTATCGGCAGGGACGGATGCCGGTGGACAAGCTGGTCACGCGCTCCCTGAAACTCGACCAGATCAACGAGGCCTTCGATGCCCTATCGGAGGCCAAGGTGGTGCGCCAGGTGGTCGTTTTCTAGTCGTCGTCCTCGGTTCTCAGATCGGGAATGTGGTTGAAGGCTATGCGCATCGGGGCGGCTTGCAATGCGCCATGCGCGCCGCCGAAATACAGCGCATTCCTGCCGTAGCGCAGGTTGACGGAGTCGATTACGGCGTTGAGCTGGTCGTGGGATCTGTGCTCGTCGAACAGCGAGCGGGCCCGCTGGCCTGCCTCGGCTAGCCGCGAAAGCACGATGGCCACTGCCTGCGGCCGGCGCAGTCGCTGTCCGGCAAAGTCCTGCCACAGGCGGTCCAGCGCGTCGAGGAGAACCAGCGTATCGCTGGTCGAATCGAACCGCGCCTGCCTTTCCCAGTTCTCGTGGTCGCGGAACTTGACTTTGACCTGCAGGGAACCGGCGATGCAGCCGTAGCTGCGCAGCCGCATGGCGGCTTTCTGCAGCAGTCGATGCAGCACCGAATAGGCCGCCTCGGGCGTTCGCAACTCGGGCGGCAGCACGTGGGAATGGCTGACGCTGCTGCGCTGCGTGACCGGATCAGGCAATTCCTCCCCGCGCAGGCGTGCAAAGACGCGTTCCCCCTCGATGCTGCCCCAGGCCGCGCGCAACCCGCTCTTGCTGGTGGCGCACAGTTCCTGCACGGTGCGGATGCCATGGCGGTGCAGGCGCTGCTCCATGGCCCGGCCGATGCCGCATAGATCCCGCAGGGCCAGGCCGTAAAGGCAGGCTGGCAGATCGGCGTCCTCGATGACGATCAGGCCATCCGGTTTCTTCATGTCGGAGGCGACCTTGGCGAGAAAGGTGTTGGGGGCGATGCCGATGGAACAACGCAGCTCGCTGCCCACCCGTGAGGCGATGCTGCGCTTGATCTGGTGCCCGAGGGACACCGCATTGTCGTGTCGCTGGTCCCTGCCGCCGAGACGGCAGGCCATTTCGTCGATCGACAGCACCCGCTCGACATGCAGGCAGGACTCCACCGCCTCCACCAGGCGGTGATGCATTTCGACATAAACGCTGGGCCGGGCCTGAACGAATTGGATTTCCGGGCTTAGCCTGCGCGCCTCGGCGACCAAGGTGCCGGTCTTGATGCCCAGCCGCTTGGCCTCGTAGCTGGCAGCGATGCAGCAGGTCGTTTCGGCCAACACTGGCAGAACCGCGACAGGCCGGCCGCGCAGCTCCGGCACCAATTGCTGCTCGACCGAGGCGAAATAGGAATTGAAGTCGACGTACAGGGCGCGTAGCGGCATGGCAACGGCAGTCTCGAAGCGGCCGCCTATTTTCCGGACCGGGCTACCAGCAGTCCGAGCACGATTCCGGACAGCGCGGCCGGCGCCGTCACCATCAGCGCCGACTGCCATTGTCCGCTGGCGGCCACTACGCCGGCGATCAGGGGGATGCCGGCGAACTGGCCGAGGTTGGAGCCCTGGACATATAGCCCCTGGAGCGTTCCGATCTGTTGCGGGTTCGCGGCCAGCACCACGGAAGAGGACAGCACGGCGACCGGGATGACGCCGCCCACGCCGGTCAGCACAAGGCAGCAGAGGTAGCGCAGGCTGTCCGGCGCATCGGGATGAAATATTCCCAGCCCGGCCAGTCCCATGACCAGCGAGACGCCGGCGATCAACCGGCCGCGGTTGACATGGCGATACAGCAAGGCGGCGCCCGCCAGGTTGCCAGGCACGTTGGCGGCGATCACCAGCGCGCTGAGAAGGGCGATGAGCGCATCGGGCATATCCCGCTGCTCTTGCAGGAAGGTGGGCAGCCAGATCACCACGGCAAAGAACTGCAGGGCGTAGGCGGCAAAGGCCAGCGTGAGCAGCCAGGGAACCGGTTGCAGCAGGGCGCCGCGGACCTCCGTTAGACCTTGATGCCGACCGGCCGCCGCGCTGTCGAAGTGACGGCGCTGCAGGATCAGCGTCAGGAAAGCGGCCAGCAGCAACAGCAGCACCAGCCACCAGAGCCCGCGCCAGCCGCCGCGTTCGAGAAACAGCGGTGCCAGCAGTACGCACAGGCTGGCGCCGGCCGGCATGTAGCAGCTCCAGATGCCGAGGGTGAGTCGGATGTGCGCCGGTGCGCTGGCCGCGGAGACCAGGGCGGGGGCCGATACCGCCACGGCCAGGAAACCGACGCCTTCGACGATGCGGGAGATCAGCAACTGGTTTTCGGAAGTGCCGGTCAGGCCCATGAGCCCGCCGACCGTGCTGGCTGCCAGGCCGAACAGGCAGAAGCGCAGCGCGCCCAGCCGATCGGCCACGATCCCGATCGCCGCACCGGAAACCATGGCGAGGGTGCTGAAGGCGGCCGCCAGCCAGCCGGCGGCTGTCAGCGACAGACCGAACTCGCCGCGCAACAGCGGCAGCGCGATCGGCAGCTTTCCGATGTTCATCGCCACCACCACTCCGCAGGCGGTGGCGGCCAGGACGGCGAGCCAGGCGGTCTCGGCCCGCCGCGTTTCGGTCATCAATTGCAGACGAGCGTGGTGCCGAACTGATGGCAGATGCGGCTGCCTGCGGGCGGGATGACGATCACAGGGGCGCCGGGCGCATCCGGGCGGGCGGGCTGGATCAGGGGCGCGGGCAGTGTGGAGGATAGCGGCTGCTGTGAGCCCGCACCGGTGTAGGGGGCGTTCAGCGTGGGCAGGCTGTTGTTCTGCAGTAGCGGGCTGGCTGGCCCGAGCTGTTGGCCAGGATACGCCGGCACGGCCTGCGGGATGATGGTCGTGTTGCCATGGCGATGGATGACCGTGCCGCCGGTGCAATAGGTCTTGCCGCCGCCGATGTCCTTGCAATACGTCATCTGGGCCTCGGCCGCCAAGGCGGAGGCGAGCAGCGCGACGAGCAAGGCGATACGCGATCCTGTCCTCATGCCGTCCATTATAGATGGCGGAAGGGGAAGCCGAGTTGCGGCGTTTTGCCGTCGATGATCTCGGCGATCGCCCGGCCCGATCCGCAGGCGAGGGTCCAACCCAGGGTGCCATGACCGGTATTGTAGAAAAGCCCGTCCAGCCTGCTCCGGCCGATGATGGGCACGTTGCCCGGCGTGGCTGGACGCAGGCCGGCCCAGTACTCCGCTTCGCCGGCCGGTGCCAGGTGCGGGAACAGTTGGAGGGCGCGACGCTGGATGGCCTGGCAGCGGGCGGGGTTCACGCCGGAGTCGAAGCCGGTCAGCTCCGCCGTGCCGGCGATGCGCAGGCGCTGACCGAGGCGGGAGCAAACGATGCGGCGCGACTCGTCGGTAATGCTGACCGATGGCGCCTCGGCGTCCGGCGCCAGGGGCAGCGTCACCGAGTAGCCCTTGACCGGATAGATCGGCAGGCACTCGCCGAGCGGGCGGACCAGTGCCGCGCTGTAGCTTCCCAGGGCGACCAGGAAGGCATCGCCGCCGATCCGCTCGGCGCCGGCGAGCGCGGCGACCGCGCGCCCCCCCTCGACGGCCAGCGCCGACAGCGGCGTGTCATAGCGGAAGGCCACCCCAGCTTCACGGCACAGCCCGGCCAACTGCTGCGTGAACGCCAGGGCATCGCCGGTCTCGTCGTCGGGCGCGTAGAGCCCGCCGAGGATGGAATCCTCGCAATGTGCCAAGGCCGGTTCGGTCTTCAGGCAGGCGGCGGGGTCGAGCACCTCGGCGTGCACGCCGAAGCCATGCAACAGCGCCGCGCGCGGGGCGGCCTGGGCGTATTCGCCCGGGCTGAAGAAAAGGTGCAGGATGCCCTTGCCTAGGCGGTCGTATTCGATGCCGGTTTCCGTCTGCAGGGCCCGCAGGCAGTTGCGGCTGTAGATCGCCAGCCTGGCCACGGCCTCGGTATTGCGCCGGGTGCGGCCGGGCAGGCATTCCAGCAGGAAGCGCAGCCCCCAGGACCACTGGCCCCAATCCAGGCGCGGACGGAACAGCAGGGGGGCATCCTCGCGGCCCAGCCAGCGCAGGATCTGGGCCGGGGCGCCGGGGTTGGCCCAGGGCTCGGGGTGGCTGACCGAGATCTGGCCGCCGTTGGCGAAGCTGGTCTCCAGCCCCGCGGCGGGCTGCCGCTCGATGACCGTTACGCGATGGCCGGCCTGGCGCAGATACCAGGCGCTGGTGACGCCCGCCAGGCCGGCGCCGAGGACGATGACGTGCATACGCTCCGATTCTATCCGCTGGCGGGGATGCGTGAGGCGGCCGAATCCCGGATAATTGCGGTTTTTAGCGAACCATCGCAGCAGGAGCACATCGATGCGTCGTGTCACCCTCATGCAATATCTCATCGAGCAGGAACGCCAGAAGGACTGGATCAACGCCGACCTGCGCCTGCTCATCGAAGTGGTCTCGCGCGCCTGCAAGGCCATCTCCATCGCCATCGGCAAGGGCGAACTGGCCGGCATGCTCGGCGGTGCCGGCAGCGAGAACGTGCAGGGCGAGGCGCAAAAGAAGCTCGACGTCATTTCCAACGAGATCCTGCTGGAAGCCAACGAATGGGGCGGCCACCTCGCCGCCATGGCCTCCGAGGAGATGGACCACCCGCACCAGATCCCGCATCGCTTCCCGCGCGGGGAATACCTGCTGCTGTTCGATCCGCTCGACGGCTCCAGCAACATCGACGTCAACATCTCCGTCGGCACCATCTTTTCCGTGCTGCGCTGCCCGGAAGGGGTGACGCGGCCCGACGACAACGCCTTCCTGCAGCCGGGCGCGTCGCAGGTTTGTGCCGGCTACGCGGTGTATGGCCCGTCCACGCTGCTGGTGCTGACCCTGGGCCACGGCGTGGCCTGCTTCACCCTGGACCGCGAGACCGGCAGCTTCATCCTGACCCAGACGGACATGCGCATTCCGGAGGACACCGGCGAATTCGCCATCAACGCCTCCAACATGCGCTTCTGGGAACCCCCGGTGAAACGCTACATCGACGAACTGCTGGCGGGGAAAACCGGTCCGCGCGGACGCGACTTCAACATGCGCTGGGTGGCCTCGATGGTGGCCGACGTGCACCGCATCCTGACGCGCGGCGGCATCTTCCTGTACCCGCGCGACACCAAGGATCCCGCCAAGGCCGGCAAGCTGCGCCTGATGTACGAGGCCAATCCGATGGCCTTCATCGTCGAGCAGGCCGGCGGCGCCGCCACCAATGGCCGCGAGCGCATCCTCGACCTCAGGCCGACCGGCCTGCACCAGCGCGTCGCGGTGATCCTCGGCTCGAAGAACGAGGTCGAGCGGGTGAGCGGATACCATGCCGCCTGATACGCCCCCCGCCGGGTTCGAGTTCGCCACGCTGGGCGGCGGCTGCTTCTGGTGCCTGGAAGCGGTGTTCTCCGAGCTGGAGGGCGTCGCGGCGGTCGTATCGGGCTATGCCGGAGGACACAGCCCCGATCCCGACTACCGCCTGGTCTGTTCGGGCGACAGCGGACACGCCGAAGTGGTGAGGCTGACATTCGATCCGGCCCGCATCGGCTACCGGGAAATCCTCGAGGTGTTCTTCGCCATCCATGATCCGACCACGCCCGACCGCCAGGGCAACGACATCGGCAGCCAGTACCGCTCCGTCATCTACTGCCACTCCGACTCGCAGCAGGCCGCGGCCCAGGCCCTGCTCGCGGAGCTTGCCGCGGCGGATGCCTTCGGCGCGCCGCCGGTCACCGAGCTGGCGCCGGCCGGATCGTTCTTTCCCGCCGAGGATTACCACCAGCGCTATTACCGCAACAACCCGCAGCAGCCCTATTGCCAGTTTGTCGTGGCCCCCAAGCTGGCCAAATTCCGCAAGCGCTTCGCGGCCCGTCGCAAGGCCAATGATCATTCTTGAAAGGATCCACCCCATGAGCCAGACCACCACTACCCCAAGCGGCCTGATCTTCGACGACGTCAAGCTCGGCGAGGGCGAACCGGCGGCGCTCGGCCAGACCGTCTCGGTGCATTACACCGGCTGGCTGACCGACGGCAACAAGTTCGATTCGAGCAAGGACCGCAACGAGCCCTTCGAATTCCCCCTCGGCGCCGGCTATGTCATCCGCGGCTGGGACGAGGGCGTGCAAGGCATGCGGGTGGGCGGCGTGCGCAAGCTGACCATTCCGCCGGAACTGGGGTACGGGCCGCGCGGCGCGGGCGGGGTGATTCCGCCCAATGCGACGCTGGTCTTCGAGGTCGAACTGATCGAGATTCTCTGAAGGGCGGGCCGGGCCCTATACCCGGCGGGCGCGCTCGCGTAGAATGCGCCACGCCCGGCGCGGCCGGCGGCGGATCGAAAACACCTCAATTTTTCAGGGTGAGCCATGTTTGGTAGCTTCATGCCCAAGGAAGGCAAGTTCTTCGAACATTTCGTGGACCTGGCCGAGCACATCCTGCAGGCCAGCCGCGAGCTGGCGGAACTGATGGCCAGCTTCGACGACGTCGAGCGGCGCGCCTACAACATCGAGAGCATCGAGAAGAACGGCGACAAGATCACCCACGCCGCGGTGGAACTGCTGCACAAGACCTTCATCACGCCGCTCGACCGCGAGGCCATCCACCAGCTGATCACCAGCATGGACGACATCCTCGACCTGATCGAGGACTCGGCCCAGTCGATCTTCCTCTACGACATCCGGGCGGTGACGCCGGAGGCCAAGCGCCTGGCCGATGTCTGCGTCGCCTGCGCCGAGAAGGTCAAGGAGGCCGTCGGCCTGCTCTCCAACATGGACAACGCCCGCGCCATCATGGCCGTCTGCCACGAGATCGACCGGCTGGAATCGGAGGCCGACCACGTCATGCGCTCGGCCATGGCCAAGCTGTTCCGCGACGAGCCCGACGTCCGCCAGGTGATCAAGCTGCGCTCGGTCTACGAGTTGCTGGAGGGCATCACCGACCGCTGCGAGGACGTCGCCAACCTGATCGAAGGCATCGTCCTCGAGAATTCGTAGCGGCGGTGCAAACAGTGAGCGCCGCCCGGGGGAAGGTTCTGTGAGCTTCGAGGTCTTCGTCTTCCTCATCGCCCTGGCGCTGGCATTCGACTTCATGAACGGGTTTCATGACGCCGCGAATTCCATCGCCACGGTCGTGTCGACTCGCGTCCTCAAGCCGCACCATGCCGTCGCCTTCGCCGCCTTCTTCAATTTCGTCGCGCTGTTCGTCTTCCAGCTCAAGGTGGCGGCCACCGTCGGCAAGGGCATCGTCGATCCGGCCATCGTCGACCACTACGTCATCTTCGGCGCCCTGATGGGCGCGCTCGTCTGGAACATCATCACCTGGTATTACGGCCTGCCCTCCAGCTCCTCGCATGCGCTGATCGGCGGCCTGATCGGCGCCGTGGTGGCCAAGGTCGGCATCGTCGGGCTGATGACCTCGGGTATCAGCAAGACGCTGATCTTCATCATCGTCTCGCCGACCCTGGGCTTCATCCTCGGGGGCCTGTTGATGCTGCTGGTGTCGCGGATTTTCTTCCGCACCCCGCCTTCCAAGGTCGACCGCTGGTTCCGGCGCCTGCAGCTTTTTTCGGCCGGCTATTACAGCCTCGGCCATGGCGCCAACGACGCGCAGAAGACCATGGGCATCATCTGGCTGCTGATGATTTCCGGCGGCTACCTGTCGGCCGACGCCGCGCGGCCGCCCGACTGGGTGATCCTGTCGTGCTATGCGGCGATGGGCCTGGGCACGCTGTTCGGCGGCTGGCGCATCGTCAAGACCATGGGGCAGCGGCTGACCAAGCTGAAGCCGGTCGGCGGCTTCTGCGCCGAGACCGGCGGGGCGATCACCCTGACCATCGCCTCGCTGGCCGGCATCCCGGTGTCCACCACCCACACCATCACCGGCGCCATCGTCGGCGTCGGCTCGGCGCACAAGCTCTCCGCCGTGCGCTGGGGCCTGGCCGGCAACATCGTCTGGGCCTGGATCCTCACCATCCCCTGCTCGGCCTTCATGGCCGCCGTGGCCTGGTTCATCGGCGAACGCTACCTTTAGCCATCCCTCCCATCCCCTTCCCACGGAAGGGGGGGTGACGGTTGTTCGCTTCGCTCCGAATTGTTGGCTGCGCTGCTCAGGCCTCCTCGGCACCCGCCCGGCCGTCTTCCACGACGAAGGCAGCCAGGGTGGCGATCGATGCGTCCGCCTTCTTCTCGTTGTCGATCACGCGCAGCCGCGCCAGGCAGTGTCTTTCCGCAAGTTCCAGGGTCACGTAGCCGCGCCGTTCGCCGTCGATCAGGCGGATGTGGGGGTTCCCGGCGCGCAGGGCGTCGAGGCGCGCCTGCGGCTGGGTCTGCGAGGTGATCGAGGTGCCGCAGAACTCGGTGGCGACCACCGGCGACTTCGGGTCGTCGAAATCCGGCTTCAGGTCGGCGACGCAGTTGAAATGCACATCGCCGCCGATCACCAGCGGGTTGGCCGGCCGGCGTTGGCCGATCGCCCCCAGCAGCCGGGCCCGCGCCGCCGGATAGCCATCCCAGCCGTCGCTCCAGAAGCGGCGCTCCGGACCCGGCTGGCGCTCCAGCTGGGCCATCAGCAGCTGCTGGGCGACGATGTTCCAGCGGGCGCCGGAAGCGGCCAGGCCCTCGTCGAGCCAGCGTTCCTGCGCCGCGCCGAGCAGAGAGCGCGCCGGTTGCAGGCGCTCGGGGCAGAGCGCCTCGCCGACCACATTGCCGCCGCCGCGGCCATGGCGCGGACAGGGCTGGGGGTCGCGGTACTGGCGGCCGTCGAGCACATGGATGCGCGCAAGGCGGCCGAAGTCATGGCGGCCGTGGAGCCGCATGTGGGGGCCCTGCGGCCGGGCGCCGGCGCGCAGCGGCATGTGCTCCCAGTAGGCCCGGTAGGCGGCGGCGCGGCGGACCAGGAAATCCGGATCGAGATCCTCTGAGCGGTCGTTGGCGTAGTCGTTGTCGACCTCGTGGTCGTCCCAGGTGACCAGCCAGGGGAAGGCGGCGTGGCAGCGCTGCAGGTCGGGGTCGGATTTGTAGCGGGCGTGGCGGTTGCGGTACTGCTCCAGGGTGGCGGGCTCCGGCCCCTCGT
The DNA here is from genome assembly GCA_016791205.1 of Rhodocyclaceae bacterium. Taxonomy (GTDB): domain Bacteria; phylum Pseudomonadota; class Gammaproteobacteria; order Burkholderiales; family Rhodocyclaceae; genus Desulfobacillus. Next base: position 12,250 of record JAEUNH010000149.1, on the reverse strand, counting down.
GCTTGCGCACGTGGCGACTGCCCCAGGACGACTCGTAGATGTAGTCGCCGAGGAAAATCACCAGGTCGAGATCCTCGGCCGCCATGTGGCGGTGGGCGGCGTAGAAGCCCTGCTCGTACTGCTGGCAGGAGGCGAAGGCCAGGCGCAGGCGGTCGACCGCGGCGCCGGCCGCTGGCGCGGTGCGCGTGCGGCCGACCGGGCTGACGGCCTCGCCGGCCATGAAGCGGTACCAGTACCAGCGCGCCGGCGCCAGGCCGTCGACCTCGACATGCAGGCTGTGCGCGGCCTGCGCTTCGGCCAATGCCCTGCCGTGACGGACGATGTCGCGAAAGCCCTCGTCGCGGGCGACCTCCCAGCGCACCTCGATGTCCGCCGGCGGCAGGCCGCCGCCCTCCAGCGGCTCGGGCGCCAGCCGGGTCCACAGCACGACGCCGTCCGGCAGGGGCGCGCCCGAGGCGACGCCGAGCGAAAAGGGGTAGGCGGAAAAGACCGGCCGCGCCCACAGCCGCGGCGTGGCGAGCGCCAGCGCACCGGCGAGCAGGAACTCGCGGCGAGCGATCATCAGATCCTCTTTTCCCGGCCGGCCCAGTAGGGCTCGCGCAATTCGCGCTTGAGCGTCTTGCCGGCGGCGCTGCGCGGGAAGTCGTCCAGGATCGTCACCGCCGAGACGCGCTGGTAGCGGGCCCCGACCCGCTCGTTGATCCACTCGCGCAGGGTCTCCGCCGAGACCGCCCCCGGCTGGCGCAGCACCACCGCCGCCAGGGGCGTCTCGCCCCATTTCTCGTCGGGCACGCCGAACACCGCTACCTCGCGCACCGCCGGGTGGCGGGCGGCGATCTCCTCGATGTCGCGCGGATAGACCTTGACCCCGCCCGAGTCGATCATGTCCTTCTTGCGGTCGACGAGATAGAGGAAGCCCTCGGCGTCGAGGTAGCCCATGTCGCCGCTGTGGAGCCAGCCCTCGCGGATGGCCTGGGCGGTGAGGTCGGGCCGCTTGTAATAGCCGGTCATCAGCATCGGGCCGCGGCCGACGATCTCGCCCGTTTCCCCGACATCGGCCTCGCTGCCGTCCTCGCGCACGATCCGGATATGGTTGAAGGGCATCGGCAGGCCGACCGAGCCGGCCTTGCGCACCGCGTCGGCCCGGTCGAGGATGGTGACGAAGCCCTCGGTGAGGCCGTAGAGCTCGTGGAAGCGCCCGGGCAGGTCACGGTTGAGGCGGTCCTTGTGCTCCTGCATCAGCGGCGCGCCGAGCGACACCAGGCACTGCAGGGAGGCCAGCTTTTCCGGCGCGTAGGCCGGATCGTTGAGCAGCGCCACCACCTGCGAGGGCACCACCATGACGTGGCTGACCCGCTCGCGGGCGATGGTCTCGATCATGCGCCCCGGCTCGAAGGCGCGCTGCAGGATGTAGGTGCCGCCCAGGTAGAAGCTCGGCATCAGGGTGACGAAGGCGCCGTTGAAGACGATGGCCCCGGCGTGCAGCACCACCGACTCGGGGCTCATGCGCCAGGCCGCGCCCAGCATCAGGCAGTACATGGCGCGGATCAAATGGGTGTGCATGATGCCCTTGGGCAGGCCGGTGGTGCCCGAGGTGTACATGATGTTGAAGAGGTCGTCGGGGCGTACCTCGGCCGGGGTGAAGCGGTCGGCGGCGGCGGCGGCCAGCGCCGCGTAGTCAGCGTATTGCGGAGACCGACTTTTCCCGGTGAGCAGCACCCGCCCCGGCAGCAGCGGCGCCAGGTCGTCGCCGATCCCCTCGAGCACCGGCTCGAGCGCCGGGCTGCTGACCAGGCAGCGTGCGTCGGCATCCTTCACCAGGCTGGCCAGGCCGGCCGGCAGCAGCAGGGGGGAGAGCGGCACCAGCACGGCGCCGATGGACGGCACCGCCCAGTACAGCTCCAGCAGCTCGCGGCAGTTCGGCAGCACCGTGACGACCTTGTCGCCCGGCCCGATGCCGAGCCCGCGCAGCAGGTTGGCGCAGCGCGCCACCCGCGCCGCGAAGTCGCGCCAGGTGAGCCGCTCGTCCTCGAAGACGACGGCCAGGCGCTCCGGGCGGTAGAAGGCCTGGCGGTTGATCAGGGTGGCCAGTTCGATCATGGTTTTCTCTCTGCGAAGCGCCCCATATCCGACGGCGCATTATGCCCGCACTCGCCGGCCGCGGTCATGCCGGACGCGCCGCGAGGGGGCCGGTGCCAGAGGGAAATTGCGCCGGCGCATCGCGGGACGGACGCAACACCAGAGCGAAAAATTTTCCATTCCCCTCTGAAAAATGATTGACAAATCGTTTCGGCATGAGCATGCTTCGCTCCATTCTTGCTGTACGCAGCAAGGAGATTCGTGGTGTTTTCAGGTGTAGTAATCACTATTTTCAGGAGGTGAAGATGGCCACAGCCAAGAAAGCGAAGAAACCCGCTGCGAAGAAACCCGCCGCCAAAAAACCGGCAGCCAAGAAAGCAGCCCCGAAAAAAGCCGCCGCCAAAAAGCCGGCAGCCAAGAAAGCCCCCGCCAAAAAAGCCGCTCCCAAGAAAGCCGCCAAGAAGCCGGCCAAGAAAGCCGCTGCCAAGAAGCCCGCAGTCAAGCGCAAGCCCAATCCCGCCTTCATGAAGCCGATGACCCCGAGTGGCGTTCTCGCTGCCGTGGTGGGTGCCCTGGCTCAGCCGCGCACCGAGATCACCAAGAAGATCTGGGACTACATCAAGAAGAACAAGCTGCAGGACGCGATCAACCGTCGCATGATCAATGCCGACGAGAAGCTGAAGGCCATCTTCGGTGGCAAGGGCCAGGTCTCGATGTTCGAGATGACCAAGCTCGTCAACAAGCACCTCAAGTAAGCGCTTCCCCGAGACGCCCTCCCTCCAGCCGGAGGGAGGGCGTTTTTTCGTCTACAGGGCCAGCGTGCCCGGCTCGTCCACCCGTTCCGAAAACGCGGCAGCTGCGGCGGCCGGATCGTGCCGCCAGGCGTCCAGCAGCCGCAGCGCGGCCTCCCGCCAGTGAGCCTGTCCGTCGCGGCAGGCCAGTCGCAGATCGACCGGGTCGCCCGTCCTGCGCCAGGCCAGGTAGGCCACCCCCAGGCGCGGGAAAAGGCTGCGGCGCAGGCCCTCGAAATTCGCGAAATAGAAGTGCAGCGAGGGCGCAGCGCCCCGCTCGATGAGCGCCGGCAGGGTGGACAGGCAGTCCGCCAGGTTGTCGCGCACGGCGCGGGCGAGCAGTTCGGCGCGACGCTCGGCCAGGCCGCCGAGCATCTCGCGCCAGTCCGGGCCGAGCAGCGGCTCGGCCTGCGCCTCGCCCAGCTCGTGCAGGATCAGCGTCTCCCCCTCGGCCGCCGCCATGCGCTCCAGGGCCGCTCCGCCATCCTCGTCGAAGCCATAGGCCGTCAGCGCCGCCTTGAGCGCGCCCTCGGCCTGCTTGACGCCCCAGACTTCGGTCTTCTCCCACAGCCAGCGGCGCAGGGCGTCCAGGCGCAGGAAGACGGTGCCGTCGCGCAACGCCGCCGGCGGGGCGAACAGATCGCGGGCGTGCTCCCGCTCCGAGACCAGCACCGCCAGCCCCTGCCGCGACTCGCGCCGGGCCAGGTCGCCGAGGAAGAAATGCGGCCGGCCCCAGCGGCCGAGGCCGGCCGAGTAGACCAGGCCCCGCGGTTCCAGGCGGGCGTTGATGGCGGCGTTGTCGAAGGGATCGCAGCCGCCTTGGCCGAGAGGCAGGGGCAGGTACTCGGCCTCCTCCAGATCGTTCCAGCGTGCCTCGCGGGCGGCGATCCAGGCGCCCAGCTCGGCCTGGCCGAGGGGGCCGGCAAGCGGCAGGCCGCGCTCCCAGCGATAGAGCTCGCGCATGGCCAGCAGGTAGTTGCACATCGTCGACTCGCGGGCATGGCGCGCGTCGGCGATGTCGCAGTTGGCCTGGACGGCCTGCTTCAGTGCTTCCAGGCCCGGGGTGTCCATCGGCCGGATCAGTCGTCGCCGAGCTCGGGTTGCGGCTCGCGCACCTGGGAGAGGATGTCCTCGGCCTGCAGCTCGTTGTCGGCGAAGACGGTCTTCACGGCGCACCCCTCGCTCATGGCCAGTTCGCGGCGCAGTGCCTTGGCGCGGGCCGAGGCGGCCTTGAAGGCTTCGTGGCTCTCGATCTTCTCCAGGCGGCGGATGGGGGTCTCGAAGACCTTGTAGAGGTAGTAAGGCATGTCAGTCCACGTAGGATTTTCGCGAGCGGCGGGCGCCGGGGCGGCTCTTCTGGATGACCACGCCGCGCACGGCCTCGAGGCCGGCGAGTTCGGCATCCGGGTAGCGCGGGTTGAGCGGGTGCAGCCACCAGCCTCCGGCACGGCTGACCAATTGGCGCAGGATCGGCTCGCCGTCGTGGTCGGCGACGACATAGCTGCCATTACGGGCCAGGCCTTCCGGTTCGACGACGATGACTTCGCCTTCCGCGAACTCCGGCAGCATGCTGTCGCCGAGCACCATCAGGGCGAAGGGCTCGGCGCCCTCGCAGGCCGTCGTGGCGGCATCCGCCGCGGGCATCAGGGGGATGATCTTGCGCTGCATGGAACAATCTTAAGGGCTGGCGCCTCCGCCGGCGAACAGAACGCGCTGATGCGCGCGGCAGCGGAATTTATCTCGCCGCGGCGCGAAGCTGCGCGGCGGGAAAACCCTGACGATCGAGGGCCTTCGCGATGCCATCCACGAAGCCTTCCGGGCCGGCCAGGTAGAGGTCGAAGGCGGCGAGGTCGGCGTGCTCCCGCGCCATGCGCTCGACGAGCGCTTCCGCGCCGCCCTCCGTCACCGCCACGTAGCGGAAATTGTCCAGCGCCTCGGCCCAGGAGCGGCACAGGTTGGCGAGGTACTGCCCGGACGGAAGGGCGCTGTGCCAGTAGAGGTGCAGCCGTTCGGCGCGGTCGAGCGACATGGCATGCTCGATGAGGCCCTTCACCGGCGCGAAGCCGGCTTCCGAGGCGACGAACAGGATCGGCCGCGGCGAATCGGCGCGCAGCACGAAGTCGCCCCAGGGGCCGAACACCGTCACCGGATCGCCCGGGCGCAGCGCCTCGAACACCTGCCGGGCAAAGTCGTCCTTCGGGTCGCGCGCAACGTGGAAATGCAGGTTGCGGTCGTCGCAGGGGCAGCTGGCGACGGGCAGTTCGGCCGAGGTGTCCCCGGCAGCCAGCGTGACGTTCTGTCCGGCGAGGAAGCGCAGGCGGTTGTTGCGCGGCGTCTGCAGGTGCAGCAGGCGCATCTCGTCGCCGAGCGGCTGCAGCGCCTTGACGCGGGCCACGATCTGCTGGGGCGGGATGTCGCCGGCGCTGCCGGTCTCCAGCGCCTCGACGACCAGGTCGGAGACCGCGGCGTGGCAGCAGAGCAGGGTGTAGCCCTGGCTCTTTTCCGCCTCCGACAGCGCGTAGTCGTGCGGCCGCACCTGCCTGACTTCACCCGACACCACGCGCGCCTTGCACAGGCCGCAGTTGCCGTTGCTGCAGCCGTAGTTCACCGCCAGCCCGGCCTTGAGCGCCGCTTCCAGCAGCGTGTCGGCGCCTTCGACGAAGAAGTCGTGGCCGCTGGGGTGCAGGGTGACGTGGGCGGACATGATCCTGAGCATATCATCCATGACCGCCAGCGCATTCGGCGCCTCGGTGGCGCCGAGGATCTCGGCCAGCTGCGCGTCGAGGAAGGCGCCGAGGGCCGCCATGCCCGGCAGCGCCTCCTGTTCGCCGATGCGGCCGCGCACCGCCTCCATCATGGCGTGGTAGCGCTGCAGGTGGGCGCGCAGGTCGGCCAGCTCCGTGCTTTGCTCGTAGAGCCGCTGCGAGAGGATCTCCTGGCTCGGCAGCAGGCGCTCGCGCACGCGCCGGCCGAAGGCCCGCTCCTTGATCTCCCGCACCTGCTCGAAGCCGCCGTCCTCGTCCAGCCGGATGTCCGGATAGAGCCGCAGCAGGTCTTCGGCCGAGACCATGCCGTCGAAGGACGGCAGTTCGCCGCTGCGGATCTTCAGCTGCAGCGCGACCCGGCTGGCGCCGACCAGGCGTGCCGCGCGCGACAGGGTGAGCATCTGGCCCATGCTCTCAAGATAGCAGCTTGGAGAGGAATGTCTCGACCGCGCCGGCCAGCCCCGGCGTCTCGACCTCGGCGAACTCGTAGCGGGCGCGCAGCACCGGCTTGTGCACCTGGATCAGCGCGGCCAGGTCGATCGGCGTGGCCGAGACGACCAGGTCGGCCGGCGTGGCGTTGATGGTCTGGCGCAGGGCGTCGAGCTGTTCGCGAGAATAGCCGGTCGCCGGCAGCACCTCGCCGATGTGCGGGTAGCGTGTGTAGAGGCTGCGGATGGCCGGCCCGGCGAAGGGCCGCGGGTCGACGATCTCCGCCCCGGCGCGCAGGGCGGCGAGGTGGCCGGCGCCCCAGGGCATGCCGCCGTGGGTCAGCGTCGGCCCGTCCTCCACCACCAGCACCCGGCGGCCGCGCACCGATGGCTCGTCGTCGAGGCGCACCGGCGAGGCGGCACGGATGATTTGGGCGCGCGGGTTGACCGCATGGGCCGCCTCTCTCACGCGGCGCACGTCCACCGGCTGCGCCGCATCGCTCTTGGCGACGACGACCACGTCGGCCATGCGCAGCACCGCCTCGCCCGGGTGGTGGCTGGTCTCGTGGCCGGGGCGCAGCGGATCGACCAGCACGATGTGCAGGTCGGGCCGGACGAAGGGGAAGTCGTTGTTGCCACCGTCCCAGAGGATCAGGTCGGCTTCGCTTTCGGCCGCGGCGACGATGCGGGCGGTGTCGACGCCGGCAAAGACGACGTTGCCGCAGGCCAGGTGCGGCTCGTACTCCTCGCGCTCCTCGACGGTGCATTCGGCGGCGTCGAGGTCGGCGCGCGCGGCGAAGCGCTGCACCGCCTGGCGCGCCAGGTCGCCATAGGGCATCGGGTGGCGGATCACCGCCACGCGCCGGCCCGTGGCCTTCAGCAGGCCGGAGAGGTAGCGCGCCGTCTGCGACTTGCCGCAGCCGGTGCGCACCGCCGAGACGGCGATCACCGGCACGCGGGCCGCGATCTGCGTGCGGGCGGGCCCGAGCAGCGTGAAGTCGGCGCCCGCCGCCAGCGCCTTCGAGGCCAGGTGCATCACCTGGGCGTGCGGCACGTCGCTGTAGGCGAACACCACCTCGTCGATGCGCTGTTCGCGGCAGAGCGTCTCCAGTTCCGCCTCGTCGAGGATCGGGATGCCCTCCGGGTAGCGCGGGCCGGCCAGTTCAGGCGGGTAGCGGCGCCCGGCGATGCCGGGGATCTGCGCGGCGGTGAAGGCGACGACCTCGACCGCCGGATCGTCGCGATAGACGAGGTTGAAGTTGTGGAAGTCGCGCCCCGCCGCGCCGAGAATCAGGATGCGGCGGCTCATTCGTATTTCAGGCGGTAGGCGGACTCCGCGCCCGGCGGCACGGCCTTGATGCGGCCGAACCTGATCCCCTTGCCGGCATTCGCCGCCTGCTTCACCCCGCCGGTGACCAGGATCTCGTAGGGCCGCGCATGGTCTTCGCCCAGCTTGCTGGCGGCGTTAACCTCTGCGCCGAAGACATCCGAATCGCCGATGCGCAGCATGTCGCCGTAGCCGAGGCCGATGCACAGCAGCACCTCCTCGGCCTTCGGCCGCTTGCGGTTGTACTGGCGAGCGCAGCGCTGCATGTCCATGGCGCAGGCGATGGCCTCGTCCACGTCGCGGAAGATCACCAGCAGGGAATCGCCCTCGGCCTTGAGCAGGATGCCGCTGTGCTCCTCGATCAGCGGCACCAGCAGGCGGTTCGATTCGTAGATGGTCTGCAGGAAGTGGATGATGCCGAAGTCGGCCACCCGGCGCGAGAAGCCGGAGAGGTCGGTGAACATCACCGCCCAGCGCTCGCCGAAGAGGTTCCAGATCTTCTCGTCGACACGCGCCTGGTCGGCTTTCGGCTTGAGGCGCTCCTCGATGAGCTTTTCCAGCCGGTCCTGCGACGCCGTCGAGGCGACGCGGTAGATGAATGCCATGCTCCGCTCCACTCAGATGGAACGGGCATTGTAGCGAGATGCGGGCGAAATGTAGCGCCGTCATCCCCGCGGACGCGGGGATCCAGTCGTGCGGCTGTGGATTCCCGCTTGCGCGGGAATGACGGAGGTTCTACCTGCGGAACAGCCGCTCGGCGTTGCGGTGCGCGATCTTCTCGGCGACGTCCTTCGGCAGCTCGGCCAGCCAGTCGCGGTAGCCGTTCATGATCGAGGCGTACTGGCCCCAGCGCTCGTTCACCCAGGTGTCGGAGCCGACGATGAAGCGGTCGGGGTAGTGCTCGAACAGGCGGCGCCAGGCGGGCTTGAGCTTGCCGGCCTCGGTGACGTCGTAGCGGTAGGACAATTCGCCCCACAGGTTGGGGTATTTCTTCAGGTATTTCTCGATCGTTTCCGGCGCCGTGGTGAAACCGGTGTGCGCCCAGACGATCCTGACCTTCGGGTTGTGGGCGAAGAGGATGTCCACCGCTGCGTCGTCGGAGTGGGCATGCAGATACAGGTTGTGCGTCACGGCGAAGTCGACGGTCTTCTTCACCCATTCAGACTTGGCGTCGTCGCCGAAGAGGTGGAACTCGCCGATGCCCTGGTAATAGCCGCGCTTGTGCTCGGACTCGATGAGGGCGAAGATCTTCACATCGTTGAACCAGGTGTGGCGGTCGGGCTGGACGATGTAGGGGCGGATGAAGGGCACCACCCAGACGTCCTTCGGCTTGGCCTCGTAGAGGGCGCGCGTGCCGTCGTTGGGCCGGCTGTTGGCCAGTATCCCGGTGACGCGGTTGTCGCGGAAGAGCTTGAGCACGTGGTCGAGCGGATAGGGACCGCCCGCCGCCTCGACGTTGTAGTGCAGGTGGGCGTCGAACAGCGGCAGCGGCTCGGCCGCCTGGCTGCCCCAGGCAAAAGTCAGTCCCCACAGGACGGCGACAAGGCGGGTCTTCATGGTATCAATCCCGGAATTTCGGCTCCCGCTTCGCCCGCGCCGCCGTCATGGCTTCCGTCAGGTCGTCCGACATCAGCATGGCGGCGTTCCAGGTGGCGATGTAGTTGAGGCCGTCGGCCACCGAATGGTCGCGGGCGTAGTTGACCATCTCCTTGATGCCGCGGATCGACAGCGGCGACTTCTTGGCGATGGTCGCGGCGATCTTCGCCACCTCGTGGAAGAGCATGCCCGGGCTGGCGTAACTGTGGTTGACCAGGCCGATCTCCTTCGCCTCGGGGCCGGCGACCACCCGGCCGGTATAGGCCAGCTCGCGCACCATGCCCTCGCCGACCAGCTTCGGCAGGCGCTGCAGGGTGCCGACGTCGGCCGTCATGCCGACGTCGATCTCCTTGATGCAGAAGCTGGCGTCGCTGCTGCAGTAGCGCATGTCGCAGGCGCAGACGAGGTCCACGCCGCCGCCGAAGCAATAGCCGTGCACCGCCGCCAGCACCGGCTTGCGGCAGCGCTCGAGGGCGGTGAGGCTGTCCTGCAGGTCGAGAATCAGGCGGCGCAGTTTTTCCCGCATCCTGCCCTCGCAGTCGTCGGCGATGCCCTCGCTGACGCTGCCGAGCATGCCGAGGTCGATGCCGGAGGTGAAGCAGGGCCCGGCGCCGCGCAGCACGGCGACGCGGATCGCAGCCTCCTCGTCGATCCACTTGAAGGCCTCGCGCAGCTCCAGCCACATGCGCAGGTTCATGGCGTTGGCCTTCTCCGGCCGGTTCATCTCGACCGTGGCGACGGCGTCGGCCACTTCGATCTTCAGGGTCTCGTAGGCGGGAGTCGTCATCGGGCGCTTTCAGGCGGAGAAGGTCGGGTAATCCAGGTAGCCGCTGTGGCCGCCGAGGTAGAAGGTCTTGCTGTCCCACGACGCGATCTCCACGCCCTGGCGCAGGCGCGAGACCAGGTCGGGGTTGGAGATGAAGGGCTTGCCGATGGCGATCATGTCGCCGCTGCCGGTGGCGAGCGCCGCCTCGGCCTTCCTGCCGGTGAAGCCGCCGCAGAGCATCAGCGCATTCGTGAATTTCCCGCGGATCAGCCGCAGCAGCGCGTCGTCCGGATCGTGGATCCAGCTCGTCGACTGGTCGTAGAGGTGCAGATACACCAGGCCGAGCTTCTGCAATTCCCCGGCGAGATAGCCGTAGGTCGCCATCGGCTCGGGGTCGGGCCGCATGTCGTTGGCCTGGCCGTGCGGCGAGAGGCGGATGCCGACCCGTTCTTTTCCGATGGCGGCGGCCACCTCGCGCGCGATCTCCAGGTGCAGGCGGCAGCGGTTTTCCAGCGAGCCGCCGTACTCGTCCCGGCGGTCGTTGAGGAAGGGGCAGCGGAACTGGTCGAGCAGATAGCCGTTGGCGCCGTGGACCTCCACGCCGTCGAAGCCGGCGGCGATGGCGTTCTTCGCCGCCTGCACGAACTCGCCGACGACGCCCTTCACTTCCGCTGTCGACAGCGCACGGGGCGCCTCGCATTGCGTCAGCGCCGCCGCGCCAGTGGCGCGGTCGAGCGCCATCGACTTGCCGTTGGCGGCGATCGCGCTCGGCCCCACCGGCGGCGCCTGGTCCTCGCGCAGGCTGCCGTGGCTGATGCGGCCGCAGTGCCAGAGCTGGGCGAAGATGCGCCCGTCCAGCCTGTGTACCTCGTTCGTCACCCCGCGCCAGCCGGCCACCTGCTCGGCGGAGTAGAGGCCCGGCGTGAAAGCGTAGCCGCGCGCCTGCGGCGAGACCGGAATGCCTTCGGAGATGATCAGGCCGGCGTCGGCGCGCAGGCCGTAGTACTCCACCATCATCGGTGTCGGCGCGATGGCCGGGTTGGTGGCGCGGCAGCGCGTCATCGGCGCCATGGCGATGCGGTTGGGCAGCGTCAGCGCGCCCAGCGTGTAAGGTGAAAACAGCTTGCCTGTGGTCATGAAATCCTCACCCCATCCTCGAACAACTCTCCCGGATTGAAACTCTTGTACGCCTCCGCCGGATAAAACGCCCGGAAATCCGCCATCACCTTCTCGAACGGAAAATCCGACCAGCAGCCGTGGTCGCGCAGGTACTCCATGTGGCGCCGGTTCCTGGCGTCGTATTCCTGGAAGATGGCATTGCCCGTGCCGTCGAACTCGGTCGGGTGCACATGGAATTTCTCGCACATCTCGATGTTGAAGGCCGGCGCCGCCTTCACCCATTTGCCGTCCAGGCACAGCACCGCATAGCCGTGATGGATGAAAGTCGTCTTGCCGCCCATCATGGCCTTCAGCTTTTCCGTGGTGAGGTGATTCTCCACGTCGGACAGCCCGATCGCCGCGTGGATGCCGACGGCGCGCGCTGCCGCGGCGAGCAGGATCGCCTTCGGCAGGCAGTAGGCCGCCTTCGCCTGCAGCACGTTGCTGGCGACGTAGGGCTCGGGATCGAGACTCATGGTGAACGGGTCATAGCGCCAGCCGTCGCGCACGCGGTAGAAGAGCTTCACGGCCTTCTCGATGTCGCCCGTCGCGCCGGCGACGGTCTCCAGCGCGAAGCGGCGGATGGACTCGGTGCCGGAATCGATGAAGCGGGCGCTGGCGAGGTATTCGGGGCCAGGGATGGGCCAGGCGCCGGGAGGGGTGTGGGTCATGTCGGTGTCGCTTGAGGGAAAGCGACATTATGCCGGGGAGGCCTTGCAAGGCAAGGTGCACTATGCTGCACCGCGCGGCGGCGGCTCTTTGTCATTCCCGCGAAAGCGGGAATCCAGAAGCCGCATAGATTCCGCCGTCGCAACCGACCGGGAAAAGTCAGTCCCTGCAATACGGCGGCTGCTTGATTCAGACTACGGATTGGGCGGAGGGCGCTACTCGCTGATTTGCCGCATCCGTCTCTTGTTCGGCCTTAGCGGTCTGTCGTCAGCACGGTGGGGAAGGCTGTTTTAGACCAACTGCGGACATACAGATCTGCCAATAGCAGGCAGAACGATGAAGCTTGACTTCACCGGGTGGTGAAAGTCGCATTAAAAGATGACTAAGGTGATCGGCAGCGGATACAACAGGGCTGACATCATGGGAGCGGCAAGTGGCTTTTTGCCTTTCACCTTTCAGCTACTGCGCCCGTGCTCCGCAACTTCCTCGGCGATACGCGCTGCCAAGCCCAGCGCATCCTGTTCCAGCACGATTTCCTTGTCGCCAGGAATTTTCCGCAATATGCTCATTGCGCTGTGGAAGGCAGGCTGCAGGCTCTCCTGCTGAGGCGCACCGACAAGCAGATACACCTTGAACGAATCGGTCGCACCTTGAACGCTCGCCACCTGTCC
>JAEUNH010000129.1 GCA_016791205.1 Rhodocyclaceae bacterium | reverse complement strand
TGCGGATACTGTATACACGCCCGCCAGGCGTGTAAAGGTGAAGCAAAGTGCCGAATCTGTTGCACCTGCTAAATCCTGCAGCCGAGCCGGTAGCCTTCCTGGATGGCCTGGTCGAGGCCGCGCGGCACCGTCGCGTCGCCGCCGCCGTGCAGTTCGTCGACCATCCACTGGAAGTCGTAGAAGAGGTCGTGGTTGGCCTTGCGCGGGCTGGAGACGATGACGCTGTCGGCCGGGATGAATTTTTCCTCGCCTTTGGCCGTCTTCACCGTCGCGCCTTCCTTGCTCACCTTGACCAGCTGCGCCGAGGTCACGGTCTTGATGCCGAGCTCGTCCACCCAGGCGGTGTGGCGCCACTTGAAGGTCGGCATGATGTCGCCGCCGATGCGCTTGTCCTTCTCGACGACAGTGACCTCGTGTCCGGCCTTGGCGAGGAACTCGGAGATGGTCAGGCCGATCATGCCGCCGCCGATCATCACCACGCGTTTGCCGGGCTTGAAGCGGCCGTGGGCGACTTCCAGCGCGTCGACCAGCAGGTCGGAACCTTCGAGGTACTGGAACACCGCCATGTCGGTGCGGGCGCCGGCGGCGACGATGCAGACGTCGAAGTCGTGCAGCACGCTGCGCATGAACTTGGCGTCGGCCAGGGTGTTGAGTCGCACCTCGACGCCGAGCTTCTTCGCCATCACGCCGTAGTAGTCGATGACGCTCTGCAGGTCGGCGGGGCGGGCGAGGTCGTTGGCGGCATAGGCGGCGAGGTTGCCGCCGATCCTGTCGGCCTTGTCGACCACCGTCACGGCGTGGCCGCGCTGGCGCGCCGTGATGGCCGCCTCCATGCCGGCCGGGCCGGCACCGACGACCAGGATGCGCTTCGGCTCGGCGGCCGGCGTGATGTGGTACTCCGGCTCGAATTCGTGGCCGAGCATCGGGTTCATGGTGCAGGTGTAGGGCAGGTCGCGGAACAGGCGGGACAAGCAGTTCAGGGAGCCGATGCAGGGACGCACTTCCTCCATGCGGTCCTCGGCGGCCTTGTGGATAAGCTCCGGGTCGGCCAGCAGGGGACGGCAGACCTCCCAGTAGTCGAAGACGCCGTCGCGGATGCACTCGTCGGCCATGGCCGGGTCCGGCAGGCGGTTGCCGAAGGCCACCAGCACGTTCGGGAACATTTTCTTGGCCTTGGCCGAGAGGTAGTTCCAGTAGCCCGGCTGCACGTCGCGGCCGAAGGAGGATTCCGGCGCCTCCTGCCAGCCGACGGTGACGGAGATCATCTCCACGCCGCAGTCGACGGCCTGCTGCATCAGCTCGAAGGACTCGTCCTCGCTGTTGCCGCCCCAGCGGTCCATCAGCTCGGCGCCGTTCAGGCGCACGGAGAGCGGATTGTCGGGCGTCGCCTGCTTGATGGCGTCGATCAGCTCGCGCATGAAGCGGCCGCGGTTCTGCACCGAGCCGCCGTATTCGTCGGTGCGCTGGTTGGTGAAGGGCGAGTTGAAGTTGGCCAGCAGGTAGCCCATGAAGCTGGTGATCTCGGTGCCGTCGAAGCCGGCGCGGATGGCGCGCCTGGCGGCGTCGGCGTGCTGCTGCACGACGGCACGGATCTCGTCCTTGCTCAGCTCGCGCGGCGGGCGGAAGTGGGGCAGGGTCTGCGGCACCACCGAGGGCTGCACGCAATAGCCGAGGTCGATGCCGCCGTAGCGGCCGGCGTGGAGGATCTGCTGGAAGGCCACCGCCCCGGCGTCGTGGATGTACCGGGCGATGGTCTCGAACTGCGGCAGGAACTTGTCGTCATGGATGGCGACCTGGCGGAAGTAGGCCTTGCCCTCGCCGAGCGGGTCCGGGTAGGCGCCCTGGTTGGTGATCAGGCCGCAGCCGGTGGCGGCGATGACGCGCACCCGCGCCAGTTCGCGCGGCGTGATGCTGCCGTCGCGGCCGTTGTAGTTGGAGACGCAGCAGGCGCCGTACTTGACCAGGTTTTTGGTCTTGAACCTGCCGATCTGGCCTGGCTGGAAGAGGTGCTTGAGCTTTGCTTCGCCCGGTCTGGTCATTTTGTCTTCCTCCTGAAAACCCGCGATCGAAACCCGTCGCAAGGTCGTGTGGATACTGTATACATTAAAGGCAATTCCCCCGGCCCGTCAAGGAAAATCGCCCGTTTCGCCCTATGCCAACTCTGGATGGGCGGCCTCGTAGGCCGCCGCCAGGCCCGGATCGCGTCGGCGGACTTCCGCATGGTCCACCCGCCCGGTGCGGGTCATGTAGCTGTAGGCGAAATCCACCGCCGGCAGCGCCATCAGAGTGTCCATGCCTTCATACCAGCGGATGCTGACGTTGGCCGCATCCCAGATCTTCTTCATCGGCGGCAGGCGCCGCTCCTGATAGAGCGCCAACGCCTCGGGCAGGCTGCCCGCATCGCGCAGCGCCTTCCACAACGCGATCGCATCCTCCATGGCCAGGCGCGTTCCCGAGCCGATCGAGAAATGCGCGGTACGCAGCGCGTCGCCCATCAGCACGACGTTGCCGAAGCTCCACTGCCGGTTCGAGATCGCCGGAAACTGGCGCCAGAATGACTTGTTGGAAAGTATCGGCTCGCCATCCAGATCCCTGGCAAAAACCCGCTCGCAATGGCGGATCGTGTCCGCCTCGCTCATGTCGGCGAATCCGGCGCGGCGCCAGGTGGCGTCCGTGACCTCGACCAGAAAGGTGCTCATGCGCGGGCTGTAGCGGTAGTGGTGGGCGCAGAACACGCCGTGTTCGGTAGTGCGGAAGGTCAGCGACAGGCTGTCGAAGACCTTGCTGGTGCCGTACCAGATGAAGCGATTGGTGCGCAGGTCGGTTTCCGTGCCGAACTTGTCCTTGTTCTCGTCGCGCACCCACGAAAAGGCGCCGTTGGCGGCGACGACGAGATCGGCGCCCGCCAGGGCCGGATCGTCGAGCGAGGCAATCCCGCGCCCGAACACCAGCCGCACGCCGAGCGATTCCGCCTGCGCCTCCAGCGCGTTGAGCAGCTCCAGGCGCCCGACCGCGGCGAAGCCGTTGCCGGCGATCGGGATGCGGGTGTCGCTGTGCGCGATGGTGAGATTCGGCCAGGTTTCCATCAGCGGCATAAGCAACCGGTAGGTGGCCTCGTCGTCGGCGCGCAGGAACTCCAGCGCCCGGTCCGAGAACACCACGCCGAAGCCCCAGGTGGCGTCGCGCGGCCCGCGCTCGAAGACGGCGACGTCGTGTCCGGGATCGCTGCGCTTCATTAGCGTCGCGAAGTAAAGTCCGGCCGGGCCGCCGCCGACGATGCGGATCTTCATGCGCGGCCACCCGCCCGTTCCGCCTCCATCCTGGCTGCAATGGCCTCTCGCAACTGGCGCTTGAGGATCTTGCCGACCGGGCTCAAGGGGAATTCCTTTACCACTTCGAGCCGTTCCGGCAGCTTGAAGCTGGCGATCTGCTGCGCGCGCAGGAAGGCCACCAGCTCATCGAAGCCCAGCGCCTCGCCTTCCTTGAGGATGACGAAGGCGCAGGCCTTTTCGCCGAACACCGGATCGGGCATCGCCACGAGGGTCGCGGCCTTGACCTTGGGATTGCGGAAGATCAGGTTCTCGACTTCCTCGCAGCTGATCTTCTCGCCGCCGCGGTTGATCAGGTCCTTGCGCCGCCCCTCGGTGAACACGTGGCGGCCCTGCTTGCGCACGATGTCGCCCATGCGGTAGAAACCGTCGGGGGTAAACGCATCCGCCTGCTTTTCCGGGGCCCGGAAGTAGCCGTGGATGGTGTAGGGGCCGCGCGTCACCAGTTCGCCCGGTTCACCGTCCGCCACCTCCCTGCCGTCGTCGTCGAGCACCTTGATCTCGTCGTCCTCGCAGACCGGAACGCCGGAACTGGTGAGCAGCAGATCGTCCGGCGCGTCGAGCGGGACCATGTTGATGAGGCCTTCGGCGGTCCCGTAGATCTCCTGCGGCAGGCAGCCGAAGCGCTGCCGCAGGCGCGCGCGCAGCTCCGGTGCGAGGCGGGCGCCGCCGTTCTGGATCACCTTCAGCGAGGACAGGTCGTAGCGGTCGGGCACCGGCGAATTGAGCCAGTTGGAGATCAGCGGCACCACCGCGGCGATCACGCCGACCTTCTCGCGCTGGACCAGGCCGAAGACATCGGCCGCATCGCCGGAAGGTGCCAGCACCACGGTGCCGCCGTAATAGAAGGTGCCGAGCATGCCGGGCGAGGCCAGGTTGTAGTTGTGGCCCAGCGGCAGGATCGCCATGAACACGGTGCTTTCGTCGAAGCCTCCGGCGCGTCCGCACAGCCGCGCATTGAGCACGTAGT
>JAEUNH010000117.1 GCA_016791205.1 Rhodocyclaceae bacterium | reverse complement strand
TCGTCCGTCTGCGCGGCACGCATCTCGGCCAGCACGTAGGGGTGGCAGCGGATGGCGCCCTGGCCGAAGATGATCAGGCTGCGCGTCAGGATGTTGGCGCCTTCCACGGTGATGCCGACCGGCACCTGCTGGTAGGCGCGGCCGAGGAAGTTCGAGGGGCCGAGGCAGATGCCCTTGCCGCCGAGGATGTCCATGCCGTCGTTCATCGCCTGGCGGCAGCGCTCGGTGACGTGGTACTTGACGATGGCCGAGACCACCGAGGGCTTCTCGCCCAGGTCGATGGCGCCGGCGGTCATGACGCGGGCGGCGTCCGAGAGATACAGGTTGCCGCCCATCCGCGCCAGCGGCTCCTGGATGCCCTCGAACCTGCCGATGGCGGTCTTGAACTGGTTGCGCACGCGGGCGTAGCCGCCGACGGTGCGCACCGCCAGCTTCTGCATGCCGGTATTGGAGCCTGGCAGCGAGATCGAGCGGCCGGCGGCGAGGCATTCCATCAGCATGCGCCAGCCCTGGCCGGCCATCTTCGGTCCGCCGATGATGAAGTCGAGCGGCATGAAGACGTCCTTGCCGCGCGTCGGGCCATTGTGCCAGGCGGCGTTGAGCGGAAAGTGGCGGCGGCCGGTCTCGACGCCGGGATGGCTGGCCGGCACGAGGGCACAGGTGATGCCGATGTCTTCCACCTCGCCGAGCAGGTGCTCGGGATCGAACAGGCGGAAGGCGAGGCCGACCACCGTGGCGACCGGCGCCAGGGTGATGTAGCGCTTGTCCCAGGTGACGCGCATGCCGACGACTTCCTTCCCTTGCCACAGGCCGCGGCAGACGATGCCCTGGTCGGGGATCGAGGCGGCGTCCGAGCCGGCCCAGGGGCTGGTCAGGGCGAAGCAGGGGATGTCAAGGCCCTTGGCCAGGCGCGGCAGGTAGTGGTTCTTCTGTTCCTCGCTGCCGTAGTGCAGCAGCAGTTCGGCCGGGCCCAGGGAATTCGGCACCATCACCGACACCGCGGTGGCAGCGCAGCGGGTAGACAGCTTGGTCACCACCTCGGAGTGGGCGAAGGCGGAGAATTCCAGGCCGCCATAGCGCTTCGGGATGATCATGCCGAGGAAGCCCTTCTCCTTGAGGTACTGCCAGGCCTGCGGCGACAGGTCGTGATCCAGGTGCGAGGAGGTCCAGTCGTCGGAGAGGCGGCACAGCTCCTCGGTCTCGTTGGCGAGAAAGGATTGTTCCGCCGGCGTCAGCTTCGGCTGCGGATAGGCCAGCAGCTTGTTCCAGTCGGGGCGGCCGTGGAACAGCTCGCCCTCCCACCAGACGCTGCCGGCCTCGAGCGCCTCGCGCTCGGTCTGCGACATCTGCGGCAGCATCCTGCGGTAGGCGGCGAAGAGCGGCCGCGTAACGACTGAGCGGCGCAGCGGCGGGGTGGCGAACAGGGCCGCCAGGGCGGCCAGCGGCAAAGCGATCAACAAGGTCCAGGTCATGCTGTTCTCCTTTTCATCCTCCGGCGGGAATCGCCGCCGTGTAGTGCTGCTTGTCGGTTGTTAACGGCGGCTATTCCAATGTTCTTGAGTCAAACCGCCCGGCGCGGACCCTTTTCACGGGGTTTGGCCGGCGCCTCGGCCAGCGGCGCGCGCAGGCCGCCGAGCAGGAAGGGCATCAGGCGACGCGCCAGGGCGCCGGGATCCTTCTCGTCGAGTTCGTATTCGGCCACCAGCTGCAGGGCATCGGTGCCGGCGATGGCATAGGACATGGCCCCGAGCATGAAATGGAAGCGCCAGAGGATCTCCTCGGGCGGCACGTCCGGCAGCGAGCGGAACAATGCCTGCTTGAAGCGCGGCACCACGGCGGCGTACTCGTCGGCGAGGAACTGGCGGACGAAGGCCGACGGCTCGGTGTAGGTGCGGCCGAGCAGGCGCATGAAGGTGTGGCCGCCCTGCTCGGTGTCGGCCGCCATGCGCAGCGAGACGCCGAAGAAGGCCTCGACGATCTGGTGGGGCTTCAGGGGGGCGCCCTTCGCCTCCTTTTCGAAACGTTCAAGGGCGTTCAGACGCTCCCGGTTGAGCCAGGTCAGGCGGCGCCGGAACACCTCCTGAATCAGCGCCTCCTTGGCTCCGAAGTGGTAATTGATGGAGGCCAGGTTGACCCCGGCGCGGCCGGTGATCTGGCGCATCGAGGTGGCCTCGAAGCCGTATTCGACAAACAGGGATTCGGCCGCATCGAGGATGCGCTCGCGGGTGTCGGGGCTCTGGCGGATGTCGATGGCGCGCATAAGCAAATGGGAGCGAAGGGAACGCTCGTTTCAAACAGTTGTTTGAATCATACGTCCGAATCAGCCGCTGTCAAGTGGGCGTTTAGGCACCGCCCCCTAACAACCCTGGTGCCGGGACATAAGTAATTTAGAATTGAATGATGCGCCGCACCTATACCCCCCGAGCCCTGCCCGCCCCGGACAGCGGACAGCGCCGCGACTGGCAGACCATCCGCGGCCTGATCCCTTACATCTGGGCCTACCGCGGCCGGGTGCTGTTCGCACTGCTCTGCCTGGTCGCCGCCAAGGCGGCCAACGTCGGCGTGCCGCTGGTCTTCAAGGAAGTCGTCGACGCCTTCACCGCGGAGAAGGCCGTGCTGGTCGTGCCCCTGGCCCTGCTCGCCGCCTACGGCCTGCTGCGCTTCTCGATGTCGCTGTTCACCGAACTGCGCGAACTGCTCTTCGCCCGAGTCACCCAGCAGGCGGTCCGCAGCATCGCCCTGCAGGTGTTCCGCCACCTGCACGCCCTCTCGCTGCGCTTCCACCTGGAGCGGCAGACTGGCGGCCTGACGCGCGACATCGAGCGCGGCACGCGCTCCATCGGCACGCTGATCAGCTACACCATCTACAGCATCCTGCCGACGCTGGTCGAGGTCGGGCTGGTGATCGGCATCCTGGCCTCGCGCTACGAATCGAGCTTCGTCTGGATCACCGTCGGCGCGCTGGCGCTCTACATCGCCTTCACCGTGCTGGTGACCAACTGGCGCACCCACCTGCGGCGCGAGGCCAACGAGATCGACTCGGCCGCCAATTCGCGTGCCGTCGACAGCCTGCTCAACTACGAGACGGTGAAGTACTTCAACAACGAGGAATACGAGGCGCGGCGCTACGACCATGAGATGCAGAAGTGGGAGGCGGCGCAGGTGAAGAGCCAGTTCTCCCTGTCCTTCCTCAACATCGGCCAGGCCGCCATCATCGCCATCGCCGTGACGCTCATCATGTGGCGGGCGGCTACCGGCGTGACGAACGGCTCGATGACCGTCGGCGACATCGTGCTGGTGAACGGCCTGCTGATCCAGCTCTACATCCCGCTCAACTGGCTCGGCGTGCTCTACCGCGAGATCCGCCAGGCGCTCACCGACATCGAGCGCATGTTCGCCCTCAAGGCCGAGCACCGCGAGATCGCCGATGCGCCCGATGCCGCGTCGCTGGCCGCCGGTCCCTGCGCCGTGCGCTTCGAGCACGTCGGCTTCTCCTACGAGGCGAAGCGGCAGATCCTCTTCGACGTCGTCTTTTCCATTCCCGCCGGCCGCACGGTGGCGGTGGTCGGCCATTCCGGCTCGGGCAAATCGACGCTCTCCCGCCTGCTGTTCCGCTTCTACGACGTGCAAGCCGGCGCGGTGACGGTGAACGGCACGGACATCCGCCGCCTGACGCAGGCGTCATTGCGCGCGGCCATCGGCATCGTGCCGCAGGACACGGTGCTCTTCAACGACACCATCTACTACAACATCCAGTATGGCCGCCCCGAGGCCAGCCGCGAGGACGTCATCGCGGCCGCGCAGGCCGCCCACATCCACGACTTCGTCGAGTCGCTGCCGGAGAAGTACGACACCCGCGTCGGCGAGCGCGGCCTCAAGCTCTCCGGCGGCGAGAAGCAGCGTGTCGCCATCGCCCGGGCGCTCTTGAAGAACCCGCCGATCCTGATCTTCGACGAGGCCACCTCGGCGCTCGACTCGCAGTCGGAGAAGGCCATCCAGGCCGAATTGGACCGCATCAGCGTCGGCCGCACCACCCTGGTCATCGCCCACCGCTTGTCGACCGTCATGAACGCCGACGAGATCCTCGTCCTCGACCAGGGCCGCATCGTCGAGCGCGGCACGCACCGGGCGCTGCTCGACGTGGACGGCGCCTACGCCAGGATGTGGGCGCTGCAGCAGCAGGAAGAGGCGGCCGAGGGGGAGGCCGTTTAGACAAGTTTTTTCAGTGGGCATAGAATGGCCGTTCCAATAACCACAAGAGGAGACCTTGATGAAGCTGATTGCCGTGTTGGGGACACTGACTTTGTCCGTCGTGCTGCTGACCTCCACCCCCGCCCTTTCCCAGGATGCCGGAGGCACGCTTAAGAAAATCAAGGACAGCGGCGCCGCAACCATGGGCGTGCGCGAATCCTCCGGCGGGCTTTCCTTCACCGTCGGAGATGGCAAGTTCGCCGGCTTCCATGTCGAGCTGTGCCAGCGCATCCTCGCCGATGTGCAGAAGCAGCTCGGCCTGGCGAAGCTCGACATCAAGTACCAGCCGGTCACCTCGCAGAACCGCATCCCGCTGACACAGAACGGCACGGTCGACATCGAGTGCGGCTCGACCACCAACAACGCCGCGCGCCAGAAGGACGTGGCCTTCGCCGTCACCACCTACGTCGAGGAAGTGCGCATTGCCGTCAAGGCCGGCTCCGGCATCGCCTCGATCGCCCAGCTCAACGGCAAGAACGTCGCCACCACCACCGGCACCACCTCGGTGCAGCTCCTGCGCAAGCACGAGCGCGCCACCGGCGTGGATTTCAAGGAGGTGTTCGGCAAGGACCACGCCGACAGCTTCCTGCTGCTCGAATCGGGCCGCGCCGACGCCTTCGTCATGGACGGCCAGATCCTCGCCGGCAATATCGCAAAATCGAAGAACCCCGCCGACTTCAGGATCGTCGGCGAGGTGCTGGCCGTCGAACCGATCGCCATCATGCTGCGCAAGGATGACCCGGCCTTCAAGAAGGCGGCAGACGACAGCCTGAAGGCGCTGATCAAGTCGGGCGAGATGGCGAAGATCTACGACAAGTGGTTCATGCAGCCGATCCCGCCGGCCAACAAACCGATCGGCCTGCCGGCTTCCGAAGCGACCAAGGCGGCCTGGGCCAACCCGAACGACAAGCCGGCGGAAGACTACGCGAAGAAGTAATTCCTCCCCCTTACCCCGGCCCTCTCCCCGCTTGCGGGGAGAGGGGGCGAACGGCGGACATTCATGAGCAGCTGGGACTGGCAGGTCTTCTGCAAGGACACCATCGACGGCGAGATCGTGCCGCGCTGCTTCGGCGGCGCCGGCGACGTCACCTACCTTGACTGGCTGCTCTCGGCCTGGGGCTGGACGCTCTCGGTGTCGCTGCTGGCGCTGGGGGTGGCGCTGGTGCTCGGCTCGATCATGGGCATCCTGCGCACCGCGCCGCATCGCGGCCTGGTGCTGCTCGGCAACGCCTGGACGGAACTCTTCCGCAACATCCCCCTGCTGGTGCAGATCTTCCTCTGGTACCACGTCGTGCCGGCGCTGATCCCGCCGCTGCGCGGCGTGCCGAGCTTCATCCTAGTGGTGCTGGGCCTCGGCCTGTTTACCTCGGCGCGCATTTCAGAACAGGTGAAGGCCGGCATCCAGTCGCTGCCGCGCGGCCAGCGCATGGCGGGACTCGCGCTCGGCTTCACCCTGCCGCAGACCTACCGCCACGTCATCCTGCCGATGGCCTTCCGCATCGTCATCCCGCCGCTCACCAGCGAATCGATGAACATCGTCAAGAACTCGGCCGTGGCCTTCGCCGTGAGCATTTCGGAACTGACGCTGTTCGCCCTGCAGGCGCAGGAGGAGACGGCGCGCGGGATCGAGATCTACCTCGCCGTCACCGGCCTGTATTTCATCACCGCCTTCGCCATCAACCGTGTGCTGCATTTCATCGAGCAGCGGGTGCGCGTGCCGGGCATGATCGGGGGCGGCCGGTGATGTTGAATCTCGACTTCGCCTTTCTCACGCCGCAAGTCGTCTCCAGCTACGTGCTGAAGGGCTTCGTCTTCTCGCTGCAGCTGACCTTCATCGCCATGCTCGGCGGCATCGCGCTGGGCACCGTCCTCGCGCTGATGCGCCTCTCGAGCAAACCCTGGCTGACGCTGCCGGCCGCCGCCTATGTGAACACCATGCGCAGCATCCCGCTGGTGATGGTGATCCTGTGGTTCTTCCTGCTCATCCCGCTCATCATCGGCCGCCCGCTCGGCGCGGAAATGTCGGCCATCATCACCTTCACCCTGTTCGAGGCCGCCTACTACTCCGAGATCATGCGCGCCGGCATCCAGAGCGTAGCCCGGGGGCAGGTCGCCGCCGGCTACGCCCTGGGCATGCGCTACGGCCAGACCATGCGCCTCGTCGTGCTGCCGCAGGCCTTCCGCAACATGCTGCCGGTGCTGCTGACGCAGACCATCATCCTGTTCCAGGACACCTCGCTGGTGTATGCCATCGGCGCCTACGACCTGCTCAAGGGCTTCGAGGTCGCAGGCAAGAACTTCAACCGGCCGGTGGAGACCTATCTGGTCGCCGCTGTGCTGTACTTCGCCATCAGCTTCAGCCTGTCCATGCTGGTGCGGAAGCTGCAGCAGCGCATCGCCATCATTCGCTAAAGCGGAAACCTCACTATGCCCATGATCGAGATGAAGAACGTCAGCAAGTGGTACGGAGAGTTCCAGGTGCTGGCAGAATGCTCCACCCAGGTCGAAAAGGGCGAAGTCATCGTCGTCTGCGGCCCCTCCGGCTCGGGCAAGTCGACCCTCATCAAATGCGTGAACGGCCTGGAGCCGTTCCAGCAGGGCGAGGTGATCATCAACGGCATTTCCGTCGGCGACCCGAAAACCGACCTGCCGAAGCTGCGCGCCCACGTCGGCATGGTGTTCCAGCACTTCGAGCTGTTCCCGCACATGTCGATCACCGAGAACCTCTCCATCGCCCAGGTCAAGGTGCTCGGCCGCGGCAAGGACGAGGCCCGCGAGCGCGGCCTCAAGCTGCTCGACCGCGTCGGCCTGCGCGCGCATGCCGACAAGTTCCCCGGCCAGCTCTCCGGCGGCCAGCAGCAGCGCGTCGCCATCGCCCGCGCCCTCTCCATGGACCCGATCTGCATGCTCTTCGACGAGCCGACCTCGGCGCTCGACCCGGAGATGATCAATGAGGTGCTAGACGTCATGGTCGAGCTGGCGCAGGAAGGCATGACCATGATGGTGGTGACCCACGAGATGGGCTTCGCCCGCAAAGTCGCCCACCGCGTCGTCTTCATGGACCAGGGCAGGATCGTCGAGGACGACAAAAAGGACGCCTTCTTCGGCAGCCCGCGCTCCGAGCGCGCCCAGCAGTTCCTCTCCAAGATCCTTCACCACTGAACGGAGGCCGGCATGGCCGCACAGACCGAAACGAAAAACATGGCGCTGTTCTGCGA
Organism: Rhodocyclaceae bacterium; assembly: GCA_016791205.1. GTDB lineage: Bacteria > Pseudomonadota > Gammaproteobacteria > Burkholderiales > Rhodocyclaceae > Desulfobacillus. Next base: position 1,112 of record JAEUNH010000117.1, on the reverse strand, counting down.
CTTCGAGAACGTCGCCCTCGGCGTGCAGGAAGCCAAGTACGCCCAGTTCGACATCCGCAAGGTGCTCGAGCGCCTGCTGCTCAAGGGCAGCATCGTCGTCAAGAAGGCCTACTGCGACTGGGCGCGCTACAAGGACTTCAAGGCGCCGATGCACGAGGCCGCCTTCGAGCTGATCGAGATCCCCCACGTGCGCCAGTCCGGCAAGAACTCCGCCGACATCCGCATGGTGGTCGACGCCCTCGACCTTTGCTACACCAAGGCGCACGTCGACACCTTCGTCATCATCAGCGGCGACTCCGACTTCTCGCCGCTGGTCTCCAAGCTGCGCGAGAACAACAAGCTGGTGATCGGCGTCGGCGTGAAGAAATCGACCTCCGACCTGCTGATGGCCAATTGCGACGAATTCATCTACTACGACGACCTGGTGCGCGAGGAAGAGACCAAGCAGCGCACGGCGAAGAAGCGCCCGACGAAGCCGGCCGCCGCCAAGGGCGCGCAGAAGCAGGAGAGCAAGGCGCCCGCCGAGGAGGAAGACCGCAAGCAGGAAGCGCTCGATCTCGCCCTGGGAACCGTCGAGGCGCTAATCGCCGAGCGCGGCGCCGGCGAGCCGATCTGGGGCTCGATGGTGAAACAGGCCCTCAAGCGCCGCAAGCCCGGCTTCAGCGAGTCCTATTACGGCTTCAAGTCGTTCAGCGAACTGCTTGAGGAAGCCCAGTCGCGCAAGCTGCTGGAGTTGCAGCGCGACGAGAAGTCGGGCGGATACATCGTTCGCATGTGCTGAATGTAGTGTGACTTGGACTTGTACATCACAGGCTACCTAAACCACACCGACCCGCTTTACACCACAGCTCGTTAGAACACTCACTACTCGAAGTGCATTCTTCGCCATATTTTTTAAGAGGAAGACAGACGCTTTCATGGCAATATTCGTTATAAGAACAATCAGATTTAATTAAACAATTAGCAGTTCTGTTTTGCCCTTTTAATTCACCAGCCAATATTAATACAGTTGCTTTTTCTACCCGTTCCGTCAGCTCGACCAGATTGGCATTTCTTCGACTACGTCTAACATCGACCTCGCTCTGCACCTTGTGATTACGCAATATCTCCTT
>JAEUNH010000098.1 GCA_016791205.1 Rhodocyclaceae bacterium | reverse complement strand
CCGCGTATTTCTCCGCCACCTCGGCGATGCGCTTGAGTTCCGCCGGCGAGGTGACGCCGCCGTAGATGCGCGGCACCACCGAGAAGGAGCCGTCCTTCTGGATGTTGGCGTGCACGCGCTCGTTGATGAAGCGCGACTGGGCGTCGTCCTGGTACTCCCTGGGCCATGCGCAGAGCAGGTAGTAGTTGAGCGCCTGGCGGCAGGACGGGCAGCCGGTCGGCGTGCGCCACTCGAGAAAGCGCATCGCCTCGGGGATGGAGAGCAGGCGGTTGTCCTTGACCGCCTTGCGCACTTCCTCGTGGGTGTAGTCGGTGCAGCCGCACATCGGCTTCTTCTCCGCCGCCACCGGCTGGTAGGCGCCGCCCACCGCCGAGGCGAGGATCTGCTCGACCAGGCCGGTGCACGAGCCGCAGGAGCTGGAGGCCTTGGTGTGCTTGCGCACTTCGTCCAGGGTGAACAGGCCCTTTTCCTTGATGGCTCTTACGATGGTGATCTTCTTGATGCCGTTGCAGCCGCACACCTCGAAGTCGTCGGGCAGTTCCGCCGCGCGGTTCTTGCCCTCGTGGCCGGCGCCGCCGGTATGCGACTGGCCGAGCATCAGCCTGTCGCGGATCGGGCCGACGCACTTCTTCTCCTTCATCAGCTGGAAATACCAGTTGGAGTCGACCGTGTCGCCGTAGAGCACGGCGCCGACGATCCGGTTGTCGCGCAGCACCAGCTTCTTGTAGATGCCGCCGCGCTTGTCGGCAAGCACGATCTCGTCATCGGTCGCGCCGCCGATGAAATCGCCGGCGGAGAAGACGTCGATGCCGGTGACCTTGAGCTTGGTGGACACCGCCGAGCCGCTGTAGCGGGCGATGCCGAACTCGGCCAGGTGGTTGGCGGCGACCTTGCCCTGCTCGAACAGCGGCGCGACGAGACCGTATGCAACACCTCTATGGGCGACACACTCGCCGACGGCGTAGATGCGCGGGTCGTAGGTCTGCATGGTGTCGTTCACCACGATGCCGCGGCTGCAGTGCAGGCCGGCTTCCTCGGCGAGCCGGGTGTTGGGGCGGATGCCGATGGCCATCACCACCAGCTCGGCGGCGATCTCCGAACCGTCGGCGAAGCGCACGGCGCTGACGCGGCCGCCGGATTTCTTCGGCCCTTTCGCCAGTTCGACAGTCTGCTTCTCCAGCAGGAATTTCAGGCCGCGCGCCTCGAGCGAGGCCTGCAGCATGTCGGCCGCCGTCTTGTCGAGCTGGCGCTCCATGATCCAGGGCGCGAGATGCACCACGGTGACCTCCATGCCGCGCGCCTTGAGGCCGTTGGCCGCCTCCAGGCCGAGCAGGCCGGCGCCGATCACCACCGCCCGGCCGCCGCGCTTGGCTGCGGCGATCATCGCCTCGGTGTCGGCGATGTCGCGGTAGGCCAGCACCCCGGGCAGGTCGTGGCCGGGGATGGGCAGCATCACCGGCGTCGAGCCGGTGGCCAGCAGCAGACGATCGTAGCGCTCCTCGCTGCCATCGTCCGCCACCACCGTGCGCCGCGGGCGGTCGATGCGGACGATCTTCTTCCCTGTGTGCAGCGCGATGCCGTGGCTCTTGTACCAGTCGAGGTCGTTGAGCATGATCTCCGGCAGCTTCATCTCGCCCGCCAGCACCGGCGAGAGCAGGATGCGGTTGTAGTTGCCGTGCGGTTCGGCGCCGTAGACCGTGATGTCGTAGAGGTCCGGGGCCAGCTTCAGCAGTTCTTCCAGCGTGCGCACGCCGGCCATGCCGTTG
>JAEUNH010000083.1 GCA_016791205.1 Rhodocyclaceae bacterium | reverse complement strand
ACGGCGACTTCGACCTCTCCTCGCTCGGACGCGACGGCAAACCCGGCGGCTCGGGCGAAGACGCCGACATCACCAGCTGGTGAGCCGCAATGCGCTTCGACATCAAGGGATACCGTGAACCCGAGGGCGTACTGGTCGCCTCCTTCGAGGCGGCCAGTATCGAAGAAGCGCGCCTGCTGGCGGGCGAACAGGGCATCCGCGTCCTCTCGGTGTCGAAGAATTGGCGTGACAGCTTCACCTTCTTTCAGAGGAGCCACTTCGACCTGCAGTTGTTTTCCCAGGAACTGCATGCGCTGCTCGACGCCGGCCTGTCGCTGATCGAATCGCTGACGGCCCTGGCCGGCAAGGAAAGCGCCCCGCAAAAACGCGCGCTGCTCGACCACCTCATGCAGCGCCTGCGCGAGGGACGGCCGCTGTCGGCGGTGCTGCAGGATCGCCCGGACATTTTCCCGCCGCTCTATATCTCGCTGGTCGGCGCCAGCGAGCGGACCGGCGACCTGAAGAGCGCGCTGTCGCGCTACATCGCCTACCGCGGCCAGATGGATGCGGTGAAGAAAAAGGTCGTCTCGGCCTCCATCTACCCAGCATTGCTGATCCTGGTCGGCGGCCTGGTGGTGCTGTTCCTGATGGGCTATGTCGTGCCACGCTTCTCGCGCATCTACGGCGACTTCGGCCGCGACATTCCTCTCATGTCGCGCCTGCTGATCCAGTGGGGGGCGCTCGTCGAAGCCTATGGCTTGCAGGTGTTCGCCGTTCTCGTGGCCGTGCTTGGCGGCCTTTGGACCCTGAGCCGTCGCCATGTTGACCGGCAGCGCCTGATGGAGGGGCTGCTTGCCAGCAAGGTGCTGCGCGAACGCTTCCACAGCTACGAACTGGCGCGCTTCTACCGCACCCTGGGCATGTTGCAGCAGGGCGGCATCCCCATCGTCACTGCTCTGACGATGGCTTCCGGCCTGCTGGGACAACGCGGCGGAGAAGCCCTTGGAGGGACCATGCGCGATGTCCGGGCCGGCACGCCTCTCTCCGAGGCGCTGCAACGCCATGGACTCGCCCCCGCCGTCGCCTACGATCTGCTGCGTGTCGGCGAGAAGGCCGGCGACATCGGCGAGAAGATGATCCGCATCGCCGATTTTCTCGACGAGGATCTGTCGCGCTGGCTGGACTGGTTCTCCCGGCTGTTCGAGCCGCTGCTGATGCTGGGCATCGGTCTCTTCATCGCCTTTGTCGTCGTCCTGCTCTACCTACCGGTGTTCGAGCTGGCGGGCAACATCCAATGAGCCCTCAAGCCCTTCAGGAAGCGCGACAGGGCGCCGCCCGCGCGGGCAGACCGCTTCTGAGCTACCTGGCGGAGCACGCCGACGCCGACCCGCGCCAGTTGCTCGCCGATCTTGGCGCCGCCTGTCGCTACCGGGTGCTGGGCATCGACGATCTATATGCCCTGCCGCCGGATTTCGAGGCGCTGCCCTATGCGCTCGCGCTTGAGCGGGAATGCCTGGCCGTCGTGGAGGAGGCCGGCCGGCTGCTGCTCGTCACCGGCGATCCGTGGCGCGAGGGCTTCCTGGCCTGGGCCGATGCGGCGCTGGGCAAGCCGTTCCAGACCTGCCTCGCGCTACCAGGCGACATCGCTGCGGTGCTGGCGCGCCACGGCGAGGGCATGAAGGCGCTCGATGGCGTTCTGCCGCAGGCCGCGGAGGACGCGCCCGGCACGCACGGCGTCGAGGCGCTCACCATCGGCAGCGTGCACGCCGATGCCAGCCCCATTGTGCGGCTGACCAACTCGACGCTCTACGATGCCTACCGGGCGGGTGCGAGCGACATCCACCTAGAGACGACAGCCGCGGGTCTTCGCATCAAGTACCGCCTCGATGGCGTGCTCAACGTCGCCAGCGAGGTTAAGAGCCTCGCCACCGCGGAGCAGGTCATCTCCCGCTTCAAGATCATGGCGGAACTCGACATCGCCGAGCGGCGGGTGCCGCAGGACGGGCGCTTCAAGGTCTCGATCAACGGCCGCGACGTGGACTTCCGCGTCTCCATCATGCCCAGCGTGTTCGGCGAGGATGCCGTGCTGCGCATCCTCGACAAGCATGCCCTCACCGACCAGATGCGCAGCCTGACCCTGGAGTCGCTCGGCTTCGATGCAGCATTGATCGGCAAGATCCGCCGCCTGGCGCGCGAGCCCTATGGCATGCTGCTGGTGACGGGACCAACCGGCAGCGGCAAGACCACCACGCTGTATGCCGTCATCAGCGAGATCAACAACGGCCAGGACAAGATCGTCACCATCGAGGATCCGGTCGAGTACCAGCTGCCGGACGTGCTGCAGATCCCCGTCAACGAGAAGAAGGGCCTCACCTTCGCACGCGGCCTGCGTTCCATCCTGCGCCACGACCCGGACAAGATCATGGTGGGCGAGATCCGCGACCCGGACACCGCGCAGATCGCCGTACAGTCGGCGCTGACCGGACATCTCGTGCTGACGACAGTGCATGCCAACAACGTCTTCGACGTGCTTAGCCGCTTCCTGCACATGGGGGTGGCGGTGCACAGTTTCGTCTCGGCGCTGAACGGCATCGTCGCCCAGCGCCTGGTCCGCATCAACTGCGGCGCCTGCAGCGTGCCCGACCGGCCGGACGAAGCGCTGCTCGCCGAGTCGGGTATCGACCTCACACAGATCGATACGTTCAAGTTCGTCAGGGGCCGTGGCTGCGCCGAATGCCGCGGCACCGGCTACAAGGGCCGCCGCGCCGTTGC
>JAEUNH010000077.1 GCA_016791205.1 Rhodocyclaceae bacterium | reverse complement strand
CCCGCCGGTGCCGCGCGTGGCGAGCAGCGTGAAGCCGAGCTCCGCGAGGTCGCGCGCCACCTCGACCGCCTTGGCGCGGTCCTGCTCCTTGACGCTGATGAAGACCTTGCCAGACTTCGGCAGCTTCGTTCCGCCGGCCAGCTGCGACTTGACGAAGGCCTCGGCGAACGTGCGGCCGACGCCCATCACCTCGCCGGTGGACTTCATCTCCGGGCCGAGGATGGTGTCGACGCCGGGGAACTTGACGAAGGGGAACACCGCTTCCTTGACCGAATAGTAGGGCGGCACGATCTCGCGGGTGACACCCTGCTCGGCCAGCGTGCGGCCGGCCATGCAGCGCGCCGCCACCTTGGCCAGTTGCAGGCCGGTCGCTTTCGACACGAAGGGCACGGTGCGCGAGGCGCGCGGATTCACTTCAAGCACGTAGACCGTGCCGTCCTGGATGGCGAATTGCACGTTCATGAGACCGACGACGTTGAGCGCCTTCGCCATCTGCTCGGTCTGGTGGCGCAATTCGTCCTGGGTTTCCTTCGTCAGCGTGTAAGGCGGCAACGAGCACGCCGAATCGCCGGAATGCACGCCGGCCTGCTCGATGTGCTGCATGATGCCGCCGATGATGACCTGCCTGCCGTCGGACAGCGCGTCGACGTCCACCTCGGTGGCGTCGTTGAGGAAGCGGTCGAGCAGCACCGGCGAGTCGTTGGAGACCTTGATGGCGTCGCGCATGTAGCGCTCGAGGTCCTTCTGCTCGTGCACGATTTCCATGGCCCGGCCGCCCAGCACATAGCTCGGCCGCACCACCAGCGGATAGCCGATCTCGGCGGCGAGGCGGATGGCGTCTTCCTCGGTGCGCGCCGTGCGGTTGGGCGGCTGCTTGAGGCCCAGTTCGTGCAGCATTTTCTGGAAGCGCTCGCGATCCTCGGCGGCGTCGATCATGTCCGGGCTGGTGCCGATGATCGGCACGCCGTTGGCCTCCAGGTCGAGGGCGCGCTTCATCGGCGTCTGGCCGCCGAACTGCACGATGACGCCGGTCGGCTGCTCGACGTTGACGATCTCGAGGATGTCTTCCAGCGAGAGCGGCTCGAAATAGAGGCGATCGGAGGTGTCGTAGTCGGTCGACACCGTCTCCGGATTGCAGTTGACCATGATGGTCTCATAGCCGTCCTCGCGCATGGCCAGCGCCGCATGCACGCAGCAATAATCGAACTCGATGCCCTGGCCGATGCGGTTGGGCCCGCCGCCCAGCACCATGATCTTCTTGCGGGAAGTCGGGTTCGCCTCGCATTCCTCCTCGTAGGTGGAGTACATGTAGGCGGTGTGGGTGGCGAACTCGGCGGCGCAGGTGTCGACGCGCTTGAACACCGGTCGCACATTCAGCGCATGGCGGTGCATGCGCACGGCGGTTTCCGTGGTGTCGAGCAGTTTCGCCAGGCGCCGGTCGGAGAAGCCCTTGCGTTTCAGGCGGCGCATTTCGTCGGCATCGAGGTCGTGCAGCTTCTGTCCGCCCAGCGCCGCTTCCTCGCGGACGATGTCCTCGATCTGGACGAGGAACCAGGGGTCGATCTTCGTCAACTGGAACGCTTTTTCCAGACTCATGCCGTCGCGGAAGGCCTGGCCGAGGTACCACATGCGCTCGGCGCCGGGATTGGCGAGTTCCTGCTCGATGACGTCCTCGTCGGCCTCTACCTCATCGAGGCCGTAGACGCTCGTCTCCAGCCCGCGCAGGGCCTTTTGCAGGGACTCCTGGAAGGTGCGGCCGATGGCCATCACCTCGCC
>JAEUNH010000072.1 GCA_016791205.1 Rhodocyclaceae bacterium | reverse complement strand
GCCGCCGGCAGCAGGCGCTCGAAGGGGCTGGAGGTGAGCAGGATGAAGAGCAGGAAGCCGGCGGCGACCAGCCCCAGCACGCCGATCACCCGCGCCGCCATGGCGTCGGGCAGGTGGCGCGAGAGGAAGGACACCGCCACGGTCCAGGTCGACAGCATCAGCATCCACAACAGCAGCGAGCCTTCATGGCCGCCCCAGACGCCGGCGATGCGGTATTCGAGCGGCAGCCGCGAGTTGGAATGCTGCGCGACATAGACCACGGAAAAATCGTTGGCGACGAAGGCCCAGGTGAGGCAGCCGAAGGCGATCGCGACGAGCAAAAACTGCGCCCGCGCCGCCGGCCGCGCCAGGGCGATCCACGGCAGGCTGTTGCGCGCGGCGCCGGCCAGCGGCAGCGTGCCCTGCACCAGCGCGACGAGGAGAGCGAGGATCAGTGCGAAGTGGCCTATCTCTGGAATCATTGCTTCACCGTCTTCGCCGCCTTGTGCGCTTCATCAACCGCATGCTGCGCCTCGGGGGGCATGTAATTTTCATCGTGCTTGGCCAGCACCTCGCTGGCGGTGAAAAGGCCGTTCTCGCTGAGCTTGCCCTGGGCGACGACGCCTTTTCCTTCGCGGAACAGGTCGGGCAGGATGCCGGTATAGGCGACGGGGAATTCCTTCGCCGTGTCGGTGACGATGAACTGCACGGTGAGGCCGTCGGGTTGGCGCTTCAGGCTGCCCTCCTTGACCAGGCCGCCGATGCGGAAGGCCTTGCCCTTCGGCGCCTCGCCGGCGGCGATCTGGGTCGGCGTGAAGAAGAACACCAGGTTGCTCTGGAAGGCGTTGAGCACCAGCGCGGCGGCAATGCCCAGGACGGCGAGGCCGCCGCCGATCAGGGCGAAGCGTTTATGTCTCGGTTTCATTTTCTTTGCGAGCGGCGATTTCCCGCTTCAGTTCGGTGAGGGCGTTGCTTCGACGCACCCTGGCGAGAATAGGTTCCACGATCATGAGCAGCAGGCAGGCGCCGAAGGAGCCCCACACGTAGAGCCCATGGCCGCCCATGGCGAAGAATTCGGAGGCGCTGCCCCAGTTCATGCTTTCAGTTCCTTGAGTTCCTCGACCCAGCCGGCATGCCGTTCCCGCTCCAGGATGATGGCCCGCACGCGGGTCAGCGAGACGGCGATGGAATACATCCAGAAGGCCAGCGCCATCAGCAGCATGCCCCACAGCATGGTCTGCGCCATCGAGGGCGACTTGGTCAGGCTGACCGAGGCGCCCTGGTGCAGGGTGTTCCACCACTTCACCGAGAAGTAGATGATGGGGATGTTCACCACGCCGACCAGCGCCAGCACGGCACCGGCCTTGTCGGCGCGGCGCGCGTCGTCGATGGCCGACTGCAGGGCGATGAAGCCGAGGTAGAGAAAGAACAGGATCAGTTCGGACGTCAGTCGCGCATCCCACACCCACCAGGTGCCCCACATCGGCTTGCCCCACAGGGCGCCGGTCCACAGCGAGAGGAAGGCCATCAGCGCGCCGGTCGGCGCCAGGGCCGAGGCCATCATGCCGGACAGGCGGGTGTTGAAGCCGAGGCCGAGCGCCGCCCAGAAAGCCATGACGAGGTAGATGAACATCGACATCCACGAGGCCGGCACGTGGATGAAGATGATGCGGTAGCCCTCGCCCTGCTGGGCGTCGGTGGGGGCGACGAAGAAGCCGATGTACAGCCCCGCCAGGCCGAAGGCGGCCGTCAGCGCCCAGAACCAGGGAATCAGCTTCCCCGCCAGCGGATAGAAGGTCTGCGGCGAGGAAAACCTGAACCAGTTGATGATGCGGTTG
>JAEUNH010000005.1 GCA_016791205.1 Rhodocyclaceae bacterium | reverse complement strand
GAGCTGCCGCCGTCGTCGCTCGTCGCCAAGGCCGAGGTGGCCGGCGCCGGCTTCATCAATTTCACGCTGGCCCCGGCGGCCAAGCTGCGCGTCGTCCAGGCGGTGCTGGCCCAGGGCGCCGGCTACGGCCAGGGCACGCTCGGCGGCGGGAAGAAGATCCAGGTCGAGTTCGTCTCGGCCAACCCGACCGGCCCGCTGCACGTCGGCCACGGCCGCGGCGCCGCCTACGGGGCGAGCCTGGCCAGCCTGCTCGATTTCGCCGGCTACCGGGTGACGCGCGAGTTCTATGTGAACGATGCCGGCCGCCAGATGGACATCCTGGCGCTGTCGACCTGGCTGCGCTACCTCGAGCGGCACGGCTCGACCATCCCGTTCCCGAAGAACGCCTACCAGGGCGACTACGTGCGCGGCATGGCGGCCGCCATCGACGAGGCGCACGGCGCGCGCTATCTCCGCGATGCCGCCCAGGTGCTCGCCGGCGCTCCCGACGCGGCCGCCGATGCGGAAGGGCACCTCGACGCCCTGATCGCCAACGCCAAGCGCCTGCTGGGCGACGACTACGCCTACGTGCACAACCACGCCCTGACAGAGCAGCTCGGCGACGCCCGCGAGGACCTCGCCGGGTTCGGCGTGCACTTCGACCACTGGTTCTCGGAGAGGTCGCTGTTCGACACCGGCCTGGTGGACAAGGCGGTGGCGCAACTCGAGGCCAACGGCCATCTCTACGAGCAGGACGGCGCCAGGTGGTTCCGCTCCACCGCCTTCGGCGACGAGAAGGACCGCGTGGTGCAGCGCGAGAACGGCCTGTACACCTATTTCGCCTCGGACATCGCCTACCATCTCAACAAGTTCGAGCGCGGCTTCGAGAAGATCATCGACATCTGGGGCGCCGACCACCACGGCTACATTCCGCGGGTGAAGGGCGCATTGCAGGCGCTCGGCCTCGACCCGGCCCGCCTCGAAGTGGCGCTGGTGCAGTTCGCGGTGCTCTATCGCGACGGCCAGAAGACCTCGATGAGCACCCGCTCCGGCGAGTTCGTCACCCTGCGCGAGCTGCGCCAGGAAGTCGGCAACGACGCCTGCCGCTTCTTCTACGTGCTGCGGAAGTCCGACCAGCACCTCGACTTCGACCTCGACCTGGCCAAGTCGCAGACCAACGAGAACCCGGTGTACTACATCCAGTACGCCCACGCCCGCGTCTCTTCGGTGCTCGCGCAGTGGGGCGGCGACGAGGCGCAGCTCGCCCGGGCCGACCTCGCGCCGCTCGCCGGAGAACGGGAATTGGCGCTCTGCGCGCGCCTGGCCGAGTTCCCCGAAACGGTGGACAATGCCGCCCGCGACTATGCGCCCCACGCCATCGCCTTCTATCTGAAGGAGTTGGCCGGCGAATTCCACAGTTACTATAATGCCGAGCGCTTCCTGGTCGACGCCGCCGGGCTGCGCGAGGCGCGCCTGGCGCTCGCCCTGGCGGTGCGCCAGGTGCTGCGCAACGGCCTCGCCATCATCGGCGTGAGCGCGCCCGAATCGATGTGAGGGAACCATGAACCAACGCAGGCAGGCAGGCGGCACGATTCTCGGGATGTTCATCGGCCTGGTGATCGGCATCGTGATCGCCGCCGGCGTCGTCTGGTATCTCAACAAGACGCCGCTGCCCTTCCAGAACAAGACCGGCAAGCCGCAGGCCGAGAAGGGCGGCGAGGCCAAGGGCCCGCCACCGCCGGCCGCCGCGCCGGGGGCACCGCTGCCGCTGCCGGGCAAGCCCGGCGACAAGGTCCAGGAAAAGCCGCGCTTCGAGTTCTACAAGATCCTGCCCGGAACCGAAGAGCCGGTGCCGCAGCCCTCGACCAAGGCGGCCGCGGCGGCGCCCGCCCCGGCCGGCGAAGCCCTCTTCCTCCAGGTCGGCGCCTTCCAGAAACCGGCCGACGCCGACAACCTCAAGGCCCGTCTGGCGTTGATGGGGGTGGAGGCCGGCGTGCAGCAGGTGACGCTGCCGGACAAGGGCGTCATGCACCGGGTGCGGCTCGGCCCCTACGCCAACCCGGACGAAATGGCCAAAGCGCGCACCCTGCTGGCGCAGAACGGAATCGAGGCAAGCGTGGTCAGAGTCAAGGACGGCAAGGACACCAAGGACGCCGCCCACTGAACTTAACAGGAGAAAACATGAATCTGAACAAATGGCTGGGCTGGATCGGCCTCACCCTCGCCCTGGCCGCCGGGCCTGCCGCGGCCCAGGGAAAACCCTCGTACAAGCCGCTCGCCAATCCGCAGCCGGTCGAGACCGGCCAGAAGATCGAGGTCGTCGAGTTCTTCTGGTACGGCTGCTCGCACTGCTTCGACCTGGAGCCCTTCCTCAACAAGTGGACCGCCAGGCTGCCCAAGGATGTCGAGTTCCGCCGCCTTCCGGCGGTGCCCACCGAGCGCTGGCTGCCAAACGCCCGCACCTACTTCACGCTCGAGGCGCTGGGCCTGCTCGACAAGCTGCACGGCGAGGTGTTCGACGCCATCCACATCGACCGCGTCAACCTCAACGACGAGCGCGTCCAGCTCGACTGGATGGCCAAGAAGGGCGTCGACCGCGCCAAGTTCAGCGAGGCCTGGAAGTCCTTCTCGGTGCAGAGCAAGACCAAGCGCGCCGTGCAGCAGACCCAGGCCTACGACGTGAACGGCGTGCCGACCCTGGTGGTGGACGGCAAGTACATGACCTCGGTCTCGATGACCGGCAGCCCGGAGGGCCTGATGAAGACCCTCGACGAGCTGATCGTCAAGGCCCGCGCCGAGCGGACGAAGAAGAAGTAGAACGGGCTTCAGCCAGACGCCCCGCTTGAACGTCTTCATCACCGGCGCCTCCTCCGGCCTCGGCGCGGCGCTGGCCGCGCACTATGCCGGGCGCGGGGCCCGGCTCGGCCTGGTGGCGCGCCGCGAAACGGAGCTGGCCGAAGTGGCCCGCGGCCTGTCCGGCGAACCCGCAACCTACCTCGCCGATGTCGCCGACGCCCGGGCCATGCACGACGCGGCGCAGGATTTCATGCGGCGCTTCGGCGTCCCCGACATCGTCATCGCCAACGCCGGCGTCTCCGTCGGCACCCTCACCGAGCACCCCGAGGACCTCGCCGCCTTCGAGCGGCTGATGCGCACCAACGTGATCGGCCTGGCCGCCACCTTCCAGCCCTTCGTTGCGCCGATGCGCGAAGCGGGCCGCGGCCGCCTGGTCGGCATCGCCTCGGTGGCCGGCATGCGCGGCATCCCCGGCGCCGGCGCCTACAGCGCCTCCAAGTCGGCCGCCATTACCTATCTGGAATCCTTGCGCATCGAGCTGCGACCGAGCGGCGTCAAGGTCGTCACCGTCTGCCCGGGCTACGTCGCCACGCCGATGACGGCGGTGAACAAATACCGCATGCCCTTCATCCTGCCGGCCGACGTCGCCGCCCGGCGCATCGCCCGCGTCATCGACGCCGGCCGCGGCTACGCCGTCGTGCCCTGGCAGATGGCGCTGGTCGCCCGCGCCATGAAGCTGCTGCCCAACCCGATCTACGACCGCCTGTTCAAGCGCGCCGGGCGCAAGCCGCGCGGGCTGAAGCTGTAGCCGGGGAAAAGTCGGTCGCCGGGAGACGGCGAAGGCAATGCCCGGGACCGGGAATGAGCTGTCGTTGAAACATCCATCCATCTCGGCGGGCGCTCGGCGCAACTCGCCTGGCGCATCAAGCAGGCGGTTCGCGAGGCCACCGGCCTCAGCTGCTCAATCGGTATCGCCACGATTGCCGAACCGACTTCCGCCGAGCGGGATTTGTTTGCTGCGGGTTCTGGCCGAAAGCGGACAGTGTCATAGGTAAGGGCCCGCCCGGCAGAACGCCTGCCGATGATTGGCTTCACGTGGGCGCCTGGTTTCAGCGCCGCCAACGGTTGATGGCATCGCGGGTTTCCAGCGCGACCTGGCGCGCGGCGGCGGCATAGTCCTCGCCCTTGCCGGCATAGAGGATGGCGCGCGAGGAATTGATCATGAGGCCGGTGCCGGACGCCGTCCTGCCGGCACGGACTGTTGCCTCGATGTCGCCGCCCTGGGCGCCGATGCCCGGCACCAGCAGGGGCATGGCGCCGACGAGGCGGCGCACCTCGGCCAGCTCGGCCGGGAAGGTGGCGCCGACCACCAGCGCGCACTGGCCGCCGGCGTTCCATTTCGTCGCCACCAGCTCGGCGACGTGCTGATACAGCCGCCGTTTTCCACCCTCTCCTCCCGTTTCGAGGAACTGCAGGTCGGAGCCGCCGGGGTTGGAGGTGCGGCAGAGGATGACGACGCCGCGCTCCTTCCAGGCGAAATACGGCTCGACCGAATCGAAACCCATGTAGGGATTCACCGTCAGCGCGTCGGCGCCGTAGCGCTCGAAGGCCTCGCGCGCGTACTGCTCGGCGGTGGCGCCGATGTCGCCGCGCTTGGCGTCGAGGATCACCGGGATGCCGGGGTGCTTCTCGTGGATGTGGCGGATCAGCGCTTCGAGCTGGTCCTCGGCGCGGTTCGCCGCGAAGTAGGCGATCTGCGGCTTGAAGGCGCAGGCGAGGTCAGCCGTGGCGTCGGCGATCGACTTGCAGAATTCGAGGATGGCGTCGCCGCGGCCCTTCAGATGGGCGGGGAATTTCGCCGGGTCGGGGTCGAGGCCGACGCAGAGCAGGGAATCGTTGCGCGCCCAGGCGGCGGCGAGACTGTCGGTGAAGGTCATGGCGGTTGCTCGAATGGCGGTGAGCGCCATTCTACTTCGGCATGAGGTAGCGGTTCTTGCCCAGTCGCTTGGCGCCGTACATGGCGGCGTCGGCATGGCGCATCAGACTGTCGGCGTCTTCCCCGTCGCGCGGATAGAGGGCGATGCCGATGCTGCAGCCAAGCCGCTGCTCGCCGCCGGCGATGGGCAGCGGGCGGGTCAGGGATGCGATCACCTTCTCGGCCACCGTCACCGCGGCCGACTCCTCGAGGGCGTCGTTGAGCAGCAGGATGAACTCGTCGCCGCCCAGGCGGGCCACGGTGTCGCTTTCCCGCACGCAATCGCGCAGCCGCTCGGCCACGCTGCGCAGAGCCAGGTCGCCGGCTTCGTGGCCGTGGGTGTCGTTGATCGGCTTGAAATCGTCGAGGTCGAGGTAGAGCAGGGCGAAGGCGCCGCCCCTGCGATGGCTGGCGGCGATCGCCGCCTCCAGCCGGTCGAAGAACAGCACCCGGTTGGCCAGCCCGGTGAGCGGATCGTGCAAGGCGAGGTATTGCACGCGCGCCTCGGCCTGCTTGCGTTCGGTGTTGTCCACGGCGACCACCAGCACCCCGGGCCGGCCCTCGGTAACGATGGGCGAGGCGGTGATTTCCACCTCGCGGCGCTGGCCGGACTTGGTGACGATGGCGATGTCGTAGCGGTTGGGGAATTGTTCGCCCTGCAGGCGGCGCTGGTGGTTTTGCGCCACCCGCTCGCGATCCACCGGATGGGCCAGCTCCAGGTAGGATGGCAGCGCCTTCACTTCCTCCTCGGTGTAACCGAACAGCCGGCACAGGGCGTCGTTGGCGAAGACCACCCGTCCCTCCTCGATGACGAACAGGCCGATGTCGGCGCGCGACTGGGCGTCGAGCAGCGCTTCCATGCGCGCCCGGCCGGACTGCAGGGCTTCCTCGGCCTGCTTTTGGGCCGTGATGTCCACGGCGTGGCCGACGAAGCCGACGTGCCCGCCCTCGGGATCGAACAGCGGCAGCGCGGAAACCCGGACATAGACGCGGCGCCCCGATTTGGTCACCCGCCAGCCCTCGAAGACGCTGCGCTGTTTGGAAAGGATGGCCGGGGCCTGGGTGCGCAGGGTCTCCGCCTCCTCGGCCGCGCCGCCCGGGAACAGCATGGCGTAATGCTGGCCGATGGCTTCCTCGGCGGTGTATTCGTAGATGCGTTCCGCCCCCTTGCTCCAGAAGACGATGCGGCTCTGCAGGTCGATGCAGATGATCGACTCGATCAGGGCATCGAGCAGGATGTCCGGGGAGAACGGCAGCTTGAGCGAGGGCTGCATGCTTGTAGTATAGGTGAACCCGGGGAGCCGGTTGGCGACTTAACTTGATTCCGGCGGCGCAGTAGAATCACCCATTTGCGGAGCGGGCATGAGCACCAGACCTTTCAGAATTCTCGGCATTCAGCAGATCGCCATCGGCGGGCCCTCCAAGGAGCGGCTGAAGACGCTGTGGGTGGACAAGCTGGGGCTGTCCGTGACGGGCAACTTCGTCAGCGAGCGGGAAAATGTCGACGAGGACATTTGCGCCATGGGCAGCGGACCGTTCAAGGTCGAAGTCGACCTGATGCAGCCGCTCGATCCGGACAAGAAGCCGGCCGTGCACGCCACGCCGCTCAACCACGTTGGCCTGTGGATAGACGACCTGCCGAAGGCCATGGAATGGCTGACGGCCCAAGGGGTGCGCTTTGCCCCAGGCGGCATCCGCAAGGGCGCCGCCGGCTTCGACATCTGCTTCATCCATCCCAAGGCCAGCGAGGAGTTGCCCATCGCCGGCGAGGGGGTGCTGATCGAACTGGTGCAGGCGCCGCCGGAAGTCATCTCGGCTTTCGCGACACTCGCCTAAAAAGGGAGCGATATGAACAGGAGAGCGTTTCTTGCCGCGATGGTCGCCCTGTCGGCCGCAGCCGGCTGCTCCAGTGTTTCCGATCCCCGCGCCGAGCGCGGCAGCGGGGTCATCGTCAGCTATGCCGCGCCGTTCGACCAGATCTGGGGGGCGCTGCCCGAGCTTCTCAAGGAAATCGGCTTCAAGGTGACGCAGCAGAATCCGACCGAAGGCTACATGCTGGTCGAGGCGGCCGGTTCGAGCTACGGATGGGGCGACAGCGCCACGGTTTTCGTCGAGCGCATCGGCACCAAGGGGAATTGCCGCGTCGAGGTGGCGCCCAAAGGCACGCTCGGCGTCAATCTTTCCTTGGGCGACTGGCCCAAGCAGATTCACGACAGGCTGGCGCTTCGCTTCAGGCGGCACTAGCCGGCCATCCCTTCAGGCAAACCGCACGATCGGCTGGTCGACCGCCAGGCTGTCGCCCTTTTTCGCCAGCACCTCGGCCACCACGCAGTCCTGGTCGGCCTTGAGGATGTTCTCCATCTTCATGGCCTCGATGGCGGCGAGCTTCTCCCCGGCCTTCACTTCCTGACCGGCCTTCAGCGGCATGTCGGTGAGCAGTCCCGGCATGGGCGAGAGCAGGAACTTCGAGAGATCCGGCTTGGGCTTGTCCGGCATCAGCGCCAGCAGGTGGGCGGCGTGGGCCGTCATCACCATCATGTCGGCCTGGGTGCCCCAGTGCGAGACGCGGTAGCGCAGGCCCAGGCGCTCGACCTGCAGGCAGACCGGCTCGCCGTTCCAGGTGCCGCGGAACAGCAGCTCGCCCAGGCGCCAGGTCGAGCGCAGCTCGCAGGTCTGGCCGTCGTGGCTGACGGCGTAGCCGCCGCCGATGGGCGCGAGGGTGAGCGTGAACTTGCGCTCGCCCATCAGCACCGTCCACTCGTTGCCGACCTTGCGCTCGTGGCCGCGCAGCTGGCCGCTGGTGCGCACGGCGCGGTCGATGTAGCGCCGCCGCGCGAAGGCCGCCACCGCCGCCAGCAGCAGCGGATCGGAATGCACCAGGCTTTCCGAACTGAAGCCCTTGGGGAATTCCTCGGCAATGAAGCCGGTGTTGAACTTGCCCGACTGGAAGCGCGGGTGCTGCATCAGCGCCGACTGGAAGGCGATGTTCGAGGAGACGCCGCGGATCACGAAGGCGTTGAGCGCGTCGCGCATCCTGGCGATCGCCTGGTCGCGGCTGGCGGCATGCACGATCAGCTTGGCGATCATCGAGTCGTAGAACATCGAGATCTCGCCGCCCTCGTAGACGCCGGTGTCGACGCGCACCCCGTCGGCCTCCGCCGGCGGCAGGTAGCGCGTCAGCCGTCCGGTCGACGGCAGGAAGTTGCGGAACGGGTCCTCGGCGTTGATGCGGCATTCCATCGCCCAGCCGTTGAGCTTGACGTCCTTCTGCGCGAAGGGCAGCTTCTCGCCGGCGGCGACGCGGATCATCAGCTCGACCAGGTCGACGCCGGTGATGCACTCGGTGACCGGGTGCTCGACCTGCAGGCGGGTGTTCATCTCGAGGAAGTAGAACGACTTGTCCTTCCCGACGACGAACTCCACCGTGCCGGCCGACTGGTACTTCACCGCCTTGGCCAGGGCCACCGCCTGCTCGCCCATCGCCTTGCGCGTCTTCTCGTCGAGGAAGGGGCTGGGCGCCTCTTCGATGACCTTCTGGTGGCGGCGCTGGATGGAGCACTCGCGCTCCTGCAGGTAGATGCAGTTGCCGTGGGCGTCGCCGATCAGCTGGATCTCGATGTGGCGCGGCTCCTCGACGTATTTCTCGATGAAGACGCGGTCGTCGCCGAAGGCATTCTTCGCCTCGGTGCGGCAGGAGGAAAAGCCCTCGTGCGCCTCCTGGTCGTTGAAGGCCACGCGCAGGCCCTTGCCGCCGCCGCCGGCGGAAGCCTTGATCATCACCGGGTAGCCGATGTCCTTGGCGATCTTGACCGCCTGCTCCGGCGTGTCGATGGCTTCGTTGAAGCCGGGAATGGTATTGACCTTGGCTTCCAGCGCCAGCTTCTTCGAGGCGATCTTGTCGCCCATGGCGGCGATGGAATAGTGCTTCGGCCCGATGAAGACGATGCCTTCCTCCTCCAGGCGCTGCGAGAACGCCGCGTTCTCGGAGAGGAAGCCGTAGCCGGGATGCACCGCCTGGGCGCCGGTCTGCTTGCAGGCGGCGATGATCTTGTCGGCGACGAGGTAGGACTCTTTCGAGGGCGGCGGCCCGATGCAGACGGCCTCGTCCGCCAGCTCGACGTGGCGCGCGTCCTTGTCGGCCTCGGAATACACGGCGACGGTCTGGATGCCCATCTTGCGGGCGGTCCTGATGACGCGGCAGGCGATCTCGCCGCGGTTGGCAATCAGAATTTTCTTGAACATGTCTTATCTCCCCGGCTCAGAGCGGAATATTGCCGTGCTTGCGCCACGGGTTTTCCAGCTTCTTTTCCTTCAGCATCGCCAGCGAGCGGCAGATGCGCTTCCTCGTCTCGTGCGGCATGATGACGTCGTCGATGAAGCCGCGGTGGCCGGCGACGAAGGGGTTGGCGAACTTCTCCTTGTATTCCTTCTCGCGCGCGGCGAGCTTGGCCGGGTCGCCCTTCTCCTCGCGGAAGATGATCTCCACCGCGCCCTTCGGCCCCATCACGGCGATCTCGGCCGAGGGCCAGGCGAAGTTCACGTCTCCGCGCAGGTGCTTGGACGACATCACGTCGTAGGCGCCGCCGTAGGCCTTGCGCGTGATCACCGTCACCTTCGGCACGGTGCACTCGGCGTAGGCATACAGGAGTTTCGCGCCGTGCTTGATGATGCCGCCGTATTCCTGCGCCGTGCCGGGCATGAAGCCGGGCACGTCGACGAAAGTCACCACCGGGATGTTGAAGGCGTCGCAGAAACGCACGAAGCGCGCGCCCTTGATTGAGCTCTTGATGTCGAGGCAGCCGGCCAGCACCAGCGGCTGGTTGGCGACGATGCCCACCGTTTGCCCGGCCATGCGGCCGAAGCCGATGACGATGTTTTTGGCGTAGTCGGGCTGCAGCTCGAAGAAGTCGCCCTCGTCCACCGTCTTGACGATGAGTTCCTTGATGTCGTAGGGCTTGTTGGGATTGTCCGGCACCAGGGTGTCGAGCGACATCTCGATGCGCTCGGACGGGTCCTCGGTCGGCACCACCGGCGGCTTGTCGCGGTTGTTGGAGGGCAGGAAGGAGACGAGGCGGCGCAGCATCATCAGCGCCTCGACGTCGTTCTCGAAGGCGAGATCGGCGACGCCGGACTTGGTGTTGTGCGTCACCGCGCCGCCGAGTTCCTCGGCGGTGACCTCCTCGTGCGTCACGGTCTTCACCACTTCCGGGCCGGTGACGAACATGTAGGAGGAGTCCTTCACCATGAAGATGAAGTCGGTCATGGCCGGGCTGTACACCGCGCCGCCGGCGCAGGGGCCCATGATCATCGAGATCTGCGGCACCACGCCGGAGGCCAGCACGTTGCGCTG
>JAEUNH010000002.1 GCA_016791205.1 Rhodocyclaceae bacterium | reverse complement strand
CCGCAGCCGTCACTGGCGGCCGACTCGAAGGCGGTATTCAGGGCGAGCAGGCGCGTCTGCACGGCGAGCAGGCGCGCTGCTTCCAGCACCTGGCGCAGGGCGGTCTCGTCCGTGCCGGGCAGGGACCTCTCGGGGGAATCCTGCTGGACCAGGGCGTTTCTCATGATCGATTCTCCTCAGGCGGCCTTGACGAGCAGCGGGGCATCGGCCAGGAACAGCTGGCGCGCCACGCCGCGGTTGTCGCCCAGATCGCCCAGCAGCTCCTTGACGTCGAGGATCAGCACGATCTGGCCGTTGGCCAGGGTGGTGACGCCGGCCACGCCCTTGGGCCGGAAGCCCTCCAGCGACTTGATCACGGCGTCGTCGCGGCCGGCGAAATTGTCGATGGCCAGGATGAAGCTGGTCTCGGCGGTCTGCATCAGCACGCCGTACTCCGGGGTGCGCTCCTGCGGCCAGCCGATCAGGTAGTTGAGCGGATACACCGGCAGCACCTCGCCGCGCACCACCATGGTGGCGCGGCCGCCGACTTCCTGCACCTCGCCCGGCACGATCGGCAGGATCTCGCGCACCATCGACAGCGGCACGGCGAAGGGCTGCTCGCCGAGCTTGACGATCAGCACCGGCAGGATCGCCAGGGTCAGCGGCAGCGAGATGGTGAAGGTGGTGCCCTTGCCGAGTTCCGACTTGATCTCGATGCTGCCGTTCAGTTTCTGGATGTTGGTGCGCACCACGTCCATGCCGACGCCGCGGCCGGAGACGTCGGAGACTTTCGGCGCCATCGAGAAGCCGGGCAGGAACACCAGGTTGAAGCTCTGGCGCTCGTCCATGGTGTTGGCCTCCTCGTTGTTGATGAGGCCCTTCTCCAGCGCCTTGGCGCGCAGCTTCTCGGCGTTCATGCCGCGGCCGTCGTCGGCGATCAGGATGACGATGTGGTCGCCCTCCTGGCGCGCTTCCAGGCGCACCTCGGATTTCTCCGGCTTGCCGGCGGCGGTGCGTTCCAGCGGCGACTCGACGCCGTGGTCCACCGCGTTGCGGATCAGATGGATGATCGGGTCGGAGAGGTCCTCGATCATGGTCTTGTCGATTTCCGTCTCTTCGCCGGCCAGCACCAGCTCGACATCCTTGCCCAGGTTGCGGGCCAGGTCGCGGGCGATGCGCGGGTATTTCTGGAACAGCCGGCCGATCGGCTGCATGCGGGTCTTCATCACCGCGTTCTGCAGGTCGGAGACCAGCAGGTCGAGCTGGCCGACGGCGGCGTCGAGCGCCTGCAGGGTCTCCGGCCCGGTCAGGCCGGTGAGGATCTCGGTGCGCAGGCTGTTCAGGCGGTTCTTGGTCAGGCCGATCTCGCCGGAGAGGTTGAGCACCTGGTCGAGGCGGGAAGTGTCGACGCGGATGGTGTTGTCGCGCACCTTCTCGCTCTCGCGCCGGCCCACCGGGCCGCTGTAGCCGGGCTTGTCCGAGGCGCGGCGGCCGATGGCGGCGTGGATGATCTCCTCGGCCGGCTTGGGCGGCTGGGGAATCCCCCGGCCGGCCTCGGCCGGCACCGCCGGCGTCTTGCCGGTGACGGCTTCGTAATAGGCATTCCAGTCGAGCGCCCCGGCATCGGTGGTCTTCACCGCCGGCGCCGCGGCCGGCTCTGCACGTCCTGCGGTCGCCGTCCTGGCGGGACCGACTTTTTCCTGGGGCGCCTCGCCGGCGATGGCCTGCTT
>JAEUNH010000228.1 GCA_016791205.1 Rhodocyclaceae bacterium | reverse complement strand
GATCGCCTCGGGCCGCGCCGGCAACGCAGTGATTACCGATGCCGCTTCCGAAGACTACGCCGTCCTGCGCGATGCCGTCACCGCCGTCGCCACCGAGCTGGCCCAGGCCATCGTCCGCGACGGCGAGGGCGCCACCAAGTTCATCGCCATCGAGGTGGGCGGCGGCCGCGACGCCGCCGAGTGCAAGGCCGTCGGCTACGCCATCGCCCACTCGCCGCTGGTGAAGACCGCCTTCTTCGCCTCCGACCCCAACCTCGGCCGCATCCTCGCCGCCATCGGCAACGCCGGCATCGGCGATCTCGACGTGTCGCGCGTGAAGCTGTGGCTAGACGAGGTGCTGGTGGCCGAGGACGGCGGCCCGGCGGCGAGCTACCGCGAGGAGGACGGCGCCCGCGTGATGAAGCAGGCCGAGATCGCGGTGCGCATCGATCTTTCCCGCGGCGAGGCCCGGGCGAAGGTGTGGACCTGCGATTTTTCCTACGACTACGTCAAGATCAACGCCGACTACCGCAGCTGATTCACTGCACGCGGAAGGCGGTCAGTTCGATGCTTTCCTGCTCCTTGCCGACACCCCATATGGCATGGACTTCGGTCTCGATCCTGACGAAGCGCTTGACCGCTGGCGCGTACCAGGCGGTCAGGACGAACCTGCCTTTTGCAGGCGTTGTCGGAGACAGCCTGAAACCCTCGACGACGAGCTTTTGCGCCTCGAAGGTGCCGGCCGGAACCTTGACGGTTTCCGTGCCTGCCAGCCTGGCCGAGAGGTCGTGGCCCGGGATCTGCAGGCCTTTCCATTCCGGCCGTTCCTTGAGCCCCCCCTGCGCCTGCAGGTAGGGCGAGATCTCGCGGATGCCGACCTCGCCCAGCTTCCTTTCCTTGAACGCCAGCACCTCGTCATGGCTGGCCGCGCTGCGCTGCCTGCCGGCCCGGGCCTCGTCGGCGATCTCCTCGCGCGAGGCCGCCGTCACCTGGACCGTGTACGTCTCGGACTTGCCGTACACCCGGTCCTGGTAGCGGTAGGTCCAGCTGTCGCCCACGCTGGGCAGCGCGCCGGCCGCCGCCGCCGGGAGGGATGGCGCCAGGCTGGCGAGGTTCATGGCGGGCGCCACCGCGGCGGAAGCCCCCTTGCCCTGCAGCGGCAGGCTGGTCTCGACCAGCTCGATCGTGTCGCGGTCGGCGGCGATGCCGCCGAGAAGGCCGGGAGCGACATACACGGCCTTGACGAAACGTTTGACTTCGGGGGCATACCAGACCTGGATCGTCAGACGCCGGGTCATCGCCCCGCGCGCCATCTGCTCGCCTTCGATGACGATCTTGGTGGCCTCGAAGCGGCCGGCCGGCACCGTCACCGTCTCCTTGCCGGCCAGTTTGGCGACGAAGGGGCTGCCGGCGCCGGCCACCTGGACACTCTTCCACTCCTCCGATTCGGCCAGCGCACCGAATGACTGCAGGTAGGGCGCCACCTCGCGAATCGGAATGCCATCGACCATCCGGCTGGCCACCTCAAGCCCGGCTTCGAACTGACCGGGGTGGCGCGACTTGCCATGGGTCATTTCGTCGATGACGCTGTCGTCGGAGACCGCCTTGACCTTGATGACGTAGTCCAACGATTTCCGAAAACCGTCCGAAAAGCGATAGGTCCAGCGGTCGCCCACTTCGGGACGCGGGCCGCTGGAGGACGGCCGTGCCGAGGCGGGGCGCGCCGCGGTCGGCGCCGCCAGGGCCACGGGGCCCGGCGCTGCTGCGGATTTCTGGCGCAGCGATTCGCCCTCCGCCGCCAGGCGCTCCCGCTCCCGCCGCAAGGCTTCCCGCTCCGCTGCCAGCGCCTCCTGCTCCGAGCGTGTCCGGTCGGACTGCTGGCGCGACTGCTCCTGATCCCGCCGCATCCTCTCCGCCGTCAGCGCCGCCGCCTTCTCCGCCGCCGCCTTGACGGCCTCCTCGATCATCCGGTCCTGGGCGGCGGCGACGCGGGCTTCCTTGAAGACGAAGTCGCCCTTCATCGAGGAGCTCTCCCAGGGGATCTGGGTCTCCTGGGTGTCCTTGGCCACGCCGATCCGCACCCGCTTGAACATCTGCTCCACTGGCAGGCCGGGCATCGGCATGTTCTGCAGCAGGTGGCGGGTGTAGACCCCGTTCTCGCCAGTGCCGTCCTGGGCCACCGAGCCGGGGGCGGTGGCGAAGGCGATCAGGGTGCCGATGGGGGCGTCCATCTGCGCCAGGCCGGTGGCCGCGGAGCGGAAGCGGCGGGAGAACGGGTTGTTGCGGCAGGCATCCAGGATCACGATGTTGACCGCGCTCTTGCCGATCTCCATCTTGTCCAGCACCAGGTTGACGTCGATGGTGGAGTAGGGGACTTCCTCCTCCAGCTGGATGTCGGCATCGACCGGGACCAGGAAGTTCTTGCCGCGCACCTGCATGCCGTGGCCGGCGAAATAGAACAGGGCGGTGGCGCCGGCCGAGATCGTGGTGCCGAACTGGCGTACCGCCGCGGCCATGTCGCGCTGGCTGGTGTTCTCCCGCAGGGTCACCTCGAAGCCCAGTTCCTTGAGCGACTGGGCCATGGCCCTGGCGTCATTGACGGGGTTCTTGAGCGGCGCCGTCGGGTACTTGCCGTTGCCGATCACCAGGGCGACGCGCTTGGCCGTGCCGGAAGCGGCGCCTTGGCCCTGGGCCCAGGCGGCCGGCAGGAGCAGCGACAGGAATACGGTGAAGTAGCGGACAAACCGGAAGGAGCCCATCGGCATGCGGCGTCTCAGTCAATTGTCGGTGCGGATATTTAGCATATTGAACGGCTTGCCGCAATGTACGGCTTCACGAATGGCGCCGGCGGCCGACGCGCGGGCCCGGGCGCCGGCGCCCGGCTCAGTGCAGCACCCGCGGCATCGCCAGGGCGAACTCCGCCACCGGCGCTTCGAACTGGGTGCCGTCCTCCGCCGTCATCTGGTAGCTGCCGTGCATGGTGCCCACCGGCGTGGTGAGGATGCAGCCGCTGGTGTATTCGAAGCGCTCGCCGGGGGCGAGCAAGGGCTGGTGGCCGACCACCCCGAGGCCGCGCACTTCCTGGACGTGCCCGTCGGCGTCCTTGATGATCCAGTGGCGCGAGATCAGCTGGGCGGCGATGTTGCCGGTGTTGCGGATGGTGATGTGGTAGGCGAAGACGTAGCGCCCCGCCTGCGGGTCGGACTGGTCGGCCAGGAACTGCGCTTCCGTGCCGACGCTGACCTCGTATTTCTTGCTTTCCGCCATGCGGGCAATTATAGGGGGGCGGCTTATGGAAGCCATAATTTCTTTTTGCCGGAGCCCGCCGGGAAAGCGTTTAAAATCATGGCGTCAAAACGGGAGAGGCCATGAGCTACCGCATCGCACCGAGCATACTTTCCGCCGACTTCGCCCGGCTCGGCGAAGAGGTGGACAACGTCCTCAAGTCGGGTGCCGACATCGTGCACTTCGACGTCATGGACAACCACTACGTGCCGAATCTCACCATCGGCCCGCTGGTCTGCGAGGCGCTGAGGAAGCACGGCGTCACCGCGCCCATCGACGTGCACCTGATGGTCAAGCCGGTCGACCGCATCGTGCCCGACTTCGCCAAGGCCGGCGCCACGTACATCACCTTCCACCCGGAGGCCTCCGAGCACATCGACCGCACCATCGCCCTGATCCGCGAGGCCGGCTGCAAGCCGGGGCTGGTGTTCAACCCGGCGACGCCGCTCGACGTGCTGGAATGGACCCTCGACAAGCTGGACATGGTGCTGCTGATGAGCGTGAACCCCGGCTTCGGCGGGCAGAAGTTCATCCCCCACGTCCTCGACAAGGCGCGCCGGGTGCGCCGGATGATCGACGAGCGCAAGCTGAACGTCAGCCTGGAGATCGACGGCGGGGTGGGTCCGGCCAACATCCGCGCGGTGGCGCAGGCCGGCGTCGACACCTTCGTCGCCGGCTCCGCCGTCTTTGGCGCCTGCAAGGACAGCGACCCGAACCGCTACGACTCCATCATTGCCGCATTGCGCGCGGAGCTGGCGAAGGCCTGATGCCCATCAAGGCGGTCCTCATCGACCTCGACGGCACGCTGCTCGACACCGTTCCCGACCTTGCCGAGGCCGCCAACGTCATGCTCGCCGTGCTGGGCAGACCGACTTTGCCTGTAGAGGCCATCCGCGACTTCGTCGGCAAGGGCATTCCCAACCTGGTCGGCCGCTGCCTCGGTTTTCCCGGGGAATCCGATGCTCCCGAGGCGCGCCAAGCGCTGGCGGTGTTCTGGCGCCACTACGCCGCTGCGAACGGCCGCCGTACCCGCATCTATCCCGGTGTGCTGGAAGGCCTGCGGGCGATGCGCGCGGCGGGCCTGAAGACCGCCTGCGTCACCAACAAGGCCGCCGCCTTCACCGGGCCGCTGCTGGAAGCCACCGGGCTGGCCGCGCTGCTCGACCTGACGGTGAGCGGCGACACCCTGGCCGAGAAGAAGCCGCATCCGCTGCCGTTCCTGCACATCTGCTCGCGCTTCGGCATCGCCCCCGCCGAGGCCCTGGTCGTTGGCGATTCCCGCAACGATGTCGCCGGCGCCCGCGCCGCCGGCTGCCCGGTGTTCTGCGTGCCCTACGGCTACAGCGAGGGCGAGGACGTGCGCGATCTCGGCGCCGATGCTATAGTGGCAACCCTCGAAGAGGCGGTCAGCCGCCTCGCGAATTTTCCCTCTCCCCCGCGGGGAGGGTTAGGATGAGGGAATCGTGCTCCATCTGAACTTGAAACGCGTGAAGAAGTTCGCCGTCGGCGGGGAGGCCTGGCCCTGGCGTCGCTTGCCTGACTGAGTCGTGCAAGCTGCAGGCGCATGCCTGCGTTTTTCCCGCAGTTCAAGCAGTGGAGTCACAATGACCGAAGCCGAATTCAACGCGCTGGCCGCCCAGGGCTACAACCGCATTCCGGTGACCCTGGAAACCTTCGCCGACCTCGACACCCCCCTCTCGATCTACCTCAAGCTGGCCGACCGCGCGTACACCTACCTGCTCGAATCCGTGCAGGGCGGCGAGCGCTTCGGCCGCTACTCCTTCATCGGCCTCTCGGCGCCGACGCGCATCGTCGCCTATGGCCGCAGCGTCATGGTGCTCACCGGCCACCGCATCGCCGAGCGGCGCGACGACTGCGATCCGCTGGCCTTCGTCGGCGAATTCATGGCCCGCTTTCGGTTGGCGCCGCGCGCCGGCCTGCCGCGCTTCTGCGGCGGCCTGGTCGGCAGCTTCGGCTACGACACGGTGCGCTATATCGAGCCGAAGCTGGCGCAGGCGCAGAAACCCGACGAGCTCGGCACGCCCGACGTCCTGCTGCTGCTCTCCGAGGAGATCGCCGTCGTCGACAACCTCTCCGGCAAGCTGACGCTGGTGGTGTACGCCGAGCCCGGCGTGCCCGGCGCGTACAAGCGCGCCCAGGCGCGGCTGAAGGAACTGCTGGCCCGGCTGCGCGAGCCGGTCGCCATTCCGGAAGAGCGGCCCGCGACGCCGCAGGCCGCCACTTCCTCCTTCGGCGAGGAACCGTTCAAGCAGGCTGTGGCGCGCGCCAAGCAGTACATCGTCGACGGCGACATCATGCAGGTGGTGCTCTCGCAGCGCATGTCGAAGCCCTATGCCGCCACGCCGCTGGCGCTCTACCGCGCCCTGCGCACCCTTAATCCCTCGCCCTACATGTTCTACTTCGACTTCGAGGACTTCCACGTCGTCGGCGCCTCGCCGGAGATCCTGGTGCGGCTGGAGGACGGCAACGTCACCCTGCGGCCGATCGCCGGCACCCGCAAGCGCGGCAAGACCGTCGAGGAGGACGAGGCGCTCGCCGCCGAGCTGCTGGCCGACGAGAAGGAGCGCGCCGAGCACCTGATGCTGCTCGACCTCGGCCGCAACGACGTCGGCCGCGTCGCCCAGACCGGCAGCGTCAAGGTCACCGAGCAGTTCGTCATCGAGCGCTACTCGCACGTGATGCACATCGTCTCCAACGTGGAAGGGAAGCTGAAGCCGGAACTCGACGCCCTGGCGGTGCTGCGCGCCGCCTTCCCGGCCGGCACGGTCTCCGGCGCGCCCAAGGTGCGCGCCATGGAGATCATCGACGAGCTGGAGCCGGTCAAGCGCGGCATCTACGCCGGCGCGGTCGGCTACCTCGGCTTCCACGGCGACATGGATCTCGCCATTGCCATCCGCACCGCCGTGATCAAGGACGGCCGCATCCATGTCCAGGCCGGCGCCGGCATCGTCGCCGATTCCGACCCGGCCGCCGAGTGGCAGGAGACGCAAAACAAGGCCCTCGCCCAGCTGCGCGCCGCCGAGATGGCAGAGTCCGGCCTCGACACGCGATTCGAGTGAGGCCGGCCATGCTGCTGATGATCGACAACTACGACTCCTTCACCTACAACCTCGTGCAGTATTTCGGCGAGTTGGGCGAGGACGTGCGCGTCTTCCGCAACGACGAGATCACGGTCAAAGAAATTGCCTCATTGAAACCGGATCGCCTCGTCGTCTCCCCCGGCCCCTGTTCGCCGGCCGAGGCCGGCATCTCGGTGGCGGCGATCCAGGCCTTCGCCGGCAAGATTCCGCTGCTCGGCGTCTGCCTCGGCCACCAGAGCATCGGCGCGGCCTTCGGCGGCAAGATCATGCATGCCAAGCAGCTCATGCACGGCAAGACCTCGCCGGTACACCATGCCGCCGCAGGTGTCTTCCGCGGCCTGCCAGATCCCTTCACCGCCACCCGCTACCACTCGCTAGCCATCGAGCGTGCCTCGCTGCCGGCCTGCCTGGAAGTGACCGCCTGGACCGACGACGGTGAGATCATGGGTGTGCGCCACAAGGATTTTCAGGTCGAGGGCGTGCAGTTCCACCCCGAATCGATCCGCACCGAGCACGGCCATCGCCTCTTGAAGAACTTCTTGCAGGGCCGCTAGGAACGCCGGATAATATGGCTATCTAAATAGCCATTTGGGCGGAAACGTGGATAAAACCTATTCGATTGCCGAGGCCCGTAACGATCTTTCGGGCGTGGTACGTGAAGCCGAAGCCGGCCGACCGGTGACGCTGTCGCGCCGCGGTCGTCCGGTTGCTGTAGTCGTGTCGGCCAGCGAGTTTGCCCGGCTGGCGCCGCAGCGCCGTGCCGTTGCCGCGGCGATCGACGCTTTCCGGCGGGAACACGGCGCCAGCCTCGACGATGCTGATTGGCTTCCCGCGCGAGACTCCTCGGCCGGCAGGAACGTATGGCGGCCCTGAGTCTGCGTTATCTGCTGGACACCAATATTCTCTCTGAAGTGACACGCGCCACGCCCGACGCCAGGGTCCTGTCGCAATTGCGGCGGCATGGCGACCGGATCGCCACATCCGCCGTGTCCTGGCATGAATTGCACCACGGTCTGGCGTTGATGCCGCCTTCGCGCAAGCAATCCGCCATAGCCGCCTACATCGAGTCGCTGGCTCGGGCCGAGCTGCCGGTGCTTCCCTATGCGGCCGAAGCCGCGGAATGGCATGCCCGAGAGCGTGCGCGACTGGCGGCCGCAGGCTGGACGGCACCCTTTGTGGACGGGCAGATCGCCGCCATCGCCCAAGTGAATGGCCTCACGCTGGTGACACGCAATACGGCCGATTTCAGGCATTTTTCCGGCCTCAAACTTCAGAACTGGTTTTCGGAAAATTAAAGGATTCCCCCATGATCACCCCACAGGAAGCCTTGCAGCGCACCATCGAGCACCGAGAGATTTTTCACGACGAGATGCTGCATCTCATGCGGCAGATCATGGGCGGCAACATCACGCCGCTGATGACCGCCGCCATCCTTACCGGCCTGCGCGTCAAGAAGGAGACCATCGGCGAGATCTCTGCCGCGGCCAGGGTCATGCGCGAGCTGTGCACCCGCGTCGAGACGCCGCACAACCCTAATTTCGTGGACATCGTCGGCACCGGCGGCGACTCCGCCCACACCTTCAACATCTCCACCGCCTCCGCCTTCGTCGCCGCGGCGGCCGGCGCCACGGTGGCCAAGCACGGCAATCGCAGCGTGTCCTCGAAATCAGGCTCGGCCGACGTGCTGGAGGCGCTCGGCGCCCGCATCGACCTCACCGCGCCGCAGGTGGCCGAGTGCATCCGCGCCACCGGCATGGGCTTCATGTTCGCGCCCAACC
>JAEUNH010000226.1 GCA_016791205.1 Rhodocyclaceae bacterium | reverse complement strand
ACCTTCTGCCGCGACACGATCGACAAGGAGTTGGTCGCCAACTGCCTGAAGTCGGCCAGCGGCGACACCACCTACCTGCACTGGCTGCTGCAGGGCTGGGGCGCCGCGGTGGCGCTGGCCCTGCTGGCGCTGGTGGTGGCGATGGCCTTCGGCATCCTGATGGGCATCCTGCGCACCACGCCGCACAAGGGGCTGGTGCTGCTGGGCGATACGTGGACCGAGCTGTTCCGCAACGTGCCGCTGATCGTCCAGCTGTTCCTCTGGTACTTCGTCGTGCCGGCACTGGTGCCGCCGCTGAAGCAGCTGCCGGGCTTCGTGCTGGCGTTCATCGGGCTCGGCCTGTTCACCTCGGCGCGCATCTCCGAGCAGGTGCGCGCCGGCATCCAGTCGCTGCCGCGCGGCCAGCGCATGGCGGGACTCGCCCTCGGCTTCACCTTGCCGCAGACCTACCGCCATGTGCTGCTGCCGATGGCCTTCCGCATCGTCATCCCGCCGCTCACCAGCGAGTCGATGAACATCGTCAAGAACTCGTCGGTGGCCTTCGCCGTGAGCATTTCCGAGCTGACCCTGTTCGCCCTGCAGGCGCAGGAGGAGACCTCGCGCGGCGTCGAGATCTATCTCGCCGTCACCGGCCTGTATTTCATCACCGCCTTCACCATCAACCGGGTGCTGCATTATGTCGAGCAGCGCGTTCGCCTGCCGGGCATGCTGGGGGGCGGCAAGTGATGATGCTCAACCTCGACTTCGCCTTCCTCACCCCGGCCGTCGTTTCCGGCTATATCGTCAAGGGCTTTATTTTCTCTCTGCAACTCACCTTCATCGCCATGCTCGGCGGCATTGCGCTGGGCACGCTGCTGGCGTTGATGCGCCTGTCCAGCAAGCCCTGGCTGATCCTGCCTGCCGCCGGCTACGTGAATACCATGCGCAGCGTCCCGCTGGTGATGGTGATCCTGTGGTTCTTCCTGCTCATCCCGATGGTCATCGGCCGCCCGCTCGGCGCTGAAATGTCGGCCATCATCACCTTCACCCTGTTCGAAGCCGCCTACTATTCGGAAATCATGCGCGCCGGCATCCAGAGCGTCGCCCGCGGACAGGTCGCCGCCGGCTTCGCCCTGGGCATGACCTACGGCCAGACCATGCGGCTGATCGTGCTGCCACAGGCCTTCCGCAACATGCTGCCGGTGCTGCTGACCCAGACCATCATCCTGTTCCAGGACACCTCGCTGGTGTACGCCATCGGCGCCTACGACCTGCTCAAGGGCTTCGAGGTCGCCGGCAAGAACTTCAACCGCCCGGTGGAAACTTACCTGGTTGCGGCGGTGCTCTACTTCATCATCTGTTTCAGCCTGTCGATGCTGGTCAAAAGACTCCAGCAACGCATCGCCATCATCCGCTGAGGAGAATCGAGCGTGGCCATGATCGAAATGAACAACGTCGGCAAGTGGTACGGCGAGTTCCAGGTGCTGGCGGAATGCTCCACCCGGGTCGAGAAGGGCGAGGTGATCGTCGTCTGCGGCCCGTCCGGGTCGGGCAAATCGACCCTGATCAAGTGCGTGAATGGCCTCGAGCCCTTCCAGCAGGGCGAGATCCGCGTCAACGGCACGTCCGTCGGCGACCCCAAGACCGACCTGCCCAAGCTGCGCGCCCACGTCGGCATGGTGTTCCAGCACTTCGAGCTGTTCCCGCACATGTCGATCACCGAGAACCTCGCCATCGCCCAGGTCAAGGTGCTCGGCCGCGGCAAGGACGAGGCAAAGGACCGCGGCCTCAAGCTGCTCGACCGCGTCGGCCTGCGCGCACACGCCGACAAGTTCCCCGGCCAGCTCTCCGGCGGCCAGCAGCAGCGCGTCGCCATCGCCCGGGCGCTGGCCATGGACCCGATCTGCATG
>JAEUNH010000181.1 GCA_016791205.1 Rhodocyclaceae bacterium | reverse complement strand
CGGCCAGCCGCGCCTGCGCCCGCCTTTCGTGGCGGAAGTCGGCCTGTTCGGCCGGCCGACGCTCGAACACAATATGGAGACGCTGTACTGGGTGCGCGAGATCGTCGAGCGCGGAGCGGAGTGGTTCGCCTCCCAGGGCCGCCACGGCCGCAAGGGGCTGCGTTCCTTCTCGGTGAGCGGGCGGGTGGCGAAGCCGGGCGTGCATCTGGCGCCGGCCGGCATCACCCTGCGCGAGCTGATCGACGAATTCTGCGAGGGCATGCTGCCGGGGCATGAGCTGTATGCCTACCTGCCCGGCGGCGCCTCGGGCGGCATCCTGCCGGCGCGGCTGGCCGACGTTCCGCTCGACTTCGATGCCCCGAAGGAAACCCCCTTGGGGGGCACC
The DNA here is from genome assembly GCA_016791205.1 of Rhodocyclaceae bacterium. GTDB lineage: Bacteria > Pseudomonadota > Gammaproteobacteria > Burkholderiales > Rhodocyclaceae > Desulfobacillus. Next base: position 6,444 of record JAEUNH010000181.1, on the reverse strand, counting down.
CTGCAGGAGCACGGCTGCTTCATCGGCTCGGCGGCGATCGTCGTGCTGTCGCAGCAGGACAGCGCGCGCGCCGCGGCGGTGAACGCCATGCGCTTCTTCGCCCACGAGTCCTGCGGCAAGTGCACGCCCTGCCGCGTCGGCACACAGAAGGCGGCAGAGCTGATGGCGCGCGAGGCGTGGGACACCGGCCTGCTGAAGGAGCTGGCGCAGACGATGCAGGACGCCTCGATCTGCGGCCTCGGCCAGGCGGCGCCGAACCCGCTGCTGTCGGTGATGAAATTCTTCCCGCATGAGCTGGAGGACGGGGTTTCCCCTCGCCCCTCCGGGGAGAGGGCAGGGTGAGGGGCATGGTGCGCTTCACGCTCGACGGCCGCGAGGTCGAAGCGCAGGAAGGCGAGAGCCTCCTGCAGGCGGCGCAGCGCCACGGCGTCGACATCCCGCACCTCTGTTACAAGGAGGGGCTGAGGGCGGATGGCAACTGCCGCGCCTGCGTGGTGGAGATTGCCGGCGAGCGCACGCTGGCGCCGTCGTGCTGCCGCGCGCCGAAGGCCGGCATGCAGGTGCAGGCGCAGAGCGCCCGCGCCGTGGCGGCGCAGAAGATGGTGCTGGAGCTGTTGCAGTCGGACATGCCGGCCGAGGCCGCACGCGTCGATTCCGAGCTGGATGTCTGGGCAAGGAAGATGAACCTCGGCGCGCCGCGCTTCCCGCGCCGCGCACAGCCTGAAGCCGACGCCTCGCACCCGGCCATCGCCGTGCGGCTCGACGCCTGCATCCAGTGCACGCGCTGCCTGCGCGCCTGCCGCGAAATTCAGGTGAACGACGTCATCGGTTACGCAAAGCGCGGCGCGATCGTCTTCGACTTCAATGATCCGATGGGCAAGAGCAGCTGCGTCGGCTGCGGCGAGTGCGTTGCCGCCTGCCCGACGGGCGCGCTGCTGCCGAAGGAGGTCGCCGCGGCGGAAAAGTCCGTCGACTCCCTCTGCCCCTACTGCGGCGTCGGCTGCCAGGTGACCTACCGCGTCCGCGACAACCATATCATCGGCGTCGACGGCCGCGACGGGCCGGCCAATCATGGCCGGCTGTGCGTCAAGGGCCGCTACGGCTACGACTACCCGCACCATCCGCAGCGCCTGACGCGGCCCCTGATCCGCAAGCCGGGATCGGCGAAGTCGGTCGACAACACCCTGGCGGATTTCCGCGCGGCTAGTTGGGAGGAGGCGCTCGACTTCGCCGCCGACGGGCTGAAGCGCATCCGCACGCGCGACGGCAGGCAGGCGCTGGCCGGCTTCGGCTCGGCCAAGGGCTCGAACGAGGAGGCCTACCTCTTCCAGAAACTGGTGCGCACCGGCTTTGGCACGAACAATGTCGACCACTGCACGCGGTTGTGCCATGCCTCTTCGGTGGCGGCGCTGCTGGAGGGCCTCGGCTCGGGCGCGGTATCGAACCCGGTCGCCGACGTGCAGCACGCCGACGTGATCGTCGTCATCGGCGCCAACCCGACGGTGAACCACCCGGTGGCGGCGACCTGGATGAAGAACGCGGTGGAGCGCGGCGCCACGCTGATCGTCATGGACCCGCGCGAAACCGAGATCGCGCGCCACGCGAAATTTGCCTTGCAGTTCAAACCCGACAGCGACGTCGCGCTGCTCAACGCCATCGCGAACGTCATCGTCACCGAGGGGCTGGTGAACGAAGCTTTCATCGCCGCGCGGACGGAAGGATATGAGGCCTTCCGCGCCAACGTGCTCGCCGCCACGCCCGAAGCGATGTCGCCGGTCTGCGGCATCGACGCCGGGACGATCCGCGCCGTCGCACGCACCTACGCCAAGGCGCGCGCGGCGATGATCTTCTGGGGCATGGGCGTCTCGCAGCACACCCACGGCACCGACAACGTCCGCTGCCTGATCGCGCTGGCGCTGATGACCGGCCAGATCGGCCGCCCCGGCACCGGCCTGCATCCGCTGCGCGGGCAGAACAACGTGCAGGGCGCCTCGGACGCCGGCCTCATCCCGATGATGCTGCCCGACTACGGTCGCGTCGCCGACGATGCGGTGCGCGCGCGCTTCGAGAAACTCTGGGGCGCGGCGCTCGATCCGCAGCCGGGACTGACCGTGGTGGAGATCCTCGACGCGGCGAATCGCGGCGAGATAAAGGGCATGTATGTGATGGGCGAGAACCCGGCGATGTCCGACCCCGATCTCGCACATGCGCGCGCCGGCCTGGCGGCGCTGGAGCATCTCGTCGTGCAGGACCTCTTCCTCACCGAGACGGCGCTGCTGGCCGACGTGGTGCTGCCGGCCTCCGCCTTCGCCGAGAAGACCGGCACCTTCACCAACACCGACCGCACGGTGCAGATCGGCCGCGCGGCGATTTCACCGCCGGGCGAGGCGCGCCAGGACCTGTGGATCGTGCAGGAGATCGCGCGCCGCCTCGGTCTGGACTGGGATTACGCCGGACCGCAGGCGGTGTTCGAGGAGATGCGCCGCGCCATGCCGTCGATTTCCGGCATTTCCTGGGAGCGCCTCGAGCGCGAGGATGCGGTGACTTATCCCTGCCGCGATGAGGCCGACCCGGGGCAGCCGGTGATCTTCACCGAGCGCTTCCCGACGGCCGGCGGGCGCGGCCGATTCGTGCCGGCGCAGTTCCGGCCGGCGGCGGAGCTGCCCGACGCCGAGTATCCCTTCGTGCTCATTACTGGCCGCGTGCTCGAACACTGGCACACCGGCGCCATGACGCGCCGCTCCGAGGTGCTGCATGCGCTGGAGCCGGAGGCGCACGTCGACGCGCATCCGGACGACCTCACAGTGCTGGGCTGCCAACCGGGGGAGTTCATCACGCTGGAGACGCGGCGCGGGAAAGTGGCGGCGCGGGCGCGCGCCGATGCGGGGCTGGCGCGCGGCACGCTGTTCATGCCGTTCTGCTATGCCGAGGCGGCGGCGAACCTGCTGACCAACCCGGTGCTGGATCCGTTCGGGAAAATTCCGGAATTCAAGTACTGCGCCGCAAGGCTCAGCAGCAGCGGGCGTTGACCACCTTCGCGGTGCAAGTGACGTTTCGTTCCCCTGCGGCGGGCGCGGCCTGCTGCATCACCGCCTGCGGCCAGTCCGGCGGCCGGCGGATCTGCATGACGATCTCGCCCGATTCCTCGCGCAGCGCCTTGAAACCGAGGCGCTCGGCCAGCGCCAGCATGGGCCGGTTGTCGCGCAGGCTGGAGAGCTGGATGCGCTTGAGGCCGCGCGCCCAGGCCTGCGTCAGGAGGTAGTCCAGCAGGGCCCGGCCGACGCCCTTGTGGCGCAACTGGTTGGAGACCGCGATGCCCAGCTCGGCGCAGGACAGCGCGCCGGGGCGGTTTTCCGCGCACATCTCGCTGCCGGGGATCGCCGAGAGTTCGGCGACGCCGACCAGCCGCTCGCCGTAGAAAGCGCCGAAGACGACGCAGCCGCCGTCGAAGCGCATCTGCTCGACATAGGCCTGCACGGTCAGCGGCGTCATGGTGCGGAAGAAGCGCCAGTAGAGGGCAATGTCGTCCAGCTCCTCGAGGAAGAAGCGCTCGACGGCCTGCCGTCCGCCGGTGTCGAGCGTGCGGATCGAAATGGCTTGCGAGTCGGTCATGCCGTTGGCCATGCGTCTGTCAGGGTTATTGCCAGATTTATTGGGTATGCATCTTGCACTCTAGAACCTTTTGGCTATCCTGAAAAGGCAGCACCCCACAGAGACAGGAGAAACCATGAAAACCACGACGTTCGCATTGCTGGGCGGCCTCGCCCTGGCCAGCAGCCAGGCTTTCGCTTTCCATTGCCCGATGGACATGAAGAAGATCGACGAGGCGATGGGCAAGAACCCGAAGCTTTCCGCCGACCAGATGGCTGAAGTGAAGAAGCTGCGCGCAGAAGGCGAGACCCTGCACAAGGCCGGCAGGCACCAGGAGTCGGTGGACACCCTGGGCAAGGCGATGAAGCTGCTCAACGTGCAATAGGACCGTCATCCCCGCGCAAGCGGGGATCCACGTATTCCGCAAGCCGCTGGATTCCCGCGTTCGCGGGAATGACGATGCCTCAGCGGCCGCGCGAACCGGAGTGATGCTGGGAGGCGTTGCCGCGCGCCGGATTGCCGCGCTGCGGCGGCTTGCCTGAACGCTGCGGCGCGCCCGGCTTCGGCACGTTGCCCTGGCGCTGGCCGCCCTTTGATTGACCTGAACGCTGGCCCGGCCGCTGCCCCGAGCGCTTGCCGTTTTCGATCGGCTCCGCGCGGATGCTCGGATCGGGTTCGAAGCCGGGCAGCACGATCTTCTCGATCGGCTTCTTCAGCAGGCGCTCGATGTCGCGCAGCAGGCCGAGCTCGTCGATGCACACCAGCGACACGGCATGGCCCGAGCTGCCGGCGCGGCCGGTGCGGCCGATGCGGTGCACGTAATCCTCCGGCACGTTGGGCAGTTCGAAGTTCACCACGTGAGGCAACTGGTCGATGTCGAGGCCGCGCGCGGCGATGTCGGTGGCGACCAGCACGTTGAGCTTCATGCTTTTGAAGTCGGCCAGCGCCCGCGTGCGCGCGCCCTGGCTCTTGTTGCCGTGGATCGCCGCGGCGCTGATGTCGGCCTTGTTGAGCTTCTCGGCCAGGGTGTTGGCGCCGTGCTTGGTGCGCATGAACACCAGCACCTGGTGCCAGTGGTGGTCGTCGATCAGCTTGATCAGCAGGTCGCGCTTCTTCGCCTTGTCGACGGGATAGACGCGCTGGGTCACCAGGTCGGCGGTGGCATTGCGCGGCGCGACTTCGACCAGTTGCGGGTCGCGCAACAGGCCGTTGGCCAGGCCGCGGATCTCGTCGGAGAAGGTGGCGGAGAAGAGCAGGGTCTGCTTCTGCTTCGGCACCAGCGCAAGAACTTTTTTGATGTCGTGGATGAAGCCCATGTCGAGCATGCGGTCGGCTTCGTCCAGCACGAGGATCTCGATGCCCGACAGGTCGACGGTGCGCTGGCCGACGTGGTCGAGCAGGCGGCCCGGCGTGGCGACGAGGATGTCGACGCCGGCCTTCAGCGCCTTGATCTGCGGGCCGATGCCGACGCCGCCGAAGACCAGCGCGGTTTTCAGCGGCAGGAAATGGCCGTAGGTGCGCACGCTTTCCTCGACCTGGGCGGCCAGTTCGCGCGTCGGCGTCAGCACCAGCACGCGCGGCTTGCCGCGGGCGGCGGCCGGCTTGGTGCTGAGCAATTGCAATATGGGCAGGGTGAAGCCGGCGGTCTTGCCGGTGCCGGTCTGGGCGGCGGCCATCAGGTCGCGGCCGGCGAGCACGACGGGAATCGCCTTGGCCTGGATCGGCGTCGGCTCGGTGTAGCCTTCTTCGGCGATGGCGCGAAGAATCTCGGCGCGCAGGCCGAGGTCGGTAAAGCTCATGATGTGTGTCCTGGATCAGCCTCGCCTTGCTGGCGATCAGTCTGGGCAGGATCTCGTTGGGGGGATAAGACGCGAATGGGAGTTACGCGGCGCGCGGCAAGCTGACTGATGGATGGCCGACGCGGCGCGCAGTGTAACACCTTATGCCGCGCGGAAGGAAATTATTCCGCCGGAGCCAGCACCCGCAACGCGCGCGGCAGGATCGAGAAGCGCACCGGCGCGCGGCCGATCAGCTCGCCGTCGGCCTCCACCGGCACCGGGCCGGCCTCCACCTGCGCCGCGGCTTCGCGCAGGGCGATCACCTTGGGATGGGTGAGCAGCGTGCCGTCGAACAGCCGGCGCAGGCTCTTCAACACCTCCCAGCGCGAGAGCTCCTGCACCAGGGTGATGTCGAACAGGCCGTCGTCGGCTTCGGCCTGCGGCGCCACGTTCATGCCGCCGCCGCAGTAGCGGCCGATGGCGAAGAACAGCACGAAGGCGCGGGTGTCGATGCGCCGCCCGGAAAAAGTCAGTCCCGCGGACACGGCGTCATAGCTCAACAGCCCCTTCGCCAGGCCGACGAGGTAGGCCATCTGTCCGAGCGTGCGGTCGGGCAGGGACTCGACGACGTGGGCGTCGAAGCCGAGGCCGGCGACGTTGACGAAGTATCGCGTCGTGCCGTCGCCGAAACTGGCGACGCCGACATCGTGCGGCTGGCTCGCGCCCGCCGCCATCAGCGCGGCGACTTCGGCGTAGTCCTTCGGCATGCCCAGGCCGCGCGCCCAGTCGTTGCCGGTGCCGATCGGCATGACGCCGAGCGCGACCTCCGCCGTCGGGACGGCCTGCTGGCGGAAGATGCCGTTGGCGCATTCGTTCACCGTGCCGTCGCCGCCGACGGCCAGCAGTTGCCGGCAGCCGTCGGCGACGGCGCGCCCGGCGAGTTCGATGGCATGGCCCGGGTATTCGCTGATGACGAAGTCGAAATCGAGGCCGTGCCGGCGCAGCACCGCCTCGATCTCGTGGCGGTGGTGCATCGCCCGGCCCTGGCCGGAGATGGGGTTGGCGACGACGAGCC
>JAEUNH010000173.1 GCA_016791205.1 Rhodocyclaceae bacterium | reverse complement strand
GCTGTGCAGCGTGAGGCCGATGCCATAGGCGCCGATGCCGTAGAACATGGTGTGGGCGAAGGAGACGATGCCGGTGTAGCCGAGCAGCAGGTCGTAGGAGGCCACCAGCACGACGAAGACGCAGATGGTGGCGGCGACGTTGAGCGCGCGCGCACCGGGAAACAGGAACGGCGCCAGCGCCAGGGCGGCGACGATCGCCAGCAGGGCCAGCGCGAGGAAGCGGCTGCGCGGAAAATCGCCCGAGAGCAGTCTGTGCAGCGTCATCGCTTGGCCACCGGATAGAGCCCCTGCGGCCGCCACAGCAGGATGGCCACCATCAGCAGGATATTGGAGACCAGCGCGATCTTCGGCGCCAGGAAGCCGGTGTAATTGGCGACCAGCGCTACCAGCAGCGCGCCGATGAAGCAGCCGCCGACCGAGCCGAGCCCGCCGATGATGATGACGATGAACACCAGCACCATGATGTCGCCGCCCATGGCGGCGGTGAGCGTCTCCTTGTACAGCCCCCACAGCACGCCGCCGAGGCCGGCCAGGGCCGAGCCGGCGACGAAGACGCCGACGAAGAGGCGGCGGATGCGGTAGCCGAGCGCCTCGACCATCTCGCCGTTCTCGACGCCGGCGCGGATCAGCAGGCCGACTTTGGTGCGATTGAGCACGAGGAACATCGCCGCGAAGACGATCAGCCCGACGGCGACGGCGATCAGCCGGTACTTCTCGATGGCGGCGTCGCCGACCAGGATGACGCCGCGGAAGGAGGTCGGCAGCGGCAGCGGGATCTGGTCCGGCCCCCAGACGACATGGATCATCTGCTCGGCGACGATCATGCCGCCCATGGTGATGAGGATCTGCTTCAAGTGCTGGCCGTACACCGGCATGACGACGATGCGTTCGAAGGCCCAGCCGAGCGCGCCGGTGACGAGCATGGCCAGCGCGATGGCCAGCCCGAGCGCGGAGAGGTTCAGCAGCACCGAGTCGGCCTGCATCCAGCCCTGCATCGGCAGCAGCACCAGCGTGGCGGTGAAGGCGCCGACCGAGACGAAGGCGCCATGGCCGAAGTTGAGCACGTCCATCAGGCCGAACACCAGCGTCAGGCCGCTGGCCATGATGAAGATCATCATGCCCATCGCCAGCCCGGCGATGGTCAGCGTGACCCAGGTGGGAAAGCTGCCGACGAGCGGCAGCGCCAGCAGGGCGAGGATCGGCAGCACCAGCAGCGGCGGCGTGTCCAGCCGCAGCCGCGGCAGTTCGGCATCCGCCGTGGCGGCGGGAGTGGTCGTCGTCATTGATGCGTGTCCAGTGAGAGGCCGAGCAGCTTCTGCTGCAGCTCGCGGTCTTCCGCCAGTTCGTCCATGCGGCCGCTGTGCACGATGCGGCCGTCGTCCATCACCGCCACCGTGTCGCCGAGGGATTTGACGAAACTGAAGTTCTGCTCGACCAGAAGGATCGTCGTCTCCATCGCCTTGAGTTCGCGAAAGGCGGTGATCAGGCTCTGGATGATGGCCGGCGCCAGGCCCTTGGTCGGTTCATCGACCAGCAGTAGCTTTCTCGGCTCGACGATGGCGCGGGCGATGGCGAGCATCTGCTTCTGGCCGCCGGAGAGCGTGCCGGCGGCCTGGTTCCAGAATTTCTTCAGCGCCGGGAAGAAGCCGAAGATCCACTCCAGCCGCGCCGTGTCCGGCTCGCCGGCGCGCGCCGCGAGGAGGAGGTTCTCGCGCACCGTCAGGTCGGAGAAGATGCCCATGTTCTCGGGCACGTAGGCGATGCCGGCGCAGGATATGTCCGGCGTCGCCGCCTGGGTGATGTCGCGCCCGTCGAACAGGAGCGCGCCGCGTGAAGCGTGCCAGAGGCCCATGATGGTGCGCAGCGTGGTGGTCTTGCCGGCGCCGTTGCGGCCGAGCAGGACAGTGAGCTCGCCGCGCGGCACCGTCAGGTCCACGCCCTGCAGGATGTGGTACTGCCCGATGTGGGTGTGCACGCCCGCCAGGGAAAGCATCGGGGAACTCATCTCCGCAATACCCACGAGTGCGACATCTCCGAGACGAACTCCAGGGAAGCACGGATTACGTCATCCCCGCGAAAGCGGGGATCCAGTAACTGGTTGGAAGCATGGATTCCCGCTTGCGCGGGAATGACGATCTCAGACCTATTCGGCGTTTCCCTAGACATGCTCCGCCACTCCCATGCCGAGATAGGCTTCCTGCACGATGGGCGAATTCATCACCTCGGCCGGATCGCCGTCGGCGACGAG
>JAEUNH010000100.1 GCA_016791205.1 Rhodocyclaceae bacterium | reverse complement strand
CCAGCTGCAGACGGCGCTGCGCGGCGCGCCGGAAGCGGCGCCGGAAGCGCCGGAGATCCAGACCCGGCGCAGCAAGGCCGGCGCCTCCGGCAGCCGCGTGCTCATCGTCGGCGTGGACAAGCTGCTCACCCAGCTCGGCCGCTGCTGCAAGCCGGCGCCGCCGGACGCCATCGCCGGCTTCGTCACCCGCGGCAAGGGCGTCTCCATCCACCGCCTGACGTGCACCAACTTCCGCAACATGAGCGGCCGCAATCCGGAGCGGGTCATCAGCGCCGAGTGGGGAGTGGGTACGGAGGGGGGCGCCGATGCGCTCTACCCGGTCGACATCGTCGTCGAGGCGCAGGACCGCCAGGGCCTGCTGCGCGACATCTCCGAGGTGCTGTCGCGCGAGAAGATCAACGTCACGGCGGTGAAGACCCAGTCGAAACAGGGCAACGCCCGCATGGGCTTCACCATCGAGGTGAGCGGCGTCGCGCAACTGCAGCGGGCGCTGAAGCTGATCGGCGAGATCGGCGGCGTGGAGCGGGCCAGCCGCAGCTAGCCCGTCCCGCCACGGGCGACTGGCGGCCAAGGCGTTCGCCGTATGGCGGACACCGACTTTTCCCGGCCCGGGACTGGCCCGAACGCCCTGTTCATCGCCATGTCATCTTGTCGGCCTAGGCTGTGCGCATGTTCCTGCTGACGATCCGAGGTGAGTGATGTTGTCGCTTCTTGCCGAACGGCCCTTCCTGGCTGGCCCGGAAGTCCTGTCCCTGGTCCGCACGCGGACGGAGCGCTTTTCGGCGCTGTTCCTTTCGTATCCCGAGGCGGTGGTGGTGTGCCGCGAGGGGGCTGGCGGCAACGTCCTGTGCGCCCTGACTTTCTGCGAGGAACGCGGATTCAAGCCGCTGGCGGTCTGGCGCGACGATACGGCGGTCGAGGTGGCGATGACGTCCGACCAGTACCATGAATACCTTTCCCTGATGGCCGAGCTGGCCTCGAAGAAGAACGACTGCTCGTATTTGCAGACAGTCTATTGGAAGGACACCGAGCGGCTGGTTGGCTGGTGCTGGATGCAGCTGCCGGCGTATTCAGGCTAGGGAATTTCAGTCCTTCGCCGGCGCGGCCGTCAATTCAGCCAGCAGCGCTTCCTGTGCCGAGAACCGATTCTTGCGCGACCTGAGACGGCGGTATTCGCCGGCGCCGTTCATCTCCCAGGCCTGGCTGTTGTCGGCGAGGCAGGGCATCAGGCCTTCCTTGAGGATGCGGCGCTTGAGCTTCGGGTCGAGCACCGGGAAGCACAGTTCGATGCGGCGGAAGAAGTTGCGGTCCATCCAGTCGGCGCTGGAAAGATACATCCGCTGCTCGCCGTCGGCATAGAAGTAGAACACCCGGGTGTGTTCGAGGAAGCGACCGACGATGGAGCGGACGCTGATGTTTTCCGACAGGCCCTCGACGCCCGGCCGCAGGGCGCAGGCGCCGCGGACGATCAGGTCGATGGTGACGCCGGCCTGCGAGGCTTCGTAGAGCGCCTCGATGGTCTCCGGCTCCAGCAGGGCGTTCATCTTGGCGATGATCCGCACGCGCTTGCCGGCGCGGGCGTTGGCGGCCTCGGCACGGATGGCGGCGAGCATGGCGTCGTGCAGGGTGAACGGCGCCAGCAGCAGGTGGTGGAGCTTGCTGGCCTTGCCGAGGCCGGTGAGCTGCTTGAAGACCTCGTTCACGTCGGCGCACAGCGTCTCGTTGCAGGTGAGGAGACCGAAGTCGGTATACAGCCTTGCGGTGCGCGGGTGGTAGTTGCCGGTGCCCAGATGCACGTAGCGGTGCAGGGCGCTGCCGCCCTTGCCGGCTTCGCCTTCCTCCCGCCGCACCACCATCAGCATCTTGGCGTGGGTCTTGAAGCCGAACACGCCGTACACGACGTGGGCGCCGACCTCCTCCAGGCGCGAGGCCCAGTTGATGTTGGCCTCCTCGTCGAAGCGGGCCATCAGTTCCACCACCACCGTGACTTCCTTGCCCTGGCGGGCGGCGCGCATCAGCAGATCCATCAGGATCGAGTCGGTGCCGGTGCGGTAGACGGTCATCTTGATGGCCACCACCGCCGGGTCGTCCACAGCCTGATCGAGGAACTCGACCACCGGGCTGAACGACTGGTAGGGGTGGTGCAGCAACACGTCCTGCTTGCGCAGGCTGGCGAAGACGTCGTAGTTCTTGGTCA
>JAEUNH010000065.1 GCA_016791205.1 Rhodocyclaceae bacterium | reverse complement strand
GGTTGTCATCAACTGGGTGGACAACAAGGGCGAAAAGCGCACCGACGAAGCAACGATCAGCTGAAAAGAATAACCGGGGCGGCGACGACCGCCCCGGAAAGCGACGCCGCACCACCGACAAGGAGGAACTTCATGAAGCAGCGCACGAGCACGCTCCTGGCTGTCGCAGCGCTCACAGCCGCATTGGCCGCGCACGCCCAGCAGCCCGCCAAGAAAGCTTCGCCCCAGGCGAAGGCCGCCGCCCCGGCGAAAAGCGATATCTCGAAGGAATTCGAGAAATTCCGCGAAGTCCTCGAGGAGGACAACCCGGCCGAGCTGTTCGAGGCCAAGGGCGAGGACATCTGGAAGAACAAGAAGGGCCCGAGCGGCGCATCCATGGCGCAGTGCGACCTCGGCCTTGGCGCCGGCGTCGTCAAGGGCGCCTACGTGCGGATGCCGCGCTGGTTTGCCGACGTCGGCCAGGTCATGGATGCCGAGCGGCGCGTCGTCCACTGCATGATCAAATACCTCGGCTACAAGGAAGAGGACATCCGCAAGCAGCCCTTCAGCAACGTGAACAAGACGCCGGACCACGTCTCGGTCATCACCTATGTCGCCGCCCAGTCGCGGAACATGAAGATCGCTGCGCCGCAGAAGCACCCGAAGGAAGTCGAAACCTACAACATCGGCAAGGAGATCTTTGCCTACCGCGCCGGCCCCTACGACTTCTCCTGCGCCTCCTGCCACGGCGCCGACGGCATGCGCATCCGCACGCAGGACCTGCCGAACCTGCGGAAACCGGCCGAAGCTATCCGCGCCTACCAGGGCTGGCCGGGCTACCGCATGACCGGCGGCTTCATGCTGACCCAGCAGTGGCGCATGAACGACTGCTTCCGCCAGCAGCGCTTCCCCGAGCCGAGCTACCTGTCGGATTCCATCACCGCCCTGCTCGCCTACATGACGGTCACCGCCAACGGCCAGGTTTACAAGGGCCCAGGCATCAAGCGCTAGGGGAGACAACCATGACAGCCATGAAAAAAACCGTTGTTTTCGCCGCCGCGGCACTCGCCTGCTCCGCCGCGCTCGCCGACGAGATCCGCAACTACCGCGCCGAGGCCGTCGCCATGATGAAGCGCGACTTCAAGGCGAAAGGCATCGCCACCACCGACCGCCTGCATGAAGACGGCGTGCAGGCCGTCTGCAACCGCAGCGGCGACAATCCGCCCAAGGACATCGCCGCCCGCCTGGAAAAGGACCAGCTGGACAACGTCAGGTATCCCGCCGACGGCAAGCTGATGGGCGACTGGAAGGCCGGCGAGAAGCTGGCGCAGAGCGGCCGCGGCATGACCTGGTCCGACAAGGCCGGCGTGCCCGGCGGCGGCAACTGCTACAACTGCCACCAGATCGCGCCGGCGGAAACCTCCTTCGGCACCCTCGGCCCGAGCCTCTACCAGTTCGGCAAGACGCGCGGCAGCGGGCCAGACATGCAGAAATACGTCTACGGCAAGATCTGGAACGCCAAGGCCTTCAATCTCTGCTCGGCCATGCCCCGCTTCGGCCACGCCAATGCGCTGACCGAGCAGCAGATCAAGGATCTCGTCGCCCTGCTGCTCGACCCGCAGTCGCCGGTCAATAGCAAATAGCCGCGATGCAACGCCGGGAGGCTTGGCCACGCCAAGCCTCCCTTTCCTTGGGCCCCCCGACATGTCCATGAACCGCAGAGAGTTCCTGCAGATCCTCGCCGCCGCCTCGGCGGCCGGCTTCGCCCTCGACGCGCGCGAGCTGCTCGCCGCCCAGGGCGGGCCGAGGGTCGATGGGCTCTACGACCTGCCGCGCTACGGCAATGTGCATTTCCTGCACTTCACGGATTGCCACGCCCAGCTGCTGCCGATCCATTTCCGCGAGCCGAGCATGAACCTTGGCGTGGGCGGCGCGCGCGGCAGGCCGCCGCACCTGGTCGGCGAGCACCTGCTCAAGGCCTTCCGCATCAAGCCGAAGAGCCTCGAAGCGCATGCCTTCAGCTACCTCGATTTCGCCGAAGCGGCGAAGGCCTACGGCAAGGTCGGCGGCTTTGCCCACCTCGCCACCCTGGTCAACCGCCTGCGCGCCTCGCGCCCGGGCGCCCTGCTGCTCGACGGCGGCGACACCTGGCAGGGCTCGGCCACCGCGCTATGGACGAAGGGCCAGGACATGGTCGACGCCGGCAAGTTGCTCGGCGTGGACATCATGACCGGGCATTGGGAATTCACCCTCGGCGCGGAACGCGTCAAGGAAATCGTCGACAAGGATTTCGCCGGCAGCATCGAGTTCCTCGCCCAGAACGTCAAGACGACCGACTTCGGCGACCCGGTGTTCAAGCCCTATGTCCTGCGCGAGATGAACGGCGTGCCGGTGGCCATCCTCGGTCAGGCCTTTCCCTACACACCGATCGCCAACCCGCGCTACATGATCCCCGACTGGACCATGGGCATCCAGGACGAAGACATGCAGAAGGTCGTCACGGAGGCGCGCGGCAAGGGCGCCCAGGTCGTGGTGCTGCTCTCGCACAATGGCATGGACGTCGACCACACGATGGCGAGCCGCGTCAGCGGCATCGACGCCATCCTCGGCGGCCACACCCACGACGGGGTGCCGGCGCCCTCCGTCGTGAAGAACGCCGGCGGCCAGACGCTGGTGATGAACTCGGGCTCCAACGGCAAGTTCCTCTCGGTGCTCGACTTCGACGTGCGCAACGGGAAGATCCAGGGCTTCCGCTACAAGCTGCTGCCGGTGTTCGCCAACCTGCTGCCGGCCGACAGGGACATGGCCGCCCACATCGAGAAGGTGCGCGCGCCGCACCGCGCAAAGCTGGAAGAGAAGCTCGCCGTCTCCGAGGGCTTGCTCTACCGCCGCGGCAACTTCAACGGCAGCTGGGACCAGCTGATCCTCGACGCCATGCTGGAGGTGAAGGGCGCGCAGATCGGCTTCTCGCCCGGCTTCCGCTGGGGCACCAGCATCCTGCCCGGCCAGGCAATCACCTACGAGCACCTGATGGACCAGACGGCCATCACCTACCCCTACGCGACGCTCACCGAGATGAGCGGCGCGACGATCAAGGACATCCTCGAGGACGTCTGCGACAACCTGTTCAATCCCGACCCCTACAAGCAGCAGGGCGGCGACATGGTGCGCGTCGGCGGCATGCGCTACGCCTGCGACCCGAACGCGGCGATGGGCAAGCGGATCCAGGACATGCGCCTCGACGGCAAGCCGATCGAGGCGAACAAGACCTACAAGGTGGCCGGCTGGGCTCCAGTGGCCGAGGGCGCCAAGGAGCAAGGTGGGGAACCCATCTGGGACGTCGTCGCCGCCTGGCTGCGCGACAGGAAGGTCGTCGCCCCGCGCCGGCTCAACCTGCCGCGGCTCGGCGGCATGGCCGGCAATCCCGGCCTCGGCTGAGGCCGGCCGCGCAACAAAACGTTACAGAGCCGCCCGGCATCCGCCGGTAGAATTCGCCGTGTCATGGAGACCGACTTTTTCCGTGCCCTGCGGCGCCTCCCCCTGATCCTCACCCTGGCTTCGGCGCCGGTGCTGGCCGCCGACCCCTTCGGCAACCTCGCCGCCGTGCCGCCTGTCAGCGGGCTGGCCGAGGCGCCGACGCCCTGCCTGCCAACGGATTTCGGCCAGCCGCTCGGCCTCGCCGAAGTGGTGGACAGCGCCCTCTGCCACAACCCGCAGACCCGCCAGGTCTGGGCCAATGCCCGCGTCCAGGCCGCCCAGGTCGGCGTGGCCCAGGCGGCCTTCCTGCCCGGCCTCTCGGCCGACGCCTCGGTCAGCCGCCTGCGCAACGAGGCCGTGCGCGGCGGGGCGGCCTACACCCAGCGCTCGGCCGGCGTCGACCTCTCCTACGTGCTGTTCGATTTCGGCGCCCGCGCCGCCAGCCTGGAAAACGCCCGCCAGCTCTTCGCCGCCGCCTCGCACACCCGCGACGCAACGCTGCAGTCGGTGTTCCTCGCCGCGGTGCAAGCCTTCTTCCAGCGCCAGGCCGCCGGCGCGGCGCTCGAAGCCAGCCGCCTCTCGGAGAAGTCCGCCCTGGAGTCGCTCAACGCCGCCGAGGCGCGCTACCAGGTCGGCGCCGCTACCCCGGCCGACCGCTTGCAGGCGCGCACCGCCCACGCCCAGGCGGTGCTCAACCGCATCGGCGCCGAGGGCGGCGTCAAGACCGCCCAGGGTGCGCTCGCCAACGTACTCGGCGTCGACCCGACCCGCCCGCTGGAACTGGCGCCGCTCCCCGCCGCCGCCCCGGGCGCCGGCTTCGAGGCCGACGTCGCCCGCCTGATCGAGGAGGCGCGCGCCAAGCGCCCAGACCTCGCCGCGGCCGAGGCCCAGCATCGCGCCGCGCGGGCCAATGTCGACGCGGCCAAGGCCGCCCACCTGCCGACGCTGTCGCTGGGCATGGGCGTCGGCCGCAGCCGGATCGCCGGCGACCCGGGCTACGACAGTTCGAGCATCGGCCTGACCTTGACCATTCCGCTCTTCAGCGGCTTCTCGACCAGCTACAAGGTGCATGCCGCCGAGGCCCAGGCCGAGGCCCAGGCGGCGCGGCGCGAGCAGGTCCGCCTGCAGGTGGCGCTCGAGGTCTGGAACGCCTACGCCAACCTCGCCACCGCCACCCAGTCGGTGAAGACCGCCGAGGAACTGCTGGAGAGCGCCAGCCAGTCGGAGCGCGTCGCCGCCGGCCGCTATCGCGCCGGCGTCGGCAGCATCCTCGACCTGCTCACCGCCCAGGCGGCGCTGGCCGGCGCGCGGCAAAGCCGCATCCAGGCCGGCACCAACTGGTACGTCTCGCGCGCCAGCCTGGCCCAGGCCATGGGCGCGCTGGATGCCGGACTGCTGACTTCCCTCTCCCCGTCCTCTCCCCCGGCCCCTCTCCCGCGCGCGGGAGAGGGGAGCAAAGGCACGCCATGACCCGTACGAAACTCGTCGCCGCCTCGCTGGCCGCTCTCTGCGCCCTCGGCCTCGGCTATTACGTCGTCCAGAAGCAGGCCGCCGCCGATCCCGAGAAACGCTACAAGACGCAGGCCCTGGCCAAGGGCAACGTCATCCAGACCGTCTCGGCCAACGGCACCCTCAACCCGGTGACCCTGGTCAGCGTCGGCACCCAGGTCTCCGGCACGGTGAAGAAGCTGCACGTCGACTTCAACGATCAGGTGAAGCAGGGCCAGGTCCTCGCCGAGCTCGACGACGCCATCTACTCGGCGCAGGTGCGGCAGAGCGACGCCGGCATGGCCAGCGCCCAGGCCAGCGTGCAGCTGGCGCGCGCCAACGAGGCGCGCCTGAAGTCGCTCTTCCAGCAGGAATACGTCTCGCGCCAGGAGCTCGACCAGGCCCTGCAGGCGCGCGAAGCGGCCGAGGCGCAGCTGAAGCTGGCCCGCGCGCAGAACGACCGCGACCGCGCCAACCTCGGCTACTCGGTGATCCGCTCGCCGGTCTCCGGGGTGGTGGTCGACCGTCAGATCGATGTCGGCCAGACCGTCGCCGCCAGCTTCCAGACGCCGACGCTGTTCAAGATCGCCCAGGACCTGACGCAGATGCAGATCTACACCACCTTCGCCGAGGCCGACATCGGCGCCATCCGCGTCGACCAGCCGGTGCGCTTCAATGTCGACGCCTTCCCCAACCGCAGCTTCGGCGGCAAGGTCAAGCAGATCCGCCTCAATCCCACCACCCAGCAGAACGTGGTGACCTACAACGTGGTGGTCGCCGTGGAAAATCCCGAGCAGATCCTGCTGCCGGGCATGACCGCCTATGTCAACATCGTCGTGGCCCAGCGCAAGGAGGTGCTGCTGGTGCCCAACACCGCGCTGCGCTTCAAGCCGGCCGAGGCCGCCAAGACGGCGGCCGACAAGCCGGCCGGCGGCAATGACACGGCGCGTCCCGCCGGGATGGCCGGCCAGCCGGGCGCGGGCGGGCGCGAGCGCCGCCGCGAGGCCGGCAGCGGCACGGTGCACCTCATCGAAGGCGGCACGCTCAGGCCGGTGAAGATCGGCATCGGCATCACCGACTCGCGGTTCACCGAGGTCGTTAGCGGCGAGCTGGCCGAAGGCGCCAAGGTCGTCGTCGGCGAGAACCTGCCGGCCGCGGACAACGCCGCCGCGTCCTCCAGCAGCTTCCGTCTGAGGCCATTCTGATGCCAGAGCCGGTCATCCGTGTCGAGTCGCTGGCCAAGGACTACGACACGCCGGCCGGGCCGTTCCCGGCCCTGAAGGACGTCAGCCTGGAGGTCGCGCCCGGCGAGTTCGTCGCCATCATGGGCCCCTCCGGCTCGGGCAAGTCCACCTTCATGAATATCCTCGGCTGTCTCGACCGGCCCAGCCGCGGGCGCTACCTGCTCGCCGGCCGCGACGTCGCCACGCTCGACAAGGACGAGACCGCCGCGCTGAGGAACCGCACCATCGGCTTCGTCTTCCAGGGCTTCAACCTGCTGCCGCGCATGAGCCTCGCCGACAACGTCGCGCTGCCGCTGGTCTACTCGGCCATCGGCCACGAGGAGCGGCTGGCCCGCGCCGGCGCCATGCTGGAGAAAGTCGGCCTCGGCGGCTATGCCGGCTCGCTGCCCAGCCGCATCTCCGGTGGCCAGCAGCAGCGCGTGGCCATCGCCCGGGCGCTGGTGAACGACCCGCGGCTGATCCTCGCCGACGAACCGACCGGCAACCTCGACAGCCACACCAGCGAGGAGATCATGGGCGTCTTCCGCGCCCTCAACGACGAAGGCATCACGGTGGTCCTGATCACCCACGAGAACGACATCGCCCTGCATGCCAGGCGCCTGGTGCGCTTCCTCGACGGGCGCATCGTCGAGGATCGTCCGACGCGGCAGTTTCTCCCGAGCGCGGCGAGCCACCGTCACCCCCTTCCCCGGGAAGGGGGGCGGGGGGAAGGTACTCCATGCTAGGCGCCATGCTGCGCGAGGCCTGGCGGGCCATGGGCGCCAACCGCCTGCGCACCTTCCTCACCATGCTCGGCATGGTGATCGGCGTCGGCGCCGTGGTGCTGATGATGGCCATCGGCCAGGGCGCGCAGTACTCCGTGGCGCAGACCATCAGCTCGATGGGCAGCAACATCTTCGTGATCCTCTCCGGCTACACCTCGACGGGCGGGGTGCGCAGCGGCGGCGGCAGCGCGCCGACGCTCAACGTCTCCGACGCCGAGGCCATCGCCGAGCTCGACGGCGTCGATACCGTGGCGCCGGTGCACTGGGGCTCGGTGCAGATGGTGCGCGGCCCGAACAACTGGAACGCCTGGGTGCATGGCACCGCGCCGGCCTACTTCGATGCCCGCTCCTGGCCGATCGCCGAGGGCAGCGCCTTCACCGACTCCGACCTGCGCGCCGCCACCCGGGTGGCGGTGCTCGGCCGCACCGTGGCGCAGAACCTGTTCGGCGACGAAGACCCGGTCGGCAAGACCTTCCGCATCGGCCAGGCGCCCTTCACCGTGCTCGGCATTCTGGCGCCCAAGGGCCAGAACCTGGAGGGGCGCGACCAGGACGACCTGGTGGTGATGCCGCTCACCACCGCCCAGCGGCGGGTCTTCGGCACCGCCTTCCAGGGCTCGGTGCGGCAGATCCTGGTCAAGGCCAGCGCCCCCGAAGTCATGCCGGCGCTGGAAAAGAACATGGAGGCGCTGCTGCGCCAGCGCCACCGCCTGCGCGAGGGCGCCGACAACGACTTCACCCTGCGCAACCTCACCGCGGTGGCCGAATCGGCCGCCGCCACCACCCGGGTGATGTCGCTGCTGCTCGGCGCCATCGCCTCGGTGTCGCTGCTGGTGGGCGGCATCGGCATCATGAACATCATGCTGGTCTCGGTGACGGAGCGGACCCGCGAGATCGGCATCCGCATGGCCATCGGCGCCCGCGAGCGCGACATCCTCGCCCAGTTCCTGCTCGAGGCCATCATCATCTCGGTGATCGGCTGCGCCATCGGCCTGGCCCTCGGCGTGGGCGGCGCGGCGCTGGCCAACACGCTGGCGAAAATGACGGTGGTGGTCTCCGGCAGCTCGGTGCTGATCGCCTTCGCCGTCGCCGCCGGGGTGGGCGTCTTCTTCGGCTTCTACCCGGCGAAAAAGGCCGCCGGCCTGGATCCCATCGAGGCGCTGCGCTACCAGTAGCGGCGCGCCGGGGCCACATCGGCGATAATCCGCCCATCATGGCGACCGAGGTCGAACTCAAGCTGGCCCTGCCGCACGCGGCACAGCGCGCCTTCCTCAAACACCCCTTGCTCGGCACGGCGCAGCCGCTGCCGGCGAGGCGCCTGGTGAATGTCTATTTCGACACGCCGGGGCTGGACCTGCGCCGCCGCGGCATCGCCCTGCGGACCCGCCGCCAGGGGCGGCGCTGGCTGCAGACCGTCAAATGCGCCGGAACGGCAAGCGGCGGCCTGTCGCGGCGGCCCGAGTGGGAGCAACCCTACGCGGGGCGCTTCGACTTCTCCGCCATCGACGACCCGGCGCTGCGCGCCATGCTGGAGCGGCACCGCCTGGGCGACTCCCTGCAACCGGTTTTCGAGACGATCTTCGTGCGGCGCGGCTGGCGCCTGCAGCCGGGCCGCGGCAACCGCGTCCTGCTGCTGCTCGATCGCGGCCGGATCCTCGCCGGCGGGCGGGAGGAGGCCCTCTCCGAACTGGAAATCGAACTCGAGGCGGGCGAGGCGGAGGCCCTGTTCGAACCGGCGCTGATCCTGGCGGCGGACCTGCCGCTGGCGCCGGCGCCGCTCTCCAAGGCCGAACGCGGCTATCGCCTGGCCGAAGGCGCGCCGCTGCGCCCGCTGCGGGCTGCCGCCTCGCCGCTGCGTCCGGCGCAGGCCCCCGCCGAGGCCTTCGGCGCCATCGCCGCCGCCTGCCTCGGCCAGCTGCAATGGAACGCCCAGGGGGCGGTCGGCGACGACTCCGAATTCATCCACCAGATGCGCGTCGCCCTGCGCCGCCTGCGCTCGGCGCTGCGCCTGTTCCGGCCGGCGCTGCCGGCCGATTTCGAGCCGGCGGTGGTGCCGTCCCTGCGCCGGCTGGCACGCGCCCTGGGCGAGGCGCGCGACTGGGACGTGCTGGCCGAGACCATCGTCGGTCCGGCCGCCTCCGCTTTCGCCGACGACCCCCGCCTGGCGGCCCTGGCGGCGGCCGTCGAGCGCCGTCGACAGGCGGCCCGTGCCGATCTCCGGCAGGCGCTGGCCGAACCCGGCTACGCCCTCGCCGTGCTCGATTGCCAGGCCCGTCTGCTGCGGCTCGCCGCCGACCCGGCCGCGCCGGCGCTGCGCGAGTTCGCCGCCCGCCGCTTGCGCCGCCTGCACCGGAAGGTAGTGGGCCTGGCCGCCGCCGCGCGCGACCTCGACCCGCGGCGACTGCACGCCCTGCGCATCGGCGTCAAGCGGCTGCGCTACGCCCTCGAATTCCTGCAGCCGCTGCATCCGGACGGCAGCGGCAAGCGCCTGCGCCGGCTGGCCGCGCTGCAGGATCGGCTGGGGGCGCTCAACGACCTGGCAGGCGCCGGCCCGCTGCTCTCGCGCTGCCTGGACGACGAACCGGCGTTGCGCGAGGCGGTCAGCCTGGTCGGCGGCTGGCATGGGCCGCGCTACGCCGTGCTGCGCAGACAGACTTTTCGCGGCATCGCCGAACTGGGCAAAACCAGGCGTTTCTGGAAGGAGGATTGAGCATGGCTGGCAAATCGACCGCGGCAAGCGAAGCGAACATGGATCTGATTCTCTGGCGCCATGCCGAAGCCGAGGACGGCAGCCCCGACGCCCGGCGCAAGCTCACCGCCCGCGGCCGCAAGCAGGCCCGCCAGGTCGCGCGCTGGCTGAAGCCGCGCCTGCCGGAGGGCGCGCGCATCCTCGTCAGCCCGGCGCTGCGCGCGGTGCAGACCGCCGAAGCGCTGGAGCTGCCCTTCGAGAAGCTCGACAAACTCGGCACCGGCGCCGGCGCCAGCGGCCTGCTCGGCGCCGCCGGCTGGCCGCAAGCCGGCGGCTGCGTGGTGCTGGTCGGCCACCAGCCCACCCTGGGGCGGGCGGCGGCGCTGCTGCTTACCGGCGACGCCGCCGACTGGAGCGTCAGGAAGGGCGCACTGTGGTGGTTCACCCGGCGCCTGCGCGACGGCGGCGGCGAGACCCTGCTGCGCGCGACGATCGGCCCGGACCTCGTCTAGTTGATCGCCCCCCCCCGCGCTCCTGTATGGTGGCTTTGTTGCATGTCAGATATGGGCACCCATATGAAGACGACAATAGAGATTTCAGACGCTCTGATGGAACAGGCCCGCCGGCTCGCCGCCCGGGAGAACACTACCTTGCGGGCCCTGGTCGAACAGGGGCTGCGCGGGGTCATCGCCGAAAAGAAGCGCTCGACCGATTTCCGCCTGCGTCGCGCCAGCTTCAAGGGCAACGGACTGCAGCCGGGCATGCAGGACGCCGGCTGGGAGCGGATCCGCGAGACGGCCTACGAGGGTCGCGGCGGATGATCGCCGTCGACACCAATCTGCTGGTATATGCCCACCGCGAGGACTCGCCCTTCCATGCGCGCGCCTTCGCCTGCCTGGAAAGGCTGGCCGCCGGCCGCGCCGCCTGGGCGATTCCCTGGCCCTGCCTGCACGAGTTCTACGCCATCGTGACGCATCCGCGCATCTATGCCCCGCCCACCCCGCTCGAGCGCGCGCTGGACCAGATCGACGCCTGGCTGGAATCGCCCTCGCTGGCGCTGCTCTCCGAAAGCGGCGAGCACTGGCCGCTGCTGCGAGGCCTGATCGGATCGTCGCGCATCGCCGGCACGCAGGTGCACGACGCCCGCATCGCCGCCCTCTGCCTGCGTCACGGCGTGCGCGAGCTGTGGTCGGCGGACCGCGACTTCTCGCGCTTTCCCCAGCTCGCCGTCGGCAACCCGCTGATCGACAGATGACGACGGCCATGCCCCCCGACTTGCTCTTCGATCTCGACGGCACGCTGATCGATTCCTCGGCCGGCATCCTGGGGTCCTTCGAGCGGGTGCTGGCGATGCACGGGCTGGCGCCGGCCGAGCCGCTGACGGCCGCCCTGATCGGCCCGCCGCTGGCCGTCACCCTCCGGCAGGTGAGCGGCCTCGGCGAGACGGGGGACGACGCCCTGCTCGGCAGGCTGGTCGAGGCCTTCAAGGCCGACTACGACAGCGAGGGCTACCGCGCGACGACGGCGTTCCCCGGCGTCGCCGACGGGCTGGCGCAACTGGCCGGAGCCGGATCGCGGCTGTTCATCGTCACCAACAAGCGCCTGCTGCCGAGCCGACGCATCCTCGACGCCCTCGGCCTGGCGCGGCACTTTGCCGGCATCCATTCGCGCGACGAGACCGAACCGCCGGCGCCATCCAAGGCCGCTGTGACGCGGCGCGTGATCGGCCAGCATCGCATCGACCCGGCCCGCGCCTGCTTCGTCGGCGATTCCGACGAGGATGCCGCCGCGGCGCGGGAAAACGGCCTGTATTTCATCCACGCCGCCTACGGCTACGGCGCGGCCGGTGTTTCCAGCCCGCCCGCCGCCGTGCTAAAGGATTTCGCCCATCTGCCTGGCATGGTCGACGCCTTCTCGCGCGAGGACTGCGCCTTGCCCGAGCGCCCATGAGAGCCCGCTCGGCCCTATCTCGCCCTCGCCTATTGCAAATGCAGTTTCCCCGCGTACTATTAGTGCCTATTGAAAGTCATTGCTTCAATAAACAAGGATGATCAAGCGAACAATCGTTCCTCGCCTCAGGCAATCCCTGGCTGAATTCCCGGCCATCGCCCTGCTCGGCCCAAGGCAGGCGGCGGAATCCCTGACCGGGCGCATCGACCCTCTCGAACTCGCCCCCCTCACCCTGGACGAGGTTGGCGCCACGACAGTGAGCCGGCGGAACGCCATTCGCATGGAATCCACGCCATGCGCCTGACCGAACGCCAAGCCGCCCGCATCCTGCAACTGGCACAGGAAGTCGCCGGAATGCCGGTCGATGTGCGCGTCTTCGGCTCCCGGCTCGACGATCGCGCCAGGGGGGGCGACCTTGACCTCCTGATCGAACTGGCTGAACCCGTGACCGAGCCCGCACTCATCGCCGCACGTTTGTCGGCAAAGGTCAGCCGGCTGATCGACGGTCGCAAGGTAGATGTCCTCCTGTCCGCACCCAATCTCATGCGCCTGCCCATTCACGAAGCCGCCCTCAGGGAAGGGCGAAAGCTATGATTGCCGATTCCAGCCTCCGGCTTCGGCTGGCCTTTCTGTCGCGCGTCATCCGCAAGGAATGCCGGCATCTCGCCCATACCGACCGGCGCCTGTTCGAGAAGCCATTTACCGCCGAGCAAGCCAGGAGGCTCGAAACCGATGCGGAAATGGCGGAACGCGTGGAAGCCTTCGTCGGGCGCTTCGGCCGCCTGCAAGACACGCTCGGCGACAAGCTGCTGCCCCTTCTCCTGATTGCGCTGGGTGAAACGTCGGCCGCCATGATCGACAATCTGGACAAGGCAGAGCGACTGCATTTCACCGATTCCGTCGATGACTGGCTGGCCATGCGCAAGCTGAGAAACCAGATGGTGCATGAATACGTCGAAGACCCGGAAATAGTTGCCAATGCGCTGCAGGCAGGGCACGGCTTCGTGGCCGTCCTCATCGCAACGGCCGACCGCATGCTGGGCGAAATCGAATCGAGAGGCTGGAACTAGCCGCAATGTCCCACGGCGGCATCGTCATTTCCACCCGCCGGCTCTTCGGAAATCCGGTCATCCCGCGATCTGAATTGAATACAGCATGAGCGCCATCACGCTCAACCCCCTCGCCATCGCCGCCGGCCTCGCCCGCCACCGCTACCTGCTCGGCCAGCTCGTCAAGCGCGACGTGCTGCTGCGCTACCGCGGCGCGATGTTCGGGGTGCTGTGGATCTTCCTCAGCCCGCTCATCATGCTGGCCATCTTCGCCTTCGTCTTCGGCCACATCTTCCAGACGCGCTGGCCGCAACAGGCCGAGGGCCTGCCGTTCTGGCTGATCCTCTACTGCGGCCTGATCGTCTTCAACGTCTTCGGCGAAACCGTCTCGCGCGCCTCCGCCGCGGTGCGCGGCTACCCCGCCTACGTCAAGAAGATCATCTTCCCGCTCGACATCCTGCCGCTGGTGCCGCTGGGCAGCGCGCTGGTGCACGCCGCTTTCAACTTCCTGATTCTCGCCGCCGCGCTGGCCTGGACCGGCCACCTCGGCGCCGGCCTGCTGCTCTTCCCGCTGCTGCTGATTCCCGTCGTGCTGCTGGCCATCGGCGCCGCCTGGTTCCTCGCCGCCTGGGGCGTGTTCATCAAGGACATGACGCAGATCGTGCCGCTGCTGGTGCAGATGCTGCTGTTCCTCTCGCCGGTGTTCTACCCGGCCAGCGCCGTGCCGGGGGGACTGACTTTTCTCTACGACGCCAATCCGCTCGGCGCCGCGATCGAGGCGGCGCGCGCCGCCGCCTTCGGCCTGCCGGTGCCGTGGGCCGCCTGGAGCGCGGCGCTGGCCGCCGGCCTCGCCGCCGTCCTCCTCGGCCACGCCTTCTTCCAGCACAGCCGCGACGAGTTCGCCGATGCCCTCTGACGAAATCGTCATCTCGGCCCGGAACCTGACCAAGGCCTACCGCCTGTTCGGCCATCCCGGCGACCGGGTCAAGCAGTTCCTCAGCCTCGGCCTGCGGCGCTACCACCGCGAGTTCGCCGCGCTGAAGGACATCTCCTTCGATATCAGGAAAGGCGAAGCGGTCGGCATCATCGGCCGCAACGGATCGGGCAAGAGCACCCTGCTGCAGCTCGTCTGCGGCATCCTCAAGCCGACGTCGGGAACGATCCGGGCGGACGGCCGCATCTCCGCCCTGCTGGAACTGGGCGCCGGCTTCAATCCCGAATTCACCGGCCGCGAGAACGTCTTTTTCCAGGGCGCGATCATGGGTCTCGACAAGGCCGAGATGGATGCGCGCTTCGACGCCATCGCCGGCTTCGCCGACATCGGCGAATTCATCGACCAGCCAGTGAGAACCTACTCGAGCGGGATGTTCGTCAGGCTGGCGTTCGCAGTGGCGTCCTGCACCCATCCCGACATACTGGTCATTGACGAGGCGCTGGCGGTGGGCGACTTCGCTTTCCGGACCAAGTGCTACAAGAGGATCCGGGATCTTGCCGATAGTGGTACAACCCTGCTGTTCGTCTCGCACGATCTGCAAACCGTCAAGGCCACATGCGGTCGCGCCTTGTATCTCGACCAAGGCTGTTTGAAAGACGACTCCTCCGCCGGTCGGGCTTGCGATCTCTATTTCGCCGACAATTCGGTTGAAGACGCAAGATTCTCGGCACCGTTCGATCCAATAGCAGAGGGAGCGCCTGAAGCAAGACTGGCCGAAATCACCGATGTTTTACTGCTTGCCGGAAAAGGCGATGGCGAGGACAGGTCGTGCGGACTCGCGGAAGAGGTCGTGCTCTCTGTCCGCTACAGGGTGTTGCGGGATCTCGGTTCGCTGACAGTGGCTTTCCATGTCAGGGACGACAGGCATCAGGAAATCATGGGATCCAATACACGTATCGAAGGCTGCGATATTGAGCGCCCGCGAAACGGAGACTGCGGCCTGGTCGAGTTCCGGTTTCCCAACTATTTCCGTGCCGGCGAATACGGCATTTCGGTCGGCCTGGCAGCCGATGCGGATGGAAACCGCGTTTTTCCGGACTGGAAAGACGACACGGTCGTCTTCCGCTCCACGGCCGAGCAGGTTTGGTCGCTTGTCCGCTATCCCGTGAATGTGAAGCGAGAGACATTTTGACCGAGGACTACAGCAATCCTTCTTACGATGCCGAATACGATTTCCCCCCGTACGAAGGCAGGCCAAGCCAGGTATTTCTTGTCGCAACGACGCCTCGCTCGGGTTCCTCCCTGCTGGCCTTCCTCTGTCGCCAGACCGGCGCGCTCGGCTTCCCGCTCGAGTATTTCACCGAAATCAACGCCAGGATCATCAGACGCCGCCTGTCGTTGCGGGACGGCGATTTGCGTGCCTATGCCGAAGCTCTGGCCAGGATCCGTTCGAGCAGCAACGGCGTGTTCGGCTTTAAGTTGCACCACGATGAACTAGGCTCCTTCCGGTCCGTAGGCGGCTGGGGCCTCCCCATGATGGCGAACGTCAAGGTCATTCTGCTCGAACGCCAGGACAAGTTGTCCCAGGCGATAAGCCTGGTCATGGCGTCTCAGACCAATCGATGGATCGATCTGCCCGGATACCATATGCAGGGAGCGCCGAGCCCTTCGTACGACCGCCTGGCGATCGCCGGCGCGATGCGGGCCCTGGAGCACCAACACTTGGAATGGAAGACTTTGCTGAGCAATGAGAAGGTTGA
>JAEUNH010000056.1 GCA_016791205.1 Rhodocyclaceae bacterium | reverse complement strand
ACTTTTGCCTCGACGCGGGCGCTCATGCCGAGGCGCACCGCCTCGTCGGCCTGGGCCACGCCGATGCGCGCCGTGAAGGTGCGCGTCGCCGCGTCGGCGGAGGGCGAGAGCTCGCGCAGGCGGCCCGTCCAGCTGCGGCCGGGCAGGCTGTTGAGGCTGACCGCGAAGCCTTCGGCGCCCCGCACTTTCTCCACGTCGC
The DNA here is from genome assembly GCA_016791205.1 of Rhodocyclaceae bacterium. Taxonomy (GTDB): domain Bacteria; phylum Pseudomonadota; class Gammaproteobacteria; order Burkholderiales; family Rhodocyclaceae; genus Desulfobacillus. Next base: position 6,176 of record JAEUNH010000056.1, on the reverse strand, counting down.
CCTCCGGCACGGCGATGACGATCTCTTTCTCGTTGCCCTCGGCGACGCGCAGCACCGTCTGCCCGGCGGCCACCACCTGGCCGGCCTCGGCCTCAACCGCCGTCACCACGCCGTCGCGGTCTGCCACCAGGGTGGTGTAGCCGGCCTGGTTGCGTGCCACGCCGGCCTGGGCCGCGGCCGTCTTCAGCGCCGTCTCCTTGGCGTCGAGCACCGCCTGGCTGACGAAGTTCTTCTCGCGCAGCTCGCGGTAGCGCTTCGCCTCCGCTTCCGCCAGTGCGCGGCCGGCCTCGGCCTGCGCCGCGTTGAGCGAGGCGTCCTGCGCGTCGAGGCGCGCCAGCACCTGGCCCTTTTTCACCGCGGCACCGACGTCGACGCGCCGCTCGACCAGCTTGCCGCCGAGGCGGAAGCCGAGTCGGCTCTCGTAGCGGGCGCGCACCTCGCCGGGAAAAGTCAGTCCGCCGGACACGGCGGCGCCGTCGATCTTCATCACGCGGACGGTGCGCAGCGGCTGGGCCGGCGTCTCCGGTTTGGAGCAGCCGGCGGCGACGAGCGCGGCGGCCAGCGCCGCGGCGAGGATCCTGTGTCTCATGATTGCTTTCCGAAGGAGAGCCGCCAGCGGCCGCCGCGCCGCGGTGCGCGCGGGCGCATGGTCAGCCAGTAAAGCAGCGGGATGACGAAGAGGGTCAGGACGGTGGCGAAGCCGAGGCCCCAGACGATGGCGCTCGCCACCGGCCCCCACAGCATGGACTTGCCGGCCAGGCCGAAGGCCAGCGAGAACAGGCCGCCAACGGTGGTGACGCTGGTGATGATGATCGGCACCACGCGGCGGCGCGCGGCGTAGACTGCCGCGTGCAGCACGCCCATGCCGGACTTCAGGCGGTCGTTGGCGGCGTCGATCAGCACGATGGCCGAGTTCACCGCAATGCCGGTCAGCGCGATGACGCCGTACATGGTGTACAGCGACAGCGGATCGCGCGAGACGATCAGGCCCAGCGCCACGCCGGTGAAGGCCAGCGGCACGGTGACCAGGATCAGCAGCGGCTGCCAGTAGCTCCTGAACTGCGCGGCGAGGATCATGTAGATCAGGCCGAGACCGACGAGGAACAGCACCGCCATGGCGTCGAGGCTCTCCTGGATGTCGTCCAGCTCGCCGGAGAAATCCAGCGAGACGCCAGGATGGCCGGCCTGCACCTTCTGCCATTCCTCGGCGATGATGCGGTTGGCCTTGACCGTATCGGTCTGCTTCTTGTCGAGGTCGGCTTCCACCGTGATGGCGCGCTTCAGGTTGTAGTGCTTGACGATGCCGGGGCCGCTGCGCGTCTCCTCGCGAACCAGGGCGCCGAGCGTGGTGCTGCCGCCGCCGGGCAGGGCCACCGGATCGGCCAGGATCGAGGCGACGTCCGCCGTCCCCTCGCGCTTGGCCCGCACCCGCACCTCGACCTTCTCGCCCTTGTCGCGCGCCAGGGCGACGATCTCGCCATCCACGTGCAGGCGCACGATGCGCGCCACCTGGGCCGGGGTGAGGCCGGCGTTGCGCACTGCCTCGCGGTCGAGCGCCAGCACCATCTCGGGCCGGCCCGGCACCTCGTCGTCGGCGACGTCTTTCGCGCCCGGAATGGCGCGGACGATGCGCAGCAGATCGTCGGCCGCGGCGCGCAAGGCGGCCTGGTCGTCGCCGCGCGCCCGCACCCGCACCGCCTTCGACAGCGGCGGGCCGCCGGAGAGGATCGTGAAGGTCACCTTGCCCGGGCCCGGCGTGGCCTCGACCTCGGCGCGCATGGCCTCGATCAGCTCGGGCACGCTGCGCGAACCGCCGTTGCCCGGATTGAGCGAGACGAAGACCTGGCCGTAGGCGTCGCCGTAGAGCGGCTCGGTGTCGGTGAATTTGATGCCGGCGACGGACGCCATCTCGCGCGCCTCGCCTTCCTTCATCCGGCTGCGCACGCGCGCCTCGACCGCCTGCACCTTGGCCAGGGTGGCATCCACCGGCGCGCCGGCCGGCATGTCGACGTTCACGTAGAAGAGGCGCAGCGGATCCATGGCGAAGAACTGCACGCGGATGCCGCCCGTCGCCAACGCGGCAACGGCCACAATCAGCATGCCGCCCGCCACGGCCAGGGAGAGCTTCGGCCAGCGCATGACGCGGATGAGCAGGCGGGCGTACTTCACGCGCAGGGTATGGGTGAAGTCGGCGCGCCAGCGCTGCATGCGCGAGGGGTTGTCGAGATTCAGGCGCAACGCCGTGACGTGGGCCGGCAGCATCCAGTAGGCCTCGATCAGGCTGATGGCCAGCGCCAGCGTGACGACGAAGGGGATGACGAACATGAACTTGCCGACAATGCCGGGCAGCAGCATCAGCGGCAGGAAGGCCGAGATGGTGGTCAGGACGGACGAGGTCACCGGCGCGATCACCTCGCGCAGGGCGTCCACCGCCGCGGCGAAATAGTCCTGGCCGCGCTGGATGCGGTAGTAGATCGCCTCGACCACCACCACCGCATCGTCGACCAGCATGCCCAGGGCGATGACGATGCCGAGCAGCACCGAGATGTTGAGCGTGTAGCCCAGCACGTGCAGCACGCCGAAAGTGCCGGCCAGCGAGAAAGGAATGCCGAGGCCGACCAGCAGCGCAACGCGCGTGCCGAGGAACAGCCAGCAGATGCCGACGACGACCAGCAGGCCGAGCACGGCATTGGACTCCATGACGCCGATGGCCTCGCGCGTCACCACCGTCTGGTCGTCCATCAGCAGGGCCGAGACGCCGGCCTTGGCCAGCGTCGGATTCTGTTCGGCGAGGTGGCGGTTGATCTTGTCCACCAGCTCGACGGTGTTCACCTTGCTCTTCTTGGTCACCGAGAGCACTACGGCGGGGCGGCCGTCGGAAGCGGCCAGGCGGTCCGGCTTGACGCGGGTGCGGGCGGCGGTGGCGAGGGCGTCGAGCGGCACCTTTTCGCGCGGGTTGAGGGCCGGCGCCACGCTCAGCCTCGCCAGGTAGGCCGGATCGACCTCCTGGCCGACCAGGCGCACCAGCCACTCGTCCTCGCCGACGCGCGCCTTGCCGGCGAAGGTGTCGCGGAACCAGCCGCCGACGCCATCGGCGATGTCGGCGGCGGTGACGCCGCGCGCCTGGGCCGCCGCCGGCAGGAACTCGACGCGCAGCTCCGGATCGTTCAGGCCGTTGGCGTAGACCCGGTCGACGCCAGGCATGCGCTCGATGTCGTCGCGCAGATTCTTCGCCGCCAGGCGCAGGTGCTCGTCGTTGGCCGCCCCCGTCACCAGCACCATCGCCGTCGGGAAGCCATTCGAGGTGGTGACCTCGATGATGCGCGGCTCCTTGGACTCCGGCGGCAGCTCGATGTTGGCGCGGTTCTGGATCTCGCGGCGCAGGTCGTTCACCCGCTTGTCGAAGACCCGCTCGCTGATATCCGAGAAACGGATCAGCATCGAGGCGATGCCCTCGCGGCTGTTGGAAGCGACGAACTTGATGTCGGCGACGCCCTTGATGGCGTCCTCCAGCGGCTGAGTGACGCGGCGCTCGACGTCCTCGGCCGAGGCGCCGGGCAGGGCGGTGGTGACGATCACCCAGTTGAAGTTGATCTCCGGGTCGCGTTCGCGCGGCATCGCCGAATAGGCGACGAAGCCGAGGATCAGCACCAGGGCGAAGGTGATATTCGCCAGCGGGTGGTTGCGGATAAGGCTTTCGAACAGCTTCATGATGCCGCCGGGCCGCCCCAAGGCAGCATGCGCCCCCTCGGGGGGCAGCGAACGAAGTGAGCGTGGGGGCTAATCATTTCTTGATCTGCACCGCCTGGCCGTCGGCGAGGCCGTGGCGGCCTTCGGTGACGATTGTCTTGTCGGCCAGCATGGCCGCGGCCACCGGCCGCCCTTCCTGTGCGCCGGGCAGCGGCAGGAAGCGCGCCGTCGCACCTTCCAGCACGAAGACGCCGAAGGCGGCGCCTCGCTTCGACACCAGCTCGGCCGGCAGGTGGGGAACGGGATCGTTCCAGAGGATGCGGCCGTCGGCGCCCGGCGCCGCCGGCTGGCCGGAGAAGGCCAGGCGCACATCGACCGTGCGTGCCTCGCGGCTGATGGCGGGCGAGACGCGCAGCAGCTTCACCTTGAATTCACCGCCCGAGCCGGCGAAGCGGACCTCGGCCGCCCCCTTGAGCGAATCGACGTCGCGCGGCGGCACCTGGGCCGCCACCTCGACACGGGTGGCTTCGGACAGGGTCAGCAGCGGCGTGCCGGGCGCAGCCAGCTCGCCGACCTGGGCCTGGCGGCTGCGCACGATGGCCTGGAAGGGCGCCCGCAGGGTGCATTTCTCCAGGTTGCGCCGCGCTTGCGCCAGCTGCGCCTCGTCGAGCTTGACCTGGGCCTGCTGCACGGCGGACTCGGTCTCTTTCTGCGTCAGCGCCTCGGCGGAATAGAAGTTCTGCTTCGCCAGCTCGCGCGCGCGGTTGAGCTGCTGCTCCGCGAGCCTGGCGCGGGCGCGCGAGGACTCCAGCGCCGCCTGGGCGCGAGCCACGCCCAGCTCGTAGTCGCGCGTCTCCAGGCGGATCAGCACCGCCCCCTTCGGCGCCACCTGGCCGACATCGAAGGCGACTTCCTTGACCGTCGCCGAGACCTCGGCCGAGAGGCGGCTCTCGTTCAGGCTCACGGCCGCGGCCGGCGCCTCGCGCAGCGGATGGAGGGCGACTTTCTTGAAGCCCTTTGCGCCGACCATCGGCGGCTGGGCCGGCTGTTGCGCCAGCGCGGGCAGCGCGACAAGCGCTAGGAACGGAAGGATTCGGCGCACGGTTTCTTCTCCTTGTTCATGCGGCATCGCTGCGCAGGCCGCGCAGCATCAGTTCGACGTAGTCCCGCAGATAGGCGTCGATCGGCACGTCGGTGACGCCGCAGCAGTCGAGCGAATGCTTCCAGATCTGGCGCATGATCAGCGGGGCGAAGACGATATGCACCATGACCTCGGGATCGAAGGGCCGGAATTCGCCGTTTTCGATGCCGCGGCGCAGGGCGGCCGCCATCAGCCGCTTGCCGCGTTCGATCACTTCGTCGGCGTAGAAGCGCGCGATCTCGGGAAAATTGCGCGCCTCGGCGAAGATCAGCTTGGGTATGCCGCCGATCGGGCTGTCGCCGACGGCCTCCCACCAGCGCGAGACGATCGCCCGGAACAGCTCATCCGCCGGGGCATTCGATTGCGCCACCAGCGTCTCGCCTTCTTCGATCAGCGGCACCAGGCCCTCGCGCACGACGGCCTTGAACAGCGCCTCCTTGCTATCGAAGTAGAGGTAAAGCGTGCCCTTCGACACGCCGGCGCGGGCCGCCACTTCCTCCAGGCGCGTGGCGGCATAGCCTTTCTCGACGAACAGATCGAGGGCGGCAGCCGTCAGCTCGGAAGGACGCGCCTCCTTGCGCCGGCGCCAGCGCAATTCCTTGATTGGACAATGCATTAGTAGCTTCTAATTAATTACTGACTGGTCGGTAATTTATTACCAAAGAGCTTACGTGTCAATCGTCCGGCATTCCGGCCGCGACGACGAGCGTGATGCGACGAAACGGATAAAACCGGGAATGAAACGGGCTGAAGACGGCTGGGTGGTGTGGAACTGGGGCCTGCCTTACCAGCCCCCGCCGCCGCCCCCGCCACCCCCGCCGCCCGAGGAACCGCCACCCCCACCACCCGAGCTGCTGCCGGGCGAACTCGAGGCGGAGGCGATGGCGCTCGACAGGCCGCCGGCCAGGGCGCCGGCGAAACCGCCGCCCGCCGAGTCCCACGATGAGCCGCTGTACCAGCGCGGCACGGCGTCGGCGCCGCCCGTGGCCCTGGCCCGGTCGAGGATGTCGGAGAACTGCTCTGCCCAGGCGTTCTCGACGCCGAGGGCCAGCGCATAGGGCAGGTATTTCTCGAACAGCTGGAGGGTCCGCTCCGGCCCGCGCCGAACGCGCAGCTCGTCCTTTTCCGCCACGTCCAGATACATGCGGAAGCCGGCCAGCTCGTCGAGCAGGCGGCGGCCGGCCAGGGTCGGCGCCTGCAGCAGGCGGTAGAAGAGGAAGTTGACCCCGACCAGGAGCAGCAGCAGCGCCGCCATCAATGGCGAACCCTGGGTGAACAGGACGTACAGCCCGGCCATTTCCCCGCCGATGAAGGGGATCGAAAAGGCGGTGATGAACAGCGCCGG
>JAEUNH010000041.1 GCA_016791205.1 Rhodocyclaceae bacterium | reverse complement strand
CGTATCGGGGAGACCGACTTTTTCCGCGGCCTTCAGCTGCGCTTCCAGCTGCGGCAATTTTCCGTACTGCAGTTCGGCCACCTTCTCCAGCTTGCCCTCGCGCTGCAGCCGGGCGATCTCGGCGCGGACGCGCTCGATCTCTTCCTTGATGTGGGCAGAGCCCTGCACCTGGGCCTTCTCGGCCTTCCAGATTTCCTCGAGGTCGGAGTATTCCTTCCCGAGCTTGCCGATCTCGTCCTCGATGAGGCCAAGGCGCTTCTTCGAGGCTTCATCCTTCTCTTTCTTCACCGCCTCGCGCTCGATCTTCAATTGGATCAGGCGGCGGTCGAGCTTGTCCATGACCTCCGGCTTGGAGTCGATTTCCATCTTGATGCGCGCCGCCGCCTCGTCGATCAGGTCGATGGCCTTGTCCGGCAGGAAGCGGTCGGTGATGTAGCGGTGGCTCAATTCCGCCGCGGCGACGATGGCCGGGTCGGTGATGTCCACGCCATGGTGCAGTTCGTACTTCTCCTGCAGCCCGCGCAGGATGGCGATGGTGGATTCCACGCTCGGCTCGTCGACCAGCACCTTCTGGAAGCGGCGCTCCAGCGCGGCGTCCTTCTCGATGTACTTGCGGTATTCGTCCAGCGTGGTGGCGCCGACGCAGTGCAGCTCGCCGCGCGCCAGGGCGGGCTTGAGCATGTTGCCGGCGTCGATGGCGCCTTCCGCCTTGCCGGCGCCGACCATGGTGTGCAGCTCGTCGATGAAGACGATGATGCGGCCTTCGTCCTGGGCGATTTCCTTGAGCACGTTCTTCAGGCGCTCCTCGAACTCGCCGCGGTACTTGGCGCCGGCCAGCAGCGCCGCCATGTCGAGGCTCAGCACGCGCTTGCCTTTCAGGGTTTCCGGCACTTCCTCGTTGACGATGCGCTGGGCGAGGCCCTCGACGATGGCCGTCTTGCCGACGCCCGGCTCGCCGATCAGCACCGGGTTGTTCTTGGTGCGCCGCTGCAGGATCTGGATGGTCCGGCGGATCTCGTCGTCGCGACCGATCACCGGATCGAGCTTGCCCTGGCGGGCGCGCTCGGTGAGGTCGAGGGTGTATTTCTTCAGCGCCTCGCGCTGGCCTTCGGCTTCCTGCGAGCCGACGCTCTGGCCGCCGCGCACCGCCTCGACAGCTGCTTCCAATGCCTTCTTCTGCAGGCCGTGCTCCTTCAGCAGGCGGCCGCTTTCGCCCTTGTCATCCGCCAGAGCGAGCAGGAACATCTCCGAGGCGATGAACTGGTCGCCGCGCTTCTGCGCCTGCTTGTCGGTGAGGTTCATCAGGTTGGCGAGGTCGCGGCCGATCTGCACTTCGCCGCCGGCGCCCTCCACCTTGGGCAGGCGCGCCACGGCCTTCTCCAGCGCGGCCTTCAGCGGCGGCACGTTGGCACCGGCGCGCTGCAGCAGCGAGGCGGTGCCGCCATCGTCCTGGTTGAGCAAGGCCAGCAGCAGGTGGCTCGGTTCGATGAACTGCTGGTCGTTGCCCACGGCGATGCTCTGGGCATCGGCGAGGGCCTGCTGGAACTTGGTGGTGAATTTGTCGAAGCGCATGATTTTCTTCCGGAAATGGTCCCTGGCGGATAAATGGGGATGGCAGCGGGGTTTTCAAGCCACGCCAATCGGCGCATCATTTGCAAGCAGGCTTTATTCACCTTGACGGGAGAGAATGATGAGCACCGAGCAACTCAGCGAAATGCACCGCAGGAGCATCGACGCCGCCATGAAACTGACCCAGATGTCCCTGGAAAACTCCAAGCGCATCATGGAGCTTCAGGTGGAGACGGCGCGCGCCCTGTTCGAGGAGAGCGTCAAGAACGCGCGGGCGCTGACCGAGGCGAAAGACCCGCAAGGGGCGCTGGCCCTGCGCACCCAGTTCGCCCAGGAGACCTCCGCCAGGATGATGGAGGCCATGCGCCAGATGGCCGACCTGACGGCCGGCGCCCAGGCCGAGTTCAACCGCATGCTCGGCCAGCAGATGGCCGGCACCAGCCAGGAGATGATGGAGAACTTCAAGAAGATGATGTCGGTGAGCGCGATGCCCGGCAACAGCGGCGACGCCTTCGCCGCCATGCAGAAGGCCTTCGGCACCGCCAAGGACGCCTTCGACCAGATCGCCAAGGCCTCGACTGCCGCGTTCAGCATGCCGGGGGCCGGCAAGGGAAAAAGCGTCAAGGTGCAGTAAGTCTCTCTCCCCTCCCCCCTCGCGGGGGAGGGTCCGGGGGAGAGGGGGATTAACCTATCGACCCTTCCACTTCTCCGCCGCAACGTCGTCCGACTCGCGCGCATCGACCCAGCGGCCGCCCTCCGGCGTCTCTTCCTTCTTCCAGAATGGCGCCCGGGTCTTGAGAAAATCCATGATGAACTCGCAGGCGGCGAAGGCGTCGCCGCGATGCGCGCTGGCAACGACCACCAGCACGATGTTGTCGCCCGGCTTCAGTTCCCCCACGCGGTGAATCACCGTCGCGTCCAGCACGTCCCAGCGTCCGCGCGCCTGCTCGACGATTTCCGCCAGCGACTTCTCGGTCATGCCGGGATAGTGCTCCAGGGTCATGCGCGCGATGCCGGCGCCGTCGTTGGCGTCGCGCACCAGGCCGACGAAGCTCGCCAGCGCGCCGATGTCCTTGCGGCCGTGCGTCAGCGCGGCGCACTCCACGTCGAGGTCGAAGTCTTCGGTCTGGACGGAAACCTTCAACTCAGCCCCCCGTCACCGGCGGAAAGAAAGCCACCTCGTCGCCGTCATTCAACGGCGCGTCCATCGCGGCCATCTGCTGGTTCACCGCGATGCGCAGGTTCTTGGTCTTGGCCAGCGCCTCCCAGGCGCCGCCGCGCGCGGCGAGATGGGCATGCAACTGGCCGACCGTGCCCATCCCGCCCGGCAACGCCAGTTGCTCGGATGACTGGCCGAGCGCCTCGCGCAGGCCGGCGAAATAGAGAATTTTCAGCATGATTCAGTATATCAACCCGGAAAACGGGATGAAGCGCACCGACTCGCCGCGCTTGACCGCCTGCGCCGGCGGGTTGTCCACCAGGCCGTCGGCCCAGGCGCAGGAGGTCAGCACCCCAGAGCTCTGGTTGGGAAACAGGTCGAGGCCGCCCTCGGCATTGATGCGCGTGCGCAGGAACTCGCGCCGCCGGTCCGGTTTCGGCCAGTCGAAGTCGGCGCGCATCGTCAGCCCGCGCGGCGCCGTGACGCGGGCGCCCTGGCAGGCCAAAAGGTAAGGCCGCACCAGCATGAGGACGGTGACGAAGGTCGACACCGGATTGCCCGGCAGGCCGCTGAAGGGCGTGTCGCGGAGACCGACTTTTCCGAAAGCCAACGGTTTCCCCGGCTTGATGGCGATCTTCCACAGGTCGAGCGCGCCCTCCGCCTGCACCGCCGCCTTGACGTGGTCCTCCTCCCCCACCGAGACGCCACCGCTGGTGACGATGACGTCGCTGGCGGCCGCCGCCTCGCGCAGCGCGGCGCGCGTGGCGTCGAGGCTGTCCGGCACGATGCCAAGATCGCGCACCTCGCAGCCGAGCGCGGCGAGCAGGCCGCGCAGACTGTAGCGGTTGGAGTTGTAGATGCCGCCGGGCTTCAACGCTTCGCCCGGCATCGACAGTTCGTCGCCGGTGAAGAAGACCGCCACTTTCAGGCGGCGCCAAACCGGCAGCGTCGCCAAGCCGACCGAGGCGGCCAGGCCGATGTCCTGCGGCGAGAGACGCGTGCCGGCGGCAAGGATCTCGGCGCCGTGTCGGATGTCCTCGCCGGCGCGGCGGATGTTCTCGCCGCGTCGCGGAATGTGGTTGATCAGCACCCCGGCCTCGGCATGTTCGCACAGCTCCTGCATCACCACCGCATCGGCGCCCTGCGGCACCGGCGCGCCGGTGAAGATGCGCGCCGCCGTGCCGGCGGCAAGCGGCACGCCGACGCTGCCGGCGGGGATGCGCTGCGACACCGGCAGGCGCGTGCCGGCCGTCGGCACGTCGGCCAGACGCACGGCATAGCCGTCCATGGCCGAGTTGTCGAGCGGCGGCACCACGATGCCGCTGGCCTGGGCGCGCGCCAGCGTGCGGCCCGTTGCGACGACGCTGTCGACCTCCTCGACCTCCGCCACCGGGCGGGCCGCGGCGAGGAGTTTTTGCAGGGCTTCGTCGAAGGAAAGCAGGCTCATTTCAGATCCAGATGCCTGACGATGAATGCCACGATCGCGTCCGGATCGTTGATGTCCAGCACCGGCAGCGCGGTCTCGACCGGCGCGTCGCTGGCCACGGCGACGATGTTCGGGTGCTCTGGATGGATCGGCGGCTTGCCATGCGCGGGGCGATACACCTCCAGCTTGGGGATCAGGTCGTTGGTCTTGTAGCCCTCCACCAGCGCCAGGTCGCAGGGCGACAGCATGTCGATCTGTTCCTCCAGGTTCGGCTCCCGCTCGCCGCGCAGCTCGTGCATCAGCACCCAGCGCTGGTCGGAGGTGAGCAGCACCTCGGAGCAGCCGGCCTCGCGGTGGCGCCAGGAATCCTTGCCCGGCTTGTCGATGTCGAAGCCGTGGTGGGCGTGCTTGATGAGCGACACCTTCAGCCCCCGCGCGACGAAGCGCGGGATGATCTGCTCGATCAGCGTGGTCTTGCCGCTGCCGGAATAGCCGGCGAATCCGAATACTTTCATGAAACCCCTTCGATGCGCGGCACCGTCAGCACCGGCGCGAAGCCGCCGCCCGGCGTGCGGAAATTCGTGGTCTGGCCCTGGTACAGGCGCGCCGTCACCAGCTGCACCCGGCCGCGGTAAGTGTAGTTGCGCAGGTCGAGTTTCAGGTCCACCGGCGCCTCCTCCGTGCCGAGGCGCCGCGCCGAAGGCGGCACCAGCGCCTGCGCCACATAGCCGCCTTCGAGGATCTCCTCGAATACCCGCTTCGTCAGCTTGTCGCCGCGGTAGGCCGCCTTGCTGCCGTAACCGGCGGCCGGCTTGAAAAAGAGCTGCTTGCGCTGCGCCCACAGGGCATCGGCCTGCGCCGGCCGCACCTGCCGCGTACGGGGGATGCCGCCGAGCAGGACGTCCCGCGTCGAGGCATCGACGCCCAGCTCGTCCAGGACCGACTCGTCTGTGAGCAGCGTCAGGTTGCGCTTGTCGGCGAACAGGGCATGGGCGCGCGGGTGCGGCGTCAGCACCACCGCCCCGGCCAGCCAGGCCTCGCGCAGCATGGCGTTGCCGGGCGATTCGAGGCCGAAATCCGTCAGGCGATTGTAGACCAGGTCGACGCGCTCGCCCTCATGCTGCAGGGCCCCGCCTTCGAAGCGCAACTCGGACGGGTCGCAGATCGCTGCCGCCAGGCCGTGGCGCTCGAAAAGCTTCCTGAACAGCAGGAATTCCGGGTAGAGAAACTGCTCCCGCGGCTGTTCATCGACGATGGCGATGCGGCGCAGTTCCGCCCCGCCCCGTTCGGCGCGCCATTCCTCGCGGAACATGCCGAGAAAGTCCTGCTCCAGCGTGGGGCTCGGGTGCACGCCGGGCAGGATGGCGGCCACTTCCTCGCAGCAGGCCACCTGCGCCTGGGCCAGGGCGGCGTTGAGCAGGCCGCCGCCGGCGTTGGTGTTGATCTCGATCAGCTGCGGACCGTCCTTGCCGAGGTGGAAGTCGTAGCCCATGAAGACGCCGGCCGCACCGCAGGCATGGCGGGCCGCCTGCGGTGCCCAGTCCAGCACCCGCCCGGCCCAGGCCGGCAGCGCCGCCACCCGCTCCACGGCGGCGACGACCTCGGCCATGCGCTCGACGCTGGCCTGGCCGAGGAAAACCGTCGCCTCGGCGAAGAGGTGCGGCCGCTCCTCCTCGACCAGCCGGACCATGTCGGTGCCGTCCTCGCCCTGCGCCAGGGCACGGCGCAGCGTGTCGCGGTCGACGCTGACGCACTGGCAGTCGCGGTTGAGAATTTCGGCAGTCCGGACGCAATTGCTTGTCATTGGCTGCCTTCCCCCCCTCCCCCTTCCCGAGGAAGGGGGTGACGGTCGTTCGCCGCTACGCGGCTCCATGTCATTGGTTGCGCCATCCTTGGGGCGGCCCGGCGGATGGCGCTCATGTCGTTTCCAGGGTGTCCATGCCTTCCTGCTCGCGGAACACCGGCTCGGACAGAAGGTAGACGCTGAATTCGGTGCCTTCGCCGAGGCGGCTGTCCACCGATATGGTGCCGCCGTAGCGCTCGATCAAGGCCAGCGAGATGGAAAGGCCGAGGCCGGTGCCCTGGGTCTTCTTGGTCGTGAAGAAGGGATCGAACACCCGCGCCAGGTGCTCCGGCGGGATGCCCGCGCCGGTGTCGCGCACGCCGATGCGCACGCCCTTGGCGTCCCAGTCCTCGGTGACGAAGGTCAGCCGCCCGCCGGCGGCCATGGACTGCACCGCATTCACCGCCAGGTTGATCAGCACCTGCTGCAGCTCGTTGCGGTTGAGGCGCACCGGGCCGGTGGCGCGCAGCTCCTGCACCACCTCGATGTCGCCTTTCTTCAACTCGTGGCGCACCAGCACCAGGCAGTCGGCGACCGCCGCGTTGGCGTCGACCGTCTCGACATAGCCGGCGAATTCGTCTGGGCGGGCGAACTGCAGCAGCTTGGTGACGATGACCCGGATGCGATGGATCTGCTCGTCGAGCAGCCTGAGCTCGTTGCCCACCGGCGCGGCGGCCGCGCCCAGCTCCTCGCGCAGCAGGTCGAGGTTGCCCTGCATCACCGCGATCGGGTTATTGATCTCGTGCGCCACCCCGGCCGTGAGCTGGCCGATGGCGGCCAGCTTCTCCGAGCGCACCAGCTGCTTCTGCGCGGCGCGCAAATCTTCAAGCGCCAGGGCCAGCTCGCGGGTGCGCTCGATGACCTTGAAATCCAGCTCGGTGTTGAGCCGCGACAACTCCGCGTTGCGCTCGTGCAGGGTGTCGAGCAGGGCGTCGAAATGCTCGGCCAGGCGGGCGACCTCGTCGCGCCCTGGCACCTGGCCGACCCGGGCCGAAACGTCGCCCGCCTCCACCGCAGCCATGGTCGCGTCCATCCGCTCCAAGGGGCCGAAGATCCGCCGCGCCCGCCACAGCAGCAGCGGCACGCTGACCAGGGCGGCGAGCAGGATCACGCCGATCACGCCGCCCAGGATCTTGCGCTTGACGGCGCGGAAGGGCGTTTCCAGGTAGCCGACATAGAGCATGCCGACGCGCCTGCCGAAACTGTCCAGCACCGGCTCGTATCCTGAAACGTACCAGTCGTTCACCACGAAAGCCGAGTCGAGCCAGGTGCGCCCCTCGCCCAGCACCGCGTCGCGTACCGTCTGCGAGACGCGGGTGCCCAGCGCCCGCGTTCCCGATTCGCCGCTGTCGCCGCCGAACAGGCGCACGTTGGTGGCGATGCGCACGTCGCCGAGGAACAACGTGGCGGTGCCCTTGCTGCCCAGCGGCAGCGAACCCTCGGGATAGACGATGTCGTTGATGGTGTCGACGAAGCCGAGGTTGTGGTTGAGCATCACCCCGGCCACCACCACGCCGGCGAGCCGGCCGTCGGCGCCGCGCACCGGCGCCGCGGCATGGATCAGCATCCCGCCGGTCTCCTCGCTGCGCGGGTCGGGCGCGGCGTTCGGCGTCGGCACCAGCGGCACCCGAGCCCGCTCGGCCAGCCGCGGCGAGACCTCGGCGAGCTGCGCCGCGCTGAAGATGTCGATCGCCACGCTGCCGCGGCCGTCGAGGGCCTCGCGCACCACGGGCCAGTCCTGCCAGCGGCCGGCCGGCGTGTCGCCGCTGGCGGCGACGATGCGGCCCTCCGCATCGAGCAGGCGGACGAAATCGAATTTCTCGCCGGCCGCGGTCTTCTGCAACAATTCCCTCAGACCGCCACCGTCGATGGCGCGCGCCAGCTGCGCCGATTCGGCGAAACCGGCGACGGCGCGGCCATGGGCCTCCAGCACCCGCTCCATGTACTGGTGGGCGGTGATCATCTCGGCGCTGACCCGCGACACCAGCAGCTTGTCGTAAGCCGAGTCGCCCCAATAGACCAGCAGGCCGGTGAGCGCCGGCACCATGATCGCCGGCGGCAGCAGCACGATCAACAGCAGCTTGGCGCGGACGGAACCGAACAGGTCAGGCCACTTAAGCATGGACGCGCCGCCTTAGCCCCGTCATCCCCGCGGAAGCGGGGATCCATGGATTCCCGCTTCCGCGGGAATGACGAATCCTACACACGCTCAGCCTCCGTCTCGAAGAACGCCAGCGCCTCGTCCGCCTCGCGCGTGCGCCGCATCGGCGGCAGCGAGCGCCAGACGCGTTTGCCGTAAGGCTTGGTGATCAGGCGCGGGTCGCAGAGCATCAGCACGCCGCGGTCGGTCTCGTCGCGGATCAGCCGCCCGGCGCCCTGCTTGACGCTGATGACGGCGCGCGGCAGCTGGTATTCCATGAAGGCGTTGCGGCCCTCGCGCTTCATGTGCTCGATGCGCGCCGCCAGCACCGGGTCGTCGGGCGGCGCAAAGGGCAGCTTGTCGATGATGACGAGCTGCAGCGCCTCGCCGCGCACATCCACGCCCTCCCAGAAGCTCTGACTGGCCACCAGCACGGCGTTGCCCAGGCTGCGGAAACGCGCCAGCAACTCGCTCTTCGACCCCTCGCCCTGCAGCAGCAGCGGATGGTCGAAGCCCTCCGCTTCGAAGTGCGCCTTGAGCAGTTCGTGGATGCGGCGCATGGCGCGCAGCGAGGTGCACAGCACGAAGGCGCGGCCGCGGCTGGCATGGATCAGCGGCCAGGCCGCCTCGACCACCGCCTGGTTGTAGTCGCGGCTGTTCGGGTCGGGCAGGCCCTGCGGCGCATAGAGCAGCGCCTGGTTCGGGTAGTCGAAGGGGCTGCCCCAGCAGCCGGTGTCGGCGCCTTGCAAACCGAGTTCGCTGCAGTAATGCGAGAAGTCGCTCTCCACCGCCAGCGTCGCCGAGGTGAAGATCCAGGCACGGGGGTGGCCTTCCATCTGCTTCTTGAAGATGTCGGCGATGAACAGCGGCGTGGCATTCATCGACAGCGCCTGGCTGAACACCTCGATCCAGCGCACCAGGCCGGGTTCGTCGACGTCGCGCCAGCGCTTGAGCACGAGCTGCAGCTCCTGGGCGCGGCGCCAGCAATGTTCCAGGCCCTCCGAACGCTCCGCTTGCGATTCCAGCAGCTTGCCGAAATGACCCAGTTCTCCTGCGGCCTTTTCCAGCGCCTCGTGGAAGGCCGGCGGCAGTTGCGCCAGCGAAAAGCGCGCGTTCTCGCCGGGAATCGCCAGGCGCAGGTCGCGCGCCGCCTTCTCCAGCGCCCGCGCACCCTCCGGCAGCTCGGCGAAATCCTTCGCCGCCGCCAGGCCCTCCATGCGCGCATCGCGCGCCAGGTCGAGCAGCTGCGCCGTCGACACGTTCTCGCCGAAGAACAGGCTGGCCGTCTCCGGTAGCTGGTGCGCCTCGTCGAAGATCACCGTGTTGCAGGCCGGCAGCAGCTCGGCCACGCCGCTGTCGCGCAGCATCACGTCGGCGAAGAACAGATGGTGGTTCACCACCACCACGTCGGCCGCCTGCGCCTCGCGCCGCGCCGCCATGACGAAGCACTCCTTGGCGTTGGGGCATTCCTGGCCGAGGCAGTTGTCGCGCGTCGAGGTCGCCGCCAGCCAGGCGGCCGAATCCTCCGGCACCGCAGCGCACTCGGCCTTGTCGCCGGTCGAACTGGTCTTGGCGAAGCGGGCGATGGCAAGGATGTGGCCGGCCTCCTCGCGCGAGAGGAAGCGACCCTCCTTGCGGGCGCGCTCGAGGTGATAGTGGCAGACGTAGTTGGCGCGGCCCTTGAGCAGCGCGATGGTCGCCGGCGCCTTCAGCGCGTCGCGCACCGTCGGCAGGTCGCGCTGGAAGAGCTGGTCCTGCAGGGTCTTGGTGCCGGTGGAGATGATCACCTTGCCGCCGGCCATCAGCGCCGGCACCAGGTAGGCGAAGGTCTTGCCCGTGCCGGTGCCGGCCTCGGCCACCAGCACCCCGTGCGACTGGATGGCGGCGGCGATGCGCTGCGCCATCTCGACCTGCTGCGGGCGCCGGCGGTAGCCGGGAATGGCGCCGGCCAGGGCGCCGTCTGCGGCGAAGACGTTGTCCAGATCAGCCATCCTGCACGGCTTACGGCACGCGCACGGCCGGCTTCAGGCCGAGCCGGCTGGCGCGGTTGGCAAAGCGTTTCTTGTCGAAACTGGCCAGTTCCGTGCAATGCCCGCAGCGGGCCAGATGCAGCGCATCGGCGAAATCCAGACCCTTGCGGTGCCATGCCGCCGCCTGCGCCACCGCGGCGGCCGATTCGGTGGTGACGTTGGGCAGCGAAAGAAGGTGATCGAACACCTTGCCGACGGTCGGTGGGTCGCATTCATAGCGGCCGATCAGCACCCAGGCCAGTTCCAGGGCCACCGTGACCGGCACAAACAGCGCCCGCTCCGAGGCCAGCAAGGCGGCAGCCCGGCGCTGTTCCGCCTCCTCGGACGGCTGGCCCGGCACGGCATAGTAGCGGGCGAGAACGTTGGTATCGAGGGCGATCACAGGCCTTTCCCCTTGAAGCGGGCCAGAATCCGCCCGCCGTCCATGTCCTCGATCGGCACCGGGCCGACCGGATTGGGCACCAGGCCGATGCCATCCTCGACGCGCGACGCCTTGCCCTTGAACGGGCGCAGCAGCACGCCGCCCTCCGAGGCAACCACTTCCAGCCGGCTGCCGCCGACGATGCCCAGCTTGCGCCGGATGTCAGCCGGCAGCACCACCTGGCCCTTCACCGAAACCGTCACCGAAGACATGGCTGACCCCGCATGCTGTTGAACGGCATCATTCTAGCACGCCACGGCTTACTAAGTAAGGCGAGGGGCGGAAGAGGCACCAGGCCGTGCTCCCTCGGGATGGCTCAGGGCAGCTCCTCCACCTTCAGCTGCACGCTGCGCCCGGTGCTGCCGCCGCGCGTGGAATAGCGCAGCGTGCCGGATTCCTCGCCGGATCGCTCCTCGGTCGAGCCGCCGAGGCTGATCCATTCGCCCAACCGCCCCGACACCGTCGTCGTCAGGCGCTGGACATTGGCGCTGCCCGGGCCGTAGCTGCCGGGCGTGTCGTGGCTCGGGCTGATGGTCAGGGTGACGTTGTCGCCGGCCAGCTGCGGCTCGGCGCTGAAGCCGGTGCCGAGGTCGCGATACACCACGCTGTCGGACACCACCGCGCCGCCGGGCGTCACCACCACCTGGCGCAGCGGCACCGGCACCGAGGTGCCGACGTTGATCCAGGCCTTGCCGCCCTCCACCACCTGGACCTGCTGGGCGACGCGCTCCGAGCCGCTGCCGCGCGAGTCGTAGACCTGGCCGCGCACCGCGTCGCCGCCGCGTCGCACCTCCACCCCGGCGCCGCCGACGATCGTGCGCCGGCTCTCGATCACCGTCCCGCCCGAGGACACCCGCCCCGACACCTCGCCGCCGCGCGCGCTGGCCGTGCTGTCGGCGTCCTGCCGCACCGTGATCAACAGCCGTCGCGGCGGCCGGTCGATGGCGGCGAGCAGTTCCTTGATCTGGCGCCGGTTGGCGTCGGAAGCGCGGATGAAGATCTGGTTGTTCATGCCGGAGAGCGTGCCGCCGGGCTCGATGAACGGCCGCAACTGCGGCAGGACCTGGTCGGCGGTGCGGCTTTGCAGCTTGATGATCTCCAGCTGCTGCTGGGCCTGGGCCGCGCCTGCCAGCAGGGCCAGCCAGAGCATCAGGGCCAATTTCCTCATCGATATCTCCTTGGGACGGATCGTGACCGGCGAACAACGTTCGAGCCGCCCCGCCAGCATACCGCTTCGCCGGCCGTCAGAGCAGATCCTCCACCCCGGGCAGGATGGAATAGAACAGCACGCCCAGATGGCGCAGCAGGCCGGCGTCGGGCTCCTGCGCCAGGTTGACGATCTTGCCGTCGCGCTCGCCGTTCCAGGTCAGGCGCCGGCTGCCGCCCTGCGGATCCTTTTCCAGGCCGAGCTGCCAGCTGTTGCGCGGCGAGAAATCCCACTCGATGCTGGAGAGCAGGCGCTCGGCCAGTTCCTCGCTTTCGATCAGCAGGCCGGCTTCGGTGTTGAGGCGGCGCGAGCGCGGGTCGAAGTTGGCGCTGCCGACCCATACCAGCCTGCGGTCGTGCACCACCACCTTGGCGTGCAGCGCCGAGCCGGAGCTGCCCAGGCGCAGGCGGTGGCCGCCCGGCTCGGGCCGCCTGGCGTCGCTGCGATACTCGTAGAGCTCGACGCCGCCGGCGAGCA
Source organism: Rhodocyclaceae bacterium (assembly GCA_016791205.1). Classification (GTDB taxonomy): domain Bacteria; phylum Pseudomonadota; class Gammaproteobacteria; order Burkholderiales; family Rhodocyclaceae; genus Desulfobacillus. The sequence continues at coordinate 8,827 of JAEUNH010000041.1, read as the reverse complement.
GTCCTTCGCGGTATTTCGAGTAGCCGGCATGCACGGCCACGACATCGGTGGCGGCCAGCGAGTTGGTGAGCACCCGGACGCGCACCCCGCGCCCGGCCAGTTCGGAGAGCAGCTGCACGCCGCGCTCGCCCGGCACGAAGTAGGCGACGGCATAGGTAACCTCCTTGCGGGCGTTCTGCCGGGCGATGGCCAGCGCGCGGGCGATTTCCGCCGAGGGCTTGGCCTCGCCCTCGCGCTGGCGCACCGGCGGCTCGGCGATGGCGCGTCCCCTGGCCCAGATCATGCCTTCGCCCGCCAGCAGGCGGCGCACGAAGTCGGGCTTGCGCTGGCCGTACTCCGCATAGGGCCCGCGCCCTGCGGCGGCCTCGGCGCGCAGCCTGTCGAAATGCAGGGCGTCGTCGTTGTCGGCGGGGCGCGCCTCGAAGGCGGCCACCGGCACCACGATCTCGCTGTTCCAGAAGGCATCGAAGCTCCGCAGGGCCTCGCCCACCACCGGCCCCGAGGCGAGCAGGTCCACGTCGCGGAAGTTCGCCTCGGCCTCGCCCTCCATGTAGTGGTTGCTGATGTTGCGGCCGCCGAGGATGCCGATCTGGCCGTCGGCGACGAAGACCTTGTTGTGCATGCGCCGGCCGAGGCGGTCGAGGTTGAACAGCATCTGCAGCGGCCGCGACCAGCGCATGCGGTCGCGGTAGGGGTTGAAGATGCGCACCTCGACGTTGGGGTGGGCGTCGATGCGCGCCAGGCTGGCGTCGTCGAGGCCGAGCAGGTAGTCGTCGAGGATGATCCGCACCCGCACGCCGCGCTCGGCGGCGGCCTGGATGCGCTCGAGCAGGAAGGCGCCGGTCTCGTCCGGATCGTAGATGTAGTACTGGATGTCGAGGCTGCGCTCGGCCAGGTCGGCCAGCGCGGCACGCGTCAATAGGGCACTGACGCCGTTGTTGATGAGGCGGAAGGCGGACAGCCCCGGGCGCTCGGCCTGGCCGGCGGCGTAGGCGCGGCCGAGGGCGGTCTCCTGCGGCCGGTCGAAGGCCTGCGAGGGCTGGGCGACGTAGTCGCCGCGGATGGTGGCACAGCCGGCGAGGGACGCAAGCAGCAGGAGAAAAGTCGGTCTCCCGAATACGGCAACCAGCCGCCAACCCCACCTTCCTGCCACTTCGCCCCCCTGGTCCGATGGCGCCCGAAGGCGCAACGGTCCGATTATGCCGAGACTGCCGCCCGCCGCACAAGACGCCGCGCCGTCTCAGCCATGCAGGTTGAGCAGCCCGGTCTTGATCTCGAGGACGTCCATGGTTTTCAGCGCGGCGTAGTCGCCGTCCTTGTAGAGCTGCCGCAGCCGGATCACGCAGGCCTCCGGCGCAGAGCGGAACACCCCGCCGCGCAGGCGATAGCCGCTGGCGGCATCGCCGAGGTCCAGCACCACGGTCACCTTGTCGTTGGGCTTGAGCGCCGGCAGAGCCTGGCCGGGTGCCGGCACCAGCCGCAGCGAGAGGTCGGAGAAATCGCCCAGCAGGCAGGCCACGGCCGGAGCGTCCTCCTTCAGATAGAGCCGGGCCGGGATGCGCCCTTGCACGCGGGCCTTCTTGCGCTGGTCGGCGATGGCCAGGGTGTCGAAGTCCGGGCTCAGCAGGACCATCTGGTTGTCGGCGAACGGCCCGCTCTTCATCAGGATCCGGCTGTCGACCTGGGTGTCCACGCTGGGAATGCCCTGGCGGCAGACGGCGGCGATCAGGGTGATGGCGTTGCCGCGCACGAACTGGCCGTTGCGGCCCAGGCTGGCGCGGCGGATGTAATCGAGCGAGCGCTCCATGTCGGTGGTATCGGGCACCATCAGCTGCAGCCGCTTGACCCTGTCGAGCGGCAGGCGGGCCTTCTTCTCGCCGACCAGGAAGGCCTGCGGCGCGCCCTCGGCGTCGCGCAGGATCGCCTCGCGGGCATAGATGTCCTGGTCGTTGACCCGCCAGGCGATGACGATGGTGTGGAAGACGATGTCGCGCTGGTACTCGGGGAAATAGCGCACCTTGCGGCCGATCGGAAAGTGCTCGGCCAGCATCTTCAGCCGGTCCCCGTCGGGCACCGCCTGGCCCGCCTCCTCGCGGCCTTTCGGCGGGCTGGGATTGCTCCATAGCAGCTTGAACATCGCGGACTCCGGATCGGGGCTCAGTCTTTGTCTACGGCAGCGGAGCCGCCGGCTTGAGGCCCTTCCGCCGGCGGCCAGCCCCGTATGCTAGGCGCCTTGCGCGCTGTCCAGCGCGGCGGCCAGCGTGTCGAACGGCAGCAGCACGCAGCCGTGGCGGTTGCGGTGCGGGCGCACCGGTTCGAAGCACTTCAGTTCAGGCCAGGACGGCGCAGTCGGCACCTGACCGGCGAGCAGCGCCGCCACTTCGCCGCGCAGCGCGGCGAGCTGGGCCGCGTCGAGCCCGGCGGCGCGGCGCCCGATCGCTGCGGCGGCGGCGCGGCAGAGGAGGCAGCCCTTCACCTCGTGCGCCAGCGCGTCGATGCGCCCGCCCTGCAGCGTCACCTCCATGCGCACCCGGTCGCCGCAGAGCGGGCTGTCGCCGCTTGCCAGGCCGTCGGGCGCCGCCAGCCGGCCGGCGCCGTCGGCGGATCTGGCCAGATCGAGGATGGCCTGCTGATACGGATCGTCGCTCATGTCAGCTTGCGCAGCGCATCCTTCAGGCCCTCGAGCAGCGCGTCGACATCGGCCTCGCTGTTGTAGGGCGCGAAGCTGGCGCGCACGGCGCCCGCCACGCCGAAGCGGTCCATCAGCGGCTGGGCGCAGTGGTGGCCGCCGCGCACCGCGACGTGATGCGCGTCGAGCACCTGGCAGACGTCGTGAGGATGGATGTCGGCAAGATTGAAGGCGACGATGGGCAGGCGCTGCTTCAGGTCGCGCGGCCCGATAAAAGTCGGTCCCGCCAGCACGGCGAGTTCGGCGATCAGGCGCTGCGCCAGGCCCGCCGTGTGGGCCTGCATGGCCGGCCACGGCTGGGCGCGCAGCCAGTCGAGCGCCGCGCCGAGGCCGATGGCCTGGGCGATGGGCGGCGTGCCGGCTTCGAAGCGGCGCGGCGGCATCGCCCAGCTGCTTCCCTCCGGCGTCACCCGGCCGATCATGCCGCCGCCGCCGAGGAAGGGCGGCAGTGCCTGGAGCGCCTCGCTCCTGCCCCACAGCACGCCGACGCCGGTGGGGCCGAAGGCCTTGTGTCCCGAGAAGGCGTAGAAGTCGACGTCCAGCGCCTGCACGTCCACCGGGCCGTGCTGCACGGCCTGGGCGCCGTCGACCAGCACGCGGGCGCCGACGGCGCGCGCCGCGGCGACGATGGGTGCGAGGTCGGTGACGGCGCCGGTGACGTTCGAGGCGTGGGTGACGGCCACCAGCTTGCAGCGCGGCGAGATCGGGGCGTCGAGGCGCGAGAGATCGAGGCGGCCGTCCGGCGCCAGCGGCAGGAAGCGCAGCGCGACGCCGCGGCGCTCGCGCAACATCTGCCAGGGCACCAGGTTGCTGTGGTGCTCGGCGAGACTCAGCACCACCTCGTCGCCGGTCTTGAGGCCCTCGCCGAAGGCATGGGCGACCAGGTTGATGGCGGCCGTGGTGCCCGAGACAAACACCACCTCGTCGGGACTGGCGGCATTCAGGTAAGTGGCGGCCTGGCGCCGCGCGTTCTCGTAGGCGGCGTCGGCCAGCTCGGCGAGCCGATAGGTGCCGCGCAGGACGTTGGCGCGCTGCGTCAGCTCATGCAGCGTGACGGCATCGAAGGCCTTCTCGCAGAGCTGCCCGGTGGCGGCGTTGTCGAGGTAATGCAGCTCGGGATGGTTCGCCAGCAGCGGAAAATGCCTGCGCCACTCGGCCGGCTGGAAGCTCATCGCGCCTCCAGCGCCCGCAGGCCGTCCGGGGTGTCCACGTCGGCGTGGATGGCATCGTCGTCCATGTCGACGTAGCGGACGCGCCCGGCGTTGGCTTCGAGCAATCCGCGCGCACCCTGGTCGCCGCTCAGCCCCTGCATCGACGCGAAGAACGCGCGCGGCCAGAGGATGGGATTGCCGCGCCGGCCGTTGTGCTGCGGCACGACGATGGCCGGCTGCCTCCTTTCAAAGGCGTCGATCAGGCGGTCGACCTGCACGGCGCTGATGCGCGGCATGTCGGCGAGCAGCACCACGACCGCCTCGGCCTCGGCCGGCAGCGCGGCGATGCCGGCGCGCAGCGAGGTGGACAAGCCCTCGGCGAAATCGGGGTTGCGCACGAGGGTCACACGACGGTCGGCGAGCAGCGCCTCGGCGCGCTCCGCCTCATGGCCCAGCACCACCGTCACCGAAGCAGCCTTCGAGGCCAGCGCGGCGTTTGCCGCGCGCAGCAGCATCGGCACGCCGCCCACATCCGCGAGCAGCTTGTTGGCGCCGCCCATGCGCGAAGACTGGCCGGCAGCGAGCACCAGCGCGGCGACGTTGGGCGTGCCGTCAGGCATGGCGGGCACGCTCTCGGTTTCGCCCTCCTCTTCGTCCTCGGGTTCGAGCGGGCTGCGGATGAGGCCGCCGACGCCCATGCCCATGATCTCGGCGCGGCCGAGCGGCAATCCGGCAGACAGGCGCTGCAGCGCCCAGTCGAGGCCGTTCGAGCGGCGCGAGCGGGCGCAGCCGGGCAGCACCAGCACCGGTACGGTTTCGAGGTGCGCGAGCAGCAGCATGTTGCCCGGCTCGACCGGCATGCCGAAGTGGTCGATGGCGCCGCCGACGGAGACGATGGCGGCGGGGACCGTGTCGAGGCGGTCCTTGGTCACCGTGGCACCGGCGATCAGCAGCAGGTCGCAGCCGGCGGCCCGCGCCTCGCGCAGTTTCGCCGCGTATTCGCCTTTCTCGTGGCGGCAGCGCAGCACCAGGGCGAGGCGGCTGCCGAGGCCTTCGAGGCGGTTGCGCGTCGCGGTGACGGTGCCGCGGAAGACGTTCTCCTTCATGCCCGGCAGTTCGCCCAGGATCAGCGCGGCGCGGCGCGGCTGCAACGGGGCCAGCTTGAGCAGCGGCCCGCCGGCGGCAGCGGCGCGGCAGCGTTCGACCAACTCGCGGGTGACGGCGAAGGGAATGATTTTCACCGTGGCGAGCACCTGTGCCGGCCGCGCCAGCGCGTAATCGGGCAGTGTACCGATGGCGATGGCCTCGTCGAGCGCGTTCAGCGCATCGATGCGCGCGGCGTCCACCCGCAGCACGCCGCGCGTCGCGGCGTGCACGTTGCAGCGGCCGGTGTAGGGACGGCGGATCTCGGTGTCGGGGCCGACCAGCAGCGCGGCGATGGCGGCGGCGCCGGCGTTTTCGTCGAGGTCGCCTTCGCCCATGCGCGCGCCGGTGACGGCGGCGATGCCGGCCGCCTTCAGGAGGACGATGTCGTCGGCCGTGAGGACGCGACCCTTCTTCAGCGTCTTCGCGCCAAGGTTGAGCGTGTGGGCGAGCGTGACGCCCTCGGCCTCCTCGCAGCGGAATTCGCCGAAGATCATTTGGCGTATCTGCTTTGGATGACTTGCGCGATGACCGACACGGCGATTTCCGAGGGTGATCGGCCGCCGAGGTCGAGGCCGACCGGCGCATGGATGCGCGGAATGGCGTCGGCCAGTCCGGCCTCGGTGAGCCGCGCCACGCGCTTGGCGTGGGTGCGCGAGCTGCCCAGCGCGCCGATGTAGAAACACGGGCTTTGCAGCGCGGCGATCAGCGCCGGGTCGTCGAGCTTGGGATCGTGCGAGAGCGTCACCACGGCAGTCTGCGCGTCGAGGCCGATGCGCGCCAGCGCCTCGTCGGGCCACTCCGTCGTCACCGTCACGCCGGGCAGGCGCTCCGCCGTCGCGAAGGCGCGGCGCGGGTCGATGACGACCACCTCGAAGCCGGCCATCGCCGCCATCGGCGCCAGCGCCTGGGTGATGTGCACGGCGCCGACGATGACCATCCGTGGCGCCTGCGCATAGCAGCGCGCGAACAGCGTGCCGTCGGAGGATTCCAGCGTGCCGCTCTTGTCGCTGCGCAAGCGGCGGCGCACCTCCTCGCGCTGCGCTTCGGTGAGCGCGAGCTCGCCGCTGACCTCGTCGCCGGCCACCAGCGCCTGCGTGCCGTCGGCGAGGCGCGTGACGACGGTCGCCGCGCGCTTGGCAGCGCGCTCGGCGAGCAGGCGCTCGATACGTTCGTCGTTCGCGCGTTCGACGAACACCTGCACGCGCCCGCCGCAGGCGAGACCCACTTCCCAGGCGCGCTCGTCGGAGACACCGAATTCGAGCAGGCGCGGCTGGCCGTCGGCGATGGCGGCCTGCGCCTCGCCGATGACGGCGCCCTCGATGCAGCCGCCGGAGACCGAGCCGAGGAAGGCGCCGCCCGCCTCGACCGCGAGATGGCTGCCCTCCGGTCGCGGCGAGGAACCCCAGGTTTTCACCACGGTGGCCAGCGCCACGCCCTTGCCGGCGGCGCGCCAGCGGCGCAATTGCGCGAAGAGTTCCTCGTCGGTGGCCTGCCCAACACTCCCCTCTCCCGCTGGCGGGAGAGGGGCAGGGGGAGAGGGCCGCCGCTTGCCGATGCCGGTGGCGGCGGCGTGCTCGCCTATGGCGTCGACCAGCGCGGCGACGCCCTCCCCGCTGGTCGCCACAGTCTTCAGCACTTTGACCTTCCAGTCGGCGCGGTGGCGCAACTGCGTCGCCGTGGTGAGGTCGAGCACGGTGCGCTCGGCCTGCGGCAGGTCGGCCTTGTTTACCACCAGCAGGTCGGCGATCTCGATGATGCCGGCCTTGATGGCCTGCACCTCATCGCCCAGCCCGGGCGGGCAGACGACGATGTTGCTGTCGGCAAAGTGGCGGATCTCCACCTCAGACTGGCCGGCGCCGACCGTCTCGACGATCACCACCTCGTAGCCGACGGCGTCGAAGACGTCGATGACGCGGCCGGTGTTGCGCGACAGGCCGCCGAGGTGGCCGCGCGAGGACACCGAGCGGATGAAGACATCGTCGCGCGAGCCGTGTTCGTCCATGCGCAGGCGGTCGCCAAGGATGGAGCCGCCGCTGATCGGGCTGGAAGGATCGACGGCGACGACGGCAACGCTGCGCCCGCGCTTCGTGAACTCCCCGATCAGGGCGTTGATGAGGGTGGACTTGCCGGCGCCCGGCGCCCCGGTGACGCCGACGACATGGGCGCGGCCGCAGCGCGGGGCCAGTTCGGCCATCAGTTCGGCCGCACCCGGCCGGTCGTTTTCCAGCAGCGTGATGGCCCGCGCCAGAGCCGGTCGGGAACGGTTCAGGACCGCCGCCAGGTCAATTCCTGTGGTCGGCGTCATGGCCCCACCCCCCGGAATTATGTGCATTATTGTGCATTTATGGATTTATTGATGCAATACGTTGCAGCTTTTGATCATATCATGCTATATATCGAACCGTTTCCGACACGTCGGCAAGGGCATTGATGGATGACGGCTTTCTCGACTGCGTACGCTGGCAGGCCATGCTGGATCGCGAGGGAATGCCGGTTTCCAGCGCGGCGATCGGCCTGTTGCGCCGGGATGAATTCGCGGCGCGCCACGGCACCCTGCTCCTCTGGCGCAGCGACGCCGAGGGCTGTCACGCCGACCTGCGCGAGTATAGCGGACAGTACGGAGACGACGTGGCCGTGTTGCTGGTGGCCGACGCGGATGCGCTGGTCGCGTTGCACGAAGGCGGCTGGGCCGTCCTGCCGGGCCTGATCCGGCGCGGTCGCCTGTCGCCGTATATATTGAAAACCATGGACGAACTCGAGGCAGCCGGGCTGGCCGAGTTCGTCGAGGACCTCGAACTGGCGGTTCCAAGGCACTGATGACTGTCGCGACGACTGCAAGCGTATTCGGCGAACTCGATGACTGGCAGGCCATGCTGGAGCGGCACGGCGAGCTGTTCGTCGACATGGTGCCCGGCTCGAGCGTGGCCATCGTGCCGCGCGAGGGCTCCGGCATCCAGCCCGGCAAACACGTCGCCGGGCTGAAGGCCGCCGGCGGCAACGGCGAGATGCTGCGCTGGGAAGTCACGGCGGACGGCATGCGCGCCGGGATCGTGCCCTATCGCGGCTTCCAGGAGGCGAAGGTCGACCTGCTCTTCGTCGCCGAGGCCGAGGCGCTGGACAAGCTGCGCGCCGACATCGGCGACGCGACGCTGCCGCTGATGAAGCGGCAGATCCGCGCCGGCGGCATCATGTTCTTCGTCATGCGCACCAAGTACGAGCTGCAGGACGCCGGCTACGAGGAGTTCCTCGACTCGCTCGGCCTGGCTTTCCTCGGAGCCTGCCGGTGATCTTTTTCAATCCGGCCGGCGCCCCGGAACTGGGCTGCGACCACTGCGGCTGCCGCTGGTACGACCGCATGACGAACGCCTGCTACGAGTGCGGCGAGGCAGTGACGCCGGAAATGCGGGCGGAGTTCGAGCGGGCGCTGGAAGCGTTTCGGGCGAAAAAACAAAGCGGAGAGAAGTCTTGAGAGGAAACACGCAATGCTGCTGAAGGACAAGGTTGCCATCGTCACCGGCGCCGGACAGGGCATCGGTGCCGCCATCGCCCAGGCCTACGCTCGCGAGGGCGCCAGGGTCGCGGTGGTCGACATGAACGCCGAGGCGGCGGACGCCGTCGCCGCCGCCATCCGCCAGTCCGGCGGAGCGGCGAAGGGTTTCGCCTGCAACGTCGCCGAGCGCGAATCGGTGAACAGGATGGCTACCGACGTCACCGCCGAATGGGGCCGCGTCGACATCCTGGTGAACAACGCCGGCATCACGCGCACCGCCATGCTGCACAAGATGACGCCGGAGCAGTGGCAGCAGGTCATCGATGTGCACATGAACGGCACCTTCCACTG
>JAEUNH010000038.1 GCA_016791205.1 Rhodocyclaceae bacterium | reverse complement strand
CTGAATAAAATCGTCGATCTTTCCCTGCGCTACAAGCTGCTGGTGCTGGTGGGCTTCGGCCTCGTCGTCTTCCTCGGTGTGCGCGCCTTCCTAGCCGTGCCGGTGGACGCCTTCCCCGATGTGACGCCGAACCAGGTGAACGTCTATACCGAGTCGCCCGGGCTCGCCGCGGGCGACAAGGTGGTGACGGCGGGAACCTACGCCCTCAAGGCGAGGATCATGAAGTCTCAGCTTGGCGAAGGCCACGCCCACTGAGGGGGACGACATGCTGAATAAAATCGTCGATCTTTCCCTGCGCTACAAGCTGCTGGTGCTGGTGGGCTTCGGCCTCGTCGTCTTTCTCGGCGTGCGCGCCTTCCTTGCCGTGCCGGTGGATGCCTTCCCCGACGTGACGCCGAACCAGGTGAACGTCTACACCGAGTCGCCCGGACTCGCCGCCGAGGACGTGGAGAAGCTCCTCACCTCGCCCATCGAGACCGCCATGGCGGGGCTGCCCGGCGTCGAGCAGATCCGCTCGGTGTCGCTGTTCGGCCTGTCCTACGTCGGCATCTACTTCAAGGACGACGTGGACATCTACTTCGCCCGGCGCCTCGTCGGCGAGAAGCTGCTGGAAGCGAAGGAGCGCATCCCGGCCGGCTATGGCGAGCCGAGCCTGGGGCCGAACAGTTCCGGCCTCGGCCAGGTGTTCTGGTACACGGTGGAGTCGGCCGACAAGAAGCTCTCCGCCATGGACCTGCGCACCCTGCACGACTGGAACGTGCGGCTCATGCTGCGCACCGCGGCGGGCGTGGACGACGTCACCACCTGGGGCGGCTTCGAGAAGCAGTACCAGGTGCATATCCACCCGCAGAAACTCATCAAGTACGGCTTGAGCTTCAAGTCCGTCATGGAGGCGCTCGCTGCCAACAACCGGCAGGTGGGCGGCCAGTACGTGAACCTCGGCCAGGAGCAGTACCTGGTGCGCGGCCTGGGGCTGGTGGCCGACACCACCGACATCGGCAACATCGTCGTCGCCGAACGCGAGGGCGTGCCGATCCACGTGCACGAGGTGGCCGAGGTGAAGGAGGGTCCGGCGCTGCGCTTCGGCGCCGTCACCCGCGACGGCCGGGAGGTGGCCCTCGGCATCGCGCTGGCCCGCATCAACGAGAACGCCAAGAACGTGGTGGACGCGGTGAAGCGCAAGCTCGACCTTGCCCGGCAGGCGCTGCCCGCCGGCGTCACGCTCAATCCCGTCTACGACCGCACCGACATCGTCGAGAAGGCCATGAAGACGGCGGAAAGCGCGCTGGTCGAGGGCTCGATCCTGGTGGCCATCGTGCTCTTTCTGTTCCTCGGCGAGGTGCGCTCGGCGCTGGTGGTGATCGTCACCCTGCCGCTGGCCATGCTGATCGCCTTCCTGCTGATGCAGCACTTCAATCTTTCGGCCAACCTGATGTCGCTGGCGGGGCTGGCCATCGGCATCGGCATGATGGTGGACGGCGCCGTGGTGATGGTGGAGAACGGCTTCCGCCTGCTCTCCCACCAGGCGGGGAAGGCGGCGAACCGCACCCATGTCATCCTGGAGGCGGCGCGCGAGGTGATCAACCCCATCGCCTTCGCCATCCTCATCATCATCGTGGTGTTCCTGCCGCTCTTCTCGCTCACCGGCCTGGAGGGCAAACTGTTCAAGCCGATGGCGCTCACCATCACCTTCGCCATGGTCGGCTCGCTCGTCCTGACGCTGACCCTGGTGCCGGTGCTCTCGGCGCTGATCCTCAAGCCCAAGGAAGAGAAGGACACCTTCCTGGTGCGCTGGGTCAAGGGTTTCTACCTGCCGCTGCTCGACCGGGCGCTGGAGAACAAGAAGAAGGTCTTCGTCGCCGCGGGCGCGCTGCTGGCGGCGGCGCTCGCCGCCTTTCCCCTCCTCGGCAAGGAATTCATGCCGACGCTGCAGGAGGGCGCCATCATGTTCCGCGTCACCGGCATTCCTTCCACCTCGCTGGAGGAATCGGTGCGCGTCTCGCAGAGGATGAATGCGGTGCTGAAGGAGCAATTCCCGCAGACCCAATCGGTGCTGGCCACCATCGGCCGCGCCGAGAAGGGGGAAACCACCGACGCCAACTACATGGAAGTGCTGGTGGACGTGAAGCCGCGCGACGAGTGGCCGGAGAAGCTCACCATGCCGGAACTCTCCGACCGCATGAAGGAGGCGCTGGAGAAAGCCATCCCGACCGTCGTGCTGGGCAACACCCAACCGATCCAGATGCGGGTCGAGGAGCTGATCTCCGGCGTGCGCGCGACGCTGGCCCTCAAGCTCTACGGACCCGATCTGGCCGCGCTCGACCGCCTGGCGGCCGAGATCAAGCCGGTGCTGGGCAAGGTGGCGGGGGTGGCCGATCTCTCGCTGGAAGCCAACAAGGGCAAGCCGCAGATCGTGGTGAAAGTCAGGCGCGAGGAGGCGGCGCGCTTCGGCATCAATGCCGACGAGATCCTCGAAGTGGTCCAGGCCGGCATCGGCGGCAAGGCCGTCAGCACGCTGCTCGACGGCGTGCGCCGCTTCGACATCCAGGTGCGGCTCGATCCGGCCTTCCGCGACAGCCTGCAGGCGATCGGCGACATCCCGCTGCGCACCCAGACCGGGGCACTGGTGCCGCTCTCGCGCGTCGCCACGGTGGAAATGGACGAGGGCTATACCTTCGTCCGCCGCGAGCAGTTGAGCCGCTATGCGGTGCTGCAGATGGACGTGAAGGGCCGCGACGTGGACGGCTTCGTCAAGGAGGCCGATGCGAAAATCAGGAGCCAGGTGAAGCTGCCCGAGGGCTACTGGATCGAGTGGGGCGGCGCCTTCGAGAACCAGCAGCGCGCCATGGCCCGGCTCGCCGTCATCGTGCCACTGACCATCGGCCTGATTTTCATCCTGCTCTACACGGCGTTCAACTCGCTCGCTCACGCAACCTTGATCATCGCCAACGTGCCCTTCGCCATCATCGGCGGCGTCTTCGGCCTGGCGCTCACCGGGCAGTACGTCTCGGTGCCCTCCGCCATCGGCTTCATCGCCGTCTTCGGCGTGGCGATGTTGAACGGCATCGTGCTGGTGTCCTTCCTCAACGACCAGCGCCGCCAGGGCCGGTCGATCCGCGAGGCGGTGCGCGAGGGCGCCAGCCTGCGCCTGCGGCCGGTGCTGA
>JAEUNH010000033.1 GCA_016791205.1 Rhodocyclaceae bacterium | reverse complement strand
TGACCACCGACAGCTTCGTCAAGGCGCTGGAGAGCGCCCCCTTCGCGCGCGACATGTTCGGCAGCCCGGAATACAGGTTCACCGCAACCCAGCACCTGGGCAACCAGAAGTCGCGCGTCAGCCAGATCCAGAACGGCAAGTGGGTGACCATCACCGACTACATGTCGAACTGACCCCTCTCCCTGATCCCCTCCACGGCAGGGAGAGGGAAAATCATCCAGGGGCGCTGCGGCGCCCCTTTTTTCCGCTTGACAGAATACGAACGTTCGTGCTAAAAAGCCGCCATGGGCAAAGGTGAAGAAACCCGCCAGGCGATCCTTGAACAGGCCATCGCGCTGGCCAGCGAGGTCGGCGTCAGCGGCCTGAGCATCGGCGCGCTGGCCGACAAGGCCGGCATGTCGAAGAGCGGCCTCTTCGCCCACTTCGGCTCCAAGGAGGAGATGCAGCTCGCCGTCCTCCGCGCCGCGCAGGAGCGCTTCGCCGAATTCGCCTTCAAGCCGGCACTGAAAGAGCGGCGCGGCCTGCCGCGCCTGCGCGCCCTGATGACCAACTGGCTCAACTGGACCGAGAAGGCCCGCCTGCCCGGCGCCTGCCCGCTCAACTCGGCGGCCAACGAGTTCGACGACCAGCCAGGCCCGGTGCGCGACGCCGTCGCCGCCGGCCTGGCCGACGGCCGGCGGATGCTCGCCAACGCCGTGCGCCTGGCGGTGGAGGCCGGCGACCTGCGCGAGGACACCGACGTCGATCAGTTTGTCTTCGAACTGGTCGGCATCGAGCTCGCCGCCATGCAGAGCCAGCGCCTGTTCCGGGACAAACAGGCCATCCCCCGCGCTCTCGGCGCCTTCGAGCGCCTGGTGCGCGATCACCAGCCAAGCAGAAAGGAGTAGCGACCATGGACATGCCCCTGCCGCTTTTTTTTGGCGCCAAATTTAGCACGACCGTTCGTTTCATGATTCATTTTGCCCGCCACCGCCTGGCCTTCCGTCTGCTCGTGCCGTTCGCGCCGCGGCGGGCCGGGGCGCGGGCGCGGCGGCTGTTCATGACCCCGCCGCGCCACCCCTTCCGCCGCGCCGAGCTCGACGCCCTGGAGGAGGCCTCGCCCTTCAGCGTCACCTTGCCCACCGGCCGCCTGGTGTGCTGGCGCTGGGGGCGCGCCGAGGATCCCGTGGTGGTTCTTCAGCACGGCTGGGGCGGCCGCGCCGCGCAACTGCGCGGCTATGTCGCGCCGCTCCTCGCGCGCGGCTATTCGGTGGTGGGTTTCGACGCGCCCGGCCACGGCATGACCGGCGGACGCCAATCCTCGCTGGTGCACATGATCGCCGCCCTCGACGCGCTGCTCCGCCACCTCGGCCCGGTCGAGGCGGTCATCGGCCACTCGCTGGGCGGCGCGGCGGCCAGCTACGCCCTGGCGCAGGGCGCTCAGGTGAGGAAGGCGGTGCTGCTGGCGCCGGCGGCGGACATCGTCGGCCACACGCGCCGCTTCGCCCGCCACCTCGGGCTGACGGAGGGCGTGCGCGCGCTGATGCAGGCGCAGATCGAGCGCCACTTCGGCGTCCGCTGGAGCGAGTTCGAGGTCGAGCGTGTCGCGCCGCGCCTGACGCAGCCGGCGCTGATCGTGCACGACATCGGCGACCGAGACAATTTATTCGGCGAGGGCGAAACCTATGCCCGCCACTGGCGCGGCGCACGCCTCGTCGCCACCCATGGCCTCGGCCACCGCGGCGCACTGCACGACTCGGCGGTGATCGGCGAGGTGGTGGCCTTCATCGCCGCGGCAGGGTGAGCGACGCCGTCGTACCGCCGCCCTCGCGCGGCGCCAGCGTCACCTCGCCGCCATGGGCGCGGGCGATGGCGCGGGCGATGGCCAGGCCCAGACCGGCACCGCCGGTGTGGCGCGCGCGCGAAGCCTCCAGCCGCACATAGGGCTCGAAGACGCGCTCGCCCTCCTCCGCCGGGATGCCGGGGCCGCGGTCCTCGATGCGAATCTCCACCGCTTCGGCGCCGTCGGCGAGCGTGACATCCACCGCGCCGCCGCCGTAGCGGCAGGCGTTGTCGATCAGGTTGGCGAGGCAGCGGCGCAGTGCCTGCGGCCGTGCCGTCAGCGGCGCCGCCGTACCGCGCAGACCGACTTTTGCGCCGGTCGCCTCGGCATCCTCGGCGAGGCCCTCCAGCAGCGCGACCAGGTTGAGCTTCACCGCCTGCTCGGTATCGCTGCCGGCACGCAGGTAGTCGAGCGTGCCGCCGACCATGGCGTCCATCTCCTCGATGTCGCGCTGCATGGCGGCGCGCGCCTCGTTCTCGGGCAGCTGCTCCAGGCGCAGGCGCAGGCGGGTGAGCGGCAGGCGCAGGTCGTGCGAGACGCCGGCCAGCGCCTGGGCGCGCGTCTCCAGGTAGGCCCTCAGCGCGCGCTGCATGGCGTTGAAGGAGCGCGCCGCGCGCTGCACCTCCTGCGGCCCCTTCTCTTCGAGCGGCGGCTGGTCGAGGTTGCGCGCCAGGCCATCGGCGGCGGCGGCCAGATCCTTGAGCGGGCGCGTCATGCGCCGCACCGCCCAGGCCGAGGCCAGCGCCACCACGACGGCCAGCAGCGCCAGCAGGCCGAGCAGGCGCAGCGGCCAATCGAGCGGCGGCTGCGGCAGCGCATGGCGGAAGGTCACCACCGTGCCGTCGCCGAGCCGCGCCTGCGTCACCGCCAGCAGCACCAGCGGGCCGTCGTGGCGGGCGTGCCTGTCCTGTCGCTCCATGTCGTGGCCGGGGCGCCTGTCCGCACGCGGCACGTGGCGGATCGACAGCACCTGCAGCGGCAACGGCCGCTCCAGCTCGCGCGCCACCCGCTGCAGGAAGGCCGCGCCCTCGGGCCCCGGCTCCGCGCCGCCCGGTTGCCAGGGCTCGTCTAGGGTGAGGCGCGTCGGCGGCACGCTCAGCGCGCGCACCAGGCGCGGCCGTTCCTCGGCCGGCGCCGCATCCAGCACGCTGATGATGCCGGCGATGCGCTGGGCAGCGTATTCGCGGCGCAGCCGGTCGCCGAAGCGGGCGCGCTCGTCCACCATCAGCCAGGAGCCGGCGAGCTGGGCCACGACGATCGCCGCCACCAGCGCCAGCACGAGCTGGCCGAACAGGCTTTTCGGCAGCAGCCTCACGATTTCCGCTCCACTTCGGCCGCCAGCATGTAGCCTTCGCTCCTCACCGTCTTGATCAGCGCCGGCTCGCGCGCGTCGTCGTCGAGGCGCCGGCGCAGGCGGTGCACCATGACGTCCACGCTGCGGTCGAAGGGGCCGGCCTCGCGCCCGGCCAGCACATCCATCAACTGGTCGCGCGAGAGCACGCGGAAGGGGTTCTCGGCGAAGGCGCGCAGCAGCTTGAACTCGCCGTTGGAGATCGGCACCACGACGCCGTCGGCGCCGACCAGGTGGCGCGCGCCGAGGTCGAGCGACCAGCCGGCGAAGGCCAGCGCGCGCGCCGGCGCCTCGCGTACGGCGTTCTCCCCGGCGCGGCGCAGGATGCTCCTGATGCGCGCCAGCAGCTCGCGCGGATTGAAGGGCTTCGGCAGGTAGTCGTCGGCGCCCATCTCCAGGCCGACGATGCGGTCGGTGTCCTCGCCGCGCGCGGTGAGCATGAGGATCGGCAGCGACGGCGACTCGGCACGCAGCGCGCGGCACAGCGCCAGGCCGTCTTCGCCCGGCAGCATCAGGTCGAGGATCACCAGGTCCGGCGCCGCGGCGGCCATCGCCTTGCGCATGGCGGCGCCGTCCTCGGCCAGATCCACCGCGAAGCCGTTGCCGCCGAGGTAGTCGCGCAACAGCGCGCGCAGCTCGGGGTCGTCGTCCACGATGAGGATCCGCTTGTCCATGGGCGCCAAGCATAGCGCGCCCGCGCCGCGGCGGCGCAATTGTGAGCGAGGTTCGACAAAGCGTAACAAGCCGTTAACAAAACCGCCCGCCGCTGAAAAATCCCGCTTACACCTGGGGTGTCCAATGGCAACCGTACCTCAACCACACGGAGACCCACATGAAATCGACTTCCCGCAGCAAGCTCGCCAGCGCCCTCCTCGCCGCCGGCCTCGCCCTTTCCGCCACACTCGCCGCCGTGCCGGCCGCCGCCTCCCCCGGCGGCGGCTTCGGTCCCGGCATGGGCATGCGCGAGATGACCCCCGAGATGCAGGAACGCATGCGCGACCGCATGCAGGCGCGCCTCGACAAGATGGCCGAGCGCCTGGAGATCAAGGCCTCGCAGCAGGACGCCTGGCAAGCCTACATGAAGACGCACAAGGAACAGTTCGACTTCGCCGCTCTGAAGCCGGCCCCGAAGGAAGCCGACGCCGCCACCCTCGCCCGCCACCGCGCCGAGATGGCCGCGCAGATGGCGAAGAAGCTCGACACGCTCGCCGACGCCACCGCCAGGCTGCAGAGCGCGCTCACCCCCGAGCAGGCCAAGACCCTTGCCGAGATGACGCGCCACCCGATGGGCGAACGCCACGGCAAGCACGGCGGTTTCGGCCGCGGCGGCGAAGGCCCGCGCGCTCAGATGGGTGGCATGGGCGGAGTGGGCGGCATGCGCTGAGCAAGCATCGCGTCATTCCCGCGCAAGCGGGAATCCACGAAAACTGCACCTGGATTCCGGGTCGCCCCTGCCGGGGCGCCCGGAATGACGGGACAAGGGAGAAGCAATGAACCTGCAAGACACCCCGGCGCGCTACGGCGCCGTTTCCGTTTTCAACCACTGGCTCGGCGCGGCGCTGATCGTCGCCCTGCTCGCCCTCGGCCTCTACTTCGAGGACATGCCGCGCGGCGAGGAAAAGCTCTATTGGCTGCGCCTGCACATCTCGCTCGGCGCGCTGGCGCTGCTGCCCCTCGCCTTCCGCGTCTTCTGGCGCGCCCGCTCGGCTTCGCCCGCCCCGCTGCCGCAGCCGCCGGCGCTGGAGAAGCTCGCCCGCGCGCTGCACATCGCGCTGCTGGCGGCGATCGCCGCGCTGCTCGTCAGCGGCCCGCTCGCCGTGTGGAGCGGCGGCCGCGCCATCAACGTCTTCGGCTGGTTCGCCATTCCGAGTCCGCTGGGCGAAATGCCCGCGCTGCACAAAGGGTTGGAAATTGTTCACGCCCTCGGCGCCAAGGTGCTACTCTTCGCGCTCGCCGTCCACATTCTCGCCGCACTCAAGCATGCCCTGCTCGACCGCGACGGCACCTTGTGGCGGATGTTGGGGCGCCCGACCGCGGCGCAGTGAGCAATCCCATGCTTTCCAATCATGACGACAAGAAGAAATCCGGCATTTTTGTGCTTTCTGCTGACCGCATCGTTGCTGGGGGCCTGCGGCCCGGGTGAGCAGAAACCCGGCGCCGGCGCGCCCGGCCCGGGGGGCGCCGCACCGCCGCCGCCCGAAGTGGAAGTCATCACGGTGGCCGCCGCCAGCGCCACCGTCACGCGCGAGCTGCCCGGCCGCCTGCAGGCCGTGCGCACGGCGCAGGTGCGCGCGCGCGTCGAGGGCATCGTCGAGCGGCGGCTGTTCACGGAAGGCTCCGACGTCAAGGCCGGCACCCCGCTGTTCCGCCTCGACGCCCGCACCTACCGCACCACGGCGACGGCCGCCGAGGCGGACCTCGTCGCGGCGCGGCAGACCCACGAGCGCCACCGCCGGCTGCTCGAGCAGAAGATGGTCAGCCTGCAGCAATACGAGCTCGGCGAGGCGCGGCTGAAGCAGGCCGAGGCGGCGCTGGCCCGGGCCCGGCTCGATGTCGAGAACGCCAGCGTGCTGGCGCCGATTTCCGGCCGCATCGGCCGCGCTCTGGTCACCGAGGGCGCGCTGGTCGGCAAGGGCGAATCGACACACCTGGCGACCATCGAGCAGCTCGACCCGATCTATGCCAACTTCACCCAGTCGAACGCCGACCTGCTGCGCCTGCAGCAGGCCCTCAAGGCCGGCAAGCTGAAGCGCGCCGAGAGCGCGCAGGTCGAGCTGCTGCTCGAGGACGGCAGCGTCTACCCGCTGCCCGGCAAGCTGCTCTTCGCCGACCTCGCCGTCGATCCCAACACCGGCTCGGTGCAGATGCGCGCCGAGTTCCCCAACCCGCAGCGCGAGCTGCTGCCGGGCACCTTCGTGCGCATCCGCTTCCCCGAGGCGGAGATGGAGCAGGCCATCCGCGTGCCGCAGCGCGCCGTGCAGATGAGCCCGCAGGGCCAGTCGGTGATGCTCGTCGACGCCGAAGGCAAGGCGGCGCCGCGCCCGGTGAAGGTCGGCGCCATGGCCGGCACCGACTGGATCGTCGTCGACGGCCTCAAGGGCGGCGAACAGGTCATCGTCAACGGCCTGCAGAAGGCGCGCCCCGGCACGCCGGTGAAGGCGGTGCCCGCCGGCGCCGCGCCGGCGTCCACCCCTGCCGCGCCGGCCGCCAGTCCCGCACCCGCTGCGGGGAAATAAGCCGTGCTGCCGCGCTTCTTCATCGACCGCCCGGTCTTCGCCTGGGTCATCGCCATCGTCATCGTGCTGGGCGGCATTCTCGCCCTGCGCAAGCTGCCGGTGGCGCAGTACCCGCAGGTGGCGCCGCCCGCCATCGCCTTCAACATCACCTACCCGGGCGCCTCGGCGCAGGTGATCGAGGACACCGTCACCGCGCTGATCGAGCAGGAGATGAACGGCATCGAGCGCCTGCTCTACATGGAGGCCTCCTCCGAGCTCGGCGTCGGCACGCTGACGCTGACCTTCGAGCCGGGCACCAACCTCGACAACGCCTCGGTCGAGGCGCAGAACCGCTACAAGCGCGTCGAGGCGCGCCTGCCCGAGGACGTGCGCCGGCTCGGCGTGCCGGTGACCAAGCCGCAGCGCAACTACCTGCTGTTCATCACGCTCTACTCGCCCGACAAGAGCCTCGACAACGTCGCGCTGGGCAGCTACGCCGCCGCCAACGTGCTCGACCAGATCCGCCGCGTCAAGGGCGTCGGCGAGGCGGTGCTGTTCGGCACCGAGTACTCGATGCGCCTCTGGCTCAAGCCCGACCGGCTGCACGCCTTCAACCTCTCGCCCGGCGACGTCATGAAGGCGGTGCGCGCCCAGAACGTGCAGCTCGCCACCGGCGAACTCGGCCAGGCGCCGGCCGACAAGGGCCAGCAGTTCAACGCCGTCATCGTCGCGCGCGGGCGGCTCGCCACGCCGGAGGAGTTCGGCAACGTCATCGTGCGCGCCACGCCCGACGGCGCCACCGTGCGGGTGAAGGACATCGCCCGCGTCGAGCTGGGCGCGGAGAACTACAACATCTTCGCCCGCATGGACGGCCAGCCCACCGCCGCCATCGCCGTGCGCGTCGCCCCCGACGGCAACGCGCTGGAAGTGGCCAAGGCGGTGAAGGCGCGCGTCGGCGAGCTGTCGAAATATTTTCCCAAGGGCATCGCCTGGGAGATCCCCTACGACACCTCGCGCTTCGTCGACATCTCAATCACCGAGGTGGTGATCACCCTGGCCGAGGCCATGCTGCTCGTCTTCCTGGTGATGTACCTGTTCCTGGAAAACTTCCGCGCCACGCTGATCCCGGCCGTGGTGGTGCCGGTGTCGCTGATGGGCGCGCTCGCCGGCCTCTTCGTCTTCGGCTTCTCGATCAACGTGCTGACCCTGTTCGCCATGGTGCTCGCCATCGGCATCGTGGTGGACGACGCCATCGTCGTTGTCGAGAACGTCGAGCGCATCATGAGCGAGGAGAAGCTGCCGCCGCGCGAGGCGACCATCAAGGCCATGGACCAGATCTACGCCGCGGTGATCGGCATCACCCTGGTGCTGTGCGCGGTGTTCGTGCCGATGGCCTTCTTCGGCGGCTCGGTCGGCGCCATCTACCGCCAGTTCGCCGTGACGCTGGTGCTGACCATGGTTTTCTCGGCGCTGATGGCGCTCACCCTCACCCCGGCGATGTGCGCCACCCTGCTCAGGCACAGGCCCGGCCACGACGTGCTGCCGAGCACCGGCTTCTTCGGCTGGTTCAACCGCGGCTTCGCCCGCGCCGTCGCCGGCTACCGCGACGCGGTGGTGCGCGTGCTCGGCCGCAGCGGGCGCTGGCTTGTCGTCTACGCCGCCGTCATCGGCGCCGCTGCCATCCTTTTCATGCGCCTGCCGGGCAGCTTCCTGCCCGAGGAGGATCAGGGCTACTTCATCAGCATGATCCAGCTGCCGCCCGGCGCGACGCAGGAGCGCACCGTCGAGGTGGTGAGCCAGGTCGAGGACTACTACCTCAAGCAGCCCGAGGTGGCGCACGTCATTGGCGTGGTCGGCTTCTCTTTCTTCGGCCGCGGCCAGAACGCCGCGCTGACCTTCGTCCGCCTGAAGGACTGGGACGAGCGCAAGGGCGCCGACAACTCGGCCAACTCGGTGATCCGCCGCGCCAACATGGCCTTCTTCCAGATCAAGCAGGCGATGATCTTCGCCGTCAACGTGCCGCCCATCCCCGAGCTGGGCGCCGTCGGCGGCTTCGACTTCCGCCTGCAGGATCGCTCTGGCCTCGGCCGCGAGAAGCTGATGGAGGCGCGCAACCTCGCCCTCGGCCTCGCCGGCAGGAACCCCGCCCTCGCCGGCGTGCGGCCGGAAGGCCAGGAGCCCGGCCCGCAGCTGATGCTCGACATCGACTCGGCCAAGGCGCGCGCGCTGTCGATCGACCTCGCCGAACTCAACGAGGCGCTGCAGTCCTCGCTCGGCGTGGCCTACATCAACGACTTCGTGCGCCAGGGCCGCATCCTGCGCGTGTACATGCAGGCCGACCCGCAGCTGCGCGCCACGCCCGAGGACATCCTGCGCCTGCCGGTGAAGAACACGCGCGGCGAGATGGTGCCGCTCGCCGAAGTCGCCCGCCACCGCTGGATCGTCGGTCTGCCCAAGCTCGACCGCTACAACGGCAACCCGGCGATGAAGATTTCCGGCACGCCGGCGCCCGGCCGCAGCACCGGCGAGGCGATGGACGCCATGGAATCGGTCGCTGCCCAGCTGCCGCCCGGCACCGGCTTCGACTGGTCGGGCACTTCGTACGAGGAGCGTCTCTCCGGCGCCCAGGCGCCGCTGCTCTTCGCCCTCTCGCTGCTCGTGGTCTTCCTCGCGCTCGCCGCGCTCTACGAGAGCTGGTCGATCCCCTTCGCCGTGATCCTGGTGGTGCCGCTCGGCATCTTCGGCTCGGTGCTGGCGGTAACGCTGCGCGGCCTGCCCAACGACGTCTTCTTCAAGGTCGGCCTGATCGCCATCATCGGCCTCTCCTCGAAGAACGCCATCCTCATCATCGAGTTCGCCCGCACCCTGCACGAGCGCGGCATGGGCCTGGTCGAGGCGACGCTGGAAGCCTGCCGCCTGCGCTTCCGCCCAATCCTGATGACTTCGCTCGCCTTCATCCTCGGCGTGATGCCGCTGGCCATCTCCACCGGCGCCGGCGCGCAGAGCCGCCTCGCCATCGGCACCGGCGTCATCGGCGGCATGATCAGCGCCACCGTGCTGGCGGTGTTCCTCGTGCCGGTGTTCTACGTCGTGGTCGGCCGGATCTTCCCCGGCAAGCCGCGCACCGCGGAAAGCGAACGTTCTTAAGCGCTCCCACTGAAAAGTCGGTCTGCGCGGGACGGCGGGACGGGAATGGTCAGGCTGTACGCTTCCAAGGCGGGATCTTCGTCGCCCGCCCCCTTGCCGCAAAACGAATCCGCGCCCCTCGCCGCCCCCGACCCCAGCCGGCTGGTGGTGAAACTCCCCGCATCGATGCCGTTCGGGTGCGGGGACAACGCTAATGGTATGTGTTCTCAATAAAGGAATCGCCAGTTATTCCGCATAAAAGGCGGCGGCCCGATTCCTCAGCTGCTATACACAAGGTAGTCACCTGGCTTCTGAATCAAAGAGTGCCAACTGCAGTCCAGAGCACGACGGATGGCGTCCGGGAAGGCACGGTTTTGCCCGATCCGCCTCACCGCAATTTTCATCGCTGAGATATCAGGAGGTGACTCATGAAAACAATCGAAGGTTTCAAACGCAATGCGGCCACGATGGGACTGTGTGCAGCCGTGCTTTCCGGGGGATGTGCCGTCATGGAGCCAAAGGCCGAGCGCTGGTCCCCGCCGGCCGCCGGCTCAACGTGGGAGGTCGCCCAGCGCAATACGGGCAGCTATGGCAAGGACATGCGGTTGCAGATAAGCCGCGGCGACGGCACCTGGGAAGGGGCGAAGGTAGTGACTTATTCGAATTCGCTCGGCATGACGACCATGGCCACACTCGATGATGGGAGCTGGATTGCCATTGTCGGGCGCAACGGCAAGCCCCTGATGAGCTTTGATCCGCCGCTCGGCTGGCAATATCCGATCATGGTCGGCAAGACCTGGACGACCAGCCACAAGATGACGGTCCATGCCACGGGCAAGACGATTCCCTTCGAATCGTCATGCAAGGTCGAGGATCATGGCGACGTGACCGTGCCGGCAGGCACCTTCAAGGCATTCAAGCTCGCCTGCGCGACCACGCTCGGCAACGAGGATAGGTTCTGGTTCAGCGCTGATCACGGCATATTCGTGAAGACGAGCCTCAGGCGCACGGAGAAGAGCTCGTTCGGACCCGGGACGCAGGAAACGGAACTGGTTTCGCAGGCCATCAGGAAATAGCGGCCGCATCCTGCTGAAGTCAGCCCCCGCGGGACGGCGCGCGGAGGATCACCAGCGCGATGCCGCCGAGGATGGCGATCGAGGCCAGCACGAAGCGCAGCGTCACCGCCTCGCCGAGGAAGACGATGCCGCCCAGCGCGGCGATCAACGGCACGCTCAACTGCACGGTCGCCGCGCTCGTCGCCTTCAATGCGGGCAGCACGGTGTACCAGATGGCGTAGCCGAGGCCGGAGGTGATCGCGCCGGAGGCCAGCGCGTAGGCGACGCCCGCCGCGTCCAGCCGAGCCTCGGCCAGCGGCAGCAGGCTCAGCGCCACGGCGAAAGGCACCGCGCGCAGAAAGTTGCCCGCCGTCACGCGCGTGGCGTCGCCCGCCCCCTTGCCGCGGATCGAATACACGCCCCACGCCGCGCCCGCCATCAGCATCAGCGCCGCGCCGCCGAGCGGCGGCGCCGAAAGCCCCGGCAGCAGCAGCCCGACCAGCCCGCCGACGGCGAGCGCCAGGCCGGCGAGCTGCCACGCGCCGAAGCGCTCGCCGCGCCACAGGCCCCAGCAAATCATCGTCGCCTGCACCGCGCCAAAGAGCAGCAGCGCGCCCGTCGCCGTCGTCAAACTCAAATACGCGAAGGAAAAGCCGGCGGCGTAGGCGAACAGCATCAGCGCCGACATCCAGCTGCCCCCGCCGGCCTGCGCGCGGCGAAACCCGCGCACGATCAGCCACAGCACCACCGCCCCCGACGCGAGGCGAAGGGTGGTGAAGCTCGCCGCGTCGATGCCCGTCTCCCGCAGCGCAATGCGGCACAGCACCGAGTTGCCTGCGAAGGCGAGCATGGTGAGGGTGGTTAGGAGGATGGTTCGGGCGGAGGGCATTGATCGTTTCTATAATTAGAACAAGTAACTATTCGTTACAAACTGATCGATTGGTTTGAGTTGATCAAAGAAATGCTACGCATCCGAAAGGAATAATGTGGAGCCCGTACAAGCAAGGCCTGAGACACATCTCTATTCTGGAGAATCGTAAAAAATGAACAAACTGTCACGCATTTATGAGTGGTTGTGTGATCACTTGATATATCCAAGCTTGGCATTAATAGACTACTTCCTGATTTTTGTTTTCTTGCCCGCATTGTTATTCTGGTTGGCACTAGGATGGTTTGTGAAAATCCTCTTTCGTACAGATCTTTCCGTAAAAAAGGCCAGCGAATCCCTAATGAAAAGACTCATAGATCCAATTGGAAAATGCGTTGGAATTATTATCAAAACGGAAAACGCGGAACTCGTAACGATGTTTGTTGTTGGGATTTTGTTGATTTTGATTCCGACTTATCTATTCTGGTCATTCATTGCAAAGCTAATATTGCACTTAATAAGTTAGCCCTAGGAATCAAGTCGATTTTGCATTTCATGAAAGGCCTTGAAAGGCCTAAAGGGGTCAGCTTCGATTTTCAAGGAACAATTTGAAGCTTTCCTCTTCCTGATTACCAATGAGCCTCAGCCAACTTTACGAGCCGGTATGGCATAGGCGGCGTGCGCGCGGCGGCGGTAGCCAGCCGAGCGAGCATGCTCGCCAGATCGAATCGTCGGTTGAAGCGATAGCTGAATTCGGCCAGA
>JAEUNH010000272.1 GCA_016791205.1 Rhodocyclaceae bacterium | reverse complement strand
TCGACACCACCGAGCCTTTCCTGGTCGTGCTGTTCCTCATCTACAGCCTGATCCCGATCATGTTCGCGCTGCGTGCGGCGCCGGGCACCGCGGCAGTGGATCGCGTGGACGCCATGCTGATCTTCGGCACGCCGGTGGTATGCGGCTTCCTGCAAGTGCCGCTGGTGGAGCCCTTCGAATACGGCCTCGCCTGGTCGGCGGGCCTCGCGGGGCTGTATTACCTTGCGCTCGCCAAACTCGTCGCCCGACGCGGAGGCGTGGAACTGTCGGTGCTGGCGGAGAGTCAGCGCTGGGTCGGCGCAGGGCTGCTGACGCTGGCCGTGCCCTTCGCCTTCGGCGCGCGCGCGACAGTGGCGCTGTGGGCGCTCGAAGGTGCGGCGGCGGCGTGGATGGGCGCGAAGCGCGAAGGCGTGCGCATCGCGCTCGCGGGCCTGGCGCTGCAGCTCGGCGCCGGCGGCTATTTCCTGCTGCACATCGATGAACTGAAACACGTGACGGCGCTTGCCAACGACGTCTTCGTCGGCGGCATGCTGGTGGCGGTCGCCGGCCTGATCGGCGCCCATGCCGCCAGCCGGCTGCATGCGAAGGCAGTGCCGCAATTCCTCTCGACCGCGATGCTGGCGTGGAGCGCGCTGTGGCTCTACGGCATCGGCCTGCACGAGATCGACGTCTTCGTCGAGCGGCCCTGGCGCTTCGCCGCCTCGCTGGCGCTGGTCGCCCTGCCGCTGGCAGTGGCGGAATTCGCCGGCAAACGGCTAGACTGGCGCGTGCTGCGGCGGGCCGCCGTCCTGCTGCCGCTGGTGCTGGCCGGAGGCGCCGTGGCGGTGCTGGACCTGAAGCGTCATCCCTTCGCCGACGCGGCATGGATCAGCTGGCTGCTGGCTTATGCCGGCCACTTCGCCGTGCTGAAGCGCCAGGAAGAGGATGGAGAGAAGGTCTGGCCTGCCGCGCGGCATGCACTCGGCTTCTGCGTGCTCGCCGCACTCGCCGGCTGGGAAGCCAGCTGGCAACTCAAGGAGCTGATGCCCGACATCCGGCTGGCGCGCATGCTCGGCTGGGGCGTCGTGCCGGCGCTGCTGCTCGCCGCGGCGCACTATGCGGCGCGGTCCGGCACCTGGCCGCTCTCAACAAACCGCGGCGCCTACCTGAGCCTGGGCTCGAGCCCCGTGGCGCTGGCGCTGGCGGCGTGGGCCTGCGTGCTCAACGCCGAATACTCCGGCGCGGCCGGCGGGTGGACCTACATCCCCTTGCTCAACCCGCTCGACCTCGGCCAGGGGCTGGTGCTGGCGGTGCTGTTCGCCTGGGTGCGCGAGCAACAAACGAGCACCCTCTCCCCCAGCCCCTCTCCCGCTCGCGGGGGAGGGAGGCTGATCAGCCTGCTCTTCGCCGTGCTGGGGGGACTGACTTTTGCCTGGGTCAGCGCCGGCGCGGCGCGCACGGTACACCACTGGCTGGGCGTGCCCTTCGTCTGGGACAGGCTGGTCGACTCGGTGGCGCTGCAGGCGAGCTGGTCGATCCTGTGGACCCTGCTCGCCCTCGGCCTGATGATTCAGGCGACGCGGCGCGGATTGCGCACGCTGTGGTTCGCCGGCTTCGGCCTGCTCGGCGTGGTCGGCCTGAAGCTGATGCTGGTGGACACGGCCCACGTGAACACCTTGGGCCGCACGGTGTCGCTGCTCGGCGTGGCGCTGCTGGTGATCGCCGCCAGCTATTTTGCGCCGACGCCGCCGAAGGCTTCTGAGAAAGGCTAGCGCAGCTTCTCGAGCAGGCCGTCGAGCTGGTCGAGGCTGGAAAAGGCGATGCCGATCTGGCCGGCGCCCTTGGCGTTCACCTTGATCTTCACCTGCGCGCCGAGCGCGTCGGCGAGCTCCTCCTCGACGCGCGCGACGTCGCGGTCTTCCTTCTTAGCCGCGGCCGCCTTCTGCTTGGGCGGATTGAGCTCGTGCTGCACCATCCGCTCGGCCTCGCGCACGGAATAGCCCTTGGCGGAAATGCGATGGGCGAGCTGCACCTGGCTGGCCTTTGCCAGCGGCAGGAGGGCGCGGGCGTGGCCCATGTCGATCTCGCCCGCCATGAGCAGGTCCTGCACCGGCTTGGCCAGATGCAGCAGGCGCAGCAGGTTGCTGGCGGCGGGACGCGAGCGACCAACCGAATCCGCGGCCTGCTGGTGGGTCATGCCGAATTCGTCGATGAGGCGCTGAATGCCCATCGCTTCTTCCAGCGGGTTGAGGTCCTCGCGCTGGATGTTCTCGATGAGCGACATGGCGAGCGCGGAGTCGTCGGGAATGTCTCGCACCAGCACCGGCACCTCGTGCAAGCCGGCCAGCTGCGAGGCGCGCCAGCGCCGTTCGCCGGCGATGATCTCGTAGCGGCCGCCGTCGACCGGGCGCACCAGGATGGGCTGCATGACGCCCTGCGCCTTGATGGAGGCGGCCAGCTCGTTGAGCGACTCCTGGTCCATGTGCGTGCGCGGCTGGTACTTGCCGGGCTGCAAGTAGTCGACGCGCAGGCTGTCCTGGCGCTGCGGCTCGCTGCTGTTGCCGGCCAGCAGGGCGTCGAGCCCGCGGCCTAGCCCTTTCGGTTTGGCTGCCATGTTCTTGACTCTCCCTAAAAGGTCTTTGCTCGCTCGATCATCTCGGCGGCGAAGGCGAGATACGCCTGCGCGCCTTTCGCGGCGCGGTCGAAGAGCACGCCGGGCACGCCGTAGCTCGGCGCTTCCGCCAGGCGCACGTTGCGCGGCACGATGGATTTGAACACCTTGTCGCCGAAGTGCTGTTCGAGCTGGGCGCTCACCTGGTTGGACAGCGTGCTGCGCGTGTCGAACATGACGCGCAGCAGGCCGATGATCTTCAGATCCGGGTTGAGGTTGGCGTGCACCTTCTTGATGGTGTTGACCAGGTCGGAGAGGCCTTCCAGCGCGTAGTACTCGCACTGCATCGGGATGATGACGCCGTTGGCGGCGCACAAGCCATTAAGCGTCAGCATGCTGAGCGAAGGCGGACAGTCGATGAGGACGAAGTCGTAGTCCTTGTCGTGCAGCGCCAGGGCGTGCTTGAGGCGCGTCTCGCGGTTGTCGAGGTCGACCATCTCGACTTCGGCGCCGGCGAGGTCGCGGTTGGCCGGCAGGGTGTCGTACTTGCCGGCTTCGGAAGCCTGGCGCGCTTCCGCCAGCGAGGTCAGGCCGAGCAGGACATGGTAGACCGAGTTCTTCAGCATGCGCTTGTCCACGCCGCTGCCCATGGTGGCGTTGCCCTGCGGGTCGAGGTCGACCAGCAGCACGCGCTGGCCCTGCGCGGCAAGTGCGGCGGCGAGGTTCAC
>JAEUNH010000208.1 GCA_016791205.1 Rhodocyclaceae bacterium | reverse complement strand
TTCGATGATGGTGGCCGTGCCCATGCCGGCGCCGACGCACAGCGTGGCCAGCCCGGTGGACAGGCTGCGCCGCTCGAGCTCGTCGAGCAGCGTGCCGAGGATCATGGCGCCGGTGGCGCCGAGCGGATGGCCCATGGCGATCGAGCCGCCGTTGACGTTCATCCTGTCGTGCGAAATGTCGAGCAGGCGCATGTAGTGCACCACCACGGCGGCGAAGGCCTCGTTCAACTCGTAGAGGTCGATGTCCTTCACCGACATTTTGGCGCGCTTGAGCGCCTTCTCGGTGGCGGGCGCGGGACCGGTCAGCATGATCGAGGGTTCGGAGCCGGTCGAGGCGAAGGCGCGGATGCGGGCGCGCGGCTTGAGGCCGAGCTTCTCGCCCATCTCCTTCGTGCCGAAGAGCACCGCCGCGGCGCCGTCGACGATGCCCGAGCTGTTGCCGGCGTGGTGCACGTGGTTGACGCGCTCGACTTCCGGGTAGCGCTGCAGGATAACCGAGTCGAAGCCGTACAGCTCGCCCTGCTCGGCGAAGGCCGGCTTGAGCGTGGCGAGCGACTCCAGCGTGGTTTCCGGCCGCATGTATTCGTCGCGGTCGAGGAGGGTGAGGCCGTTCAGGTCCTTCACCGGCACGATGGACTTCCTGAAGCGGCCCTCGTCCCAGGCCTGTTTGGCGCGGCGC
This sequence comes from Rhodocyclaceae bacterium, assembly GCA_016791205.1. Classification (GTDB taxonomy): domain Bacteria; phylum Pseudomonadota; class Gammaproteobacteria; order Burkholderiales; family Rhodocyclaceae; genus Desulfobacillus. The sequence continues at coordinate 1,369 of JAEUNH010000208.1, read as the reverse complement.
TGGCTTTCTGCGGCGTAGGCGTCGAGCTCCTGGCGCGAGTAGCCCCACTTGGTGGCGATCAGGTCGGCCGAGATGCCCTGCGGCACGAAGTAGGTCTTCGCCGCCACCTGCGGGTCGGTCGGCCAGGCGCCGCCCGAGGAGAACATCGGCACGCGCGACATCGACTCGACGCCGCCGCCGACGACGAGGTCGGACTGGCCGGACATGATCTGCGCCGCCGCCTGGTTGCAGGCCTCCAGGCCGGAGGCGCAGAAGCGACTGACGGTGACGCCGGAGGCGGTCAGCGCGTAGTCGGCGTAGAGCGCCGCGACGCGGGCGATGTCGGCGCCCTGCTCGGCGACCGGCTCGACGCAGCCGAGGACGACGTCGTCCACCAGCGAAGTGTCGAGGGCGTTGCGGTCGCGCACCGCGCGCAGGGCGGTGGCGGCCAGCTCGATCGGCGTGACGCCGTGCAGCGCGCCGTCCTTGCGGCCCTTGCCGCGCGGCGTGCGCACGGCGTCGGAGATGTAGGCTTCGGTCATGGTCACAGAGTCCGGGACATGATTTCTTTCATGATTTCGTTGGTGCCGCCGTAGATGCGCTGCACGCGGGCGTCGGCGTAGGCGCGCGCGATCGGGTATTCCCACATGTAGCCGTAGCCGCCGTGCAGCTGCAGGCAGGCGTCGATCACCTTGCACTGCAGGTCGGTGGTCCAGTATTTCGCCATCGAGGCATCGACGGCGTCGAGCTTTTCCTGCAGGAGCAGCTCCATGCAGCGGTCGACGAAGACGCGGGCGATCTGGATCTCGGTCTTCAGCTCGGCCAGGGTGAAGCGGGTGTGCTGGAAGTCCATCACCTCCTTGCCGAAGGCCTTGCGCTCGTGGCAGTAGGCGACGGTCCACGCCAGCGCCGCCTCGGCCGCCGCCACCGCGCCGAGGGCGATCTGCATGCGCTCCCACGGCAGCTCCTGCATCAGATAAACGAAGCCGGCGCCCTCGTCGCCGAGCAGGTTGGACGCCGGCACCTTGACGTTGTCGAAGAAGAGTTCGGAAGTGTCCTGCGCCTTCATGCCGAGCTTCTTCAGGCGCTTGCCCTTCGAGAAGCCGGGCATGGACGTGTCGACGACGAACAGGCTGATGCCCTTGTAGCCCTTGGCCGCGTCGGTCTTGGCGACGACGATGACGAGGTCGGCGTGCCAGCCGTTGGTGATGAAGGTCTTCGAGCCGTTCAGCACCCAGTGGGCGCCCTGTTTCACCGCCGTGGTCTTGATGCCCTGCAGGTCGCTGCCGGCGGCCGGCTCGGTCATGGCGATGGCGCCGATCATCTCGCCGCTGGCCATCTTTGGCAGGTAGGTCTGCTTGATGTGCTCGCTGCCGTAGTGCAGCAGGTA
>JAEUNH010000198.1 GCA_016791205.1 Rhodocyclaceae bacterium | reverse complement strand
GTCGAAGGGCGGCACCGGACCGGAGGCGGCGCCGAACAGCGCCAGCATGCCCATGGGCCGCAGGCAGGACAGCGAATCCATGAAGGTGTCGCGGCCGATGGAGTCGTACACCACCGCCACGCCCTCGCCGACGGTGAGTTCCTTGACGCGCTCGGCGAACTTCTCGCGGGTGTACACGATCGGGTGGTCGCAGCCGTGGGCCTTGGCCAGCGCTGCCTTCTCGTCCGAGCCGACCGTGCCGATCACCTTGGCGCCGAGCGCCTTGGCCCACTGGCAGACGATGAGGCCGACGCCGCCGGCGGCGGCATGGATCAGGATGGTGTCGCCCGGCTGCACGCGATAGGTGCGCCGCAGCAGGTACTGCGCCGTCATGCCCTGCAGCATCATCGCCGCGCCCTGCTCGAAGGACAGCGCCTCGGGCAGCTTCACCAGCCGGTCGGCCGGGATCAGCCGCACTTCCGCATACGCGCCGACCGGCCCGCCGGCATAGGCAACGCGGTCGCCGGCTTTGAGGTCCTTCACCTCCGCGCCGACCGCTTCGACAACACCCGCGCCTTCCAGGCCGATGCCCGAGGGCAGCGGCAGCGGATAGGCGCCGGTGCGGTGGTAGATGTCGATGAAGTTGAGGCCGACGGCGTGATGGCGCACGCGCGCCTCGTTCGGGCCGGGATCGCCGACGGCGACCTCCTCCCATTTCAGGACGTCGGGCCCGCCGGGCTGGTGGAAGCGGATGGCGTGGGGCATGGTGATTACCTCTGTTGGTTTGGGGTTGTCTCGACGTGCGGGCTCGATGGCCCCGCATCCTGTTCTTGCTCCGGCAGGCCGAACAAAAGCCGGATGCCCGGCTCGGCGTGTCTGAGCAGCTCCGGGTTCTGCCGGTAGGCCAGCAGGAGAAAATCGCGGTTGGCCTGGATCTCCTGCAGGAGGCGGTAATTCTCTTCGGCCGTCATGACGCGCCCCCCGACTTGAGCTTCTGCAATTCCTCGATGTCGATCTTGTCCTTGCCGCGTCCCGTGCCGGTTTTCATGGCGATCAAATGGTCGATCGAAGCCACGGGGATCTTCAGCGGTCCAACCTCGACGGAAACGGCATCGCGGCGTAGTTGTTCGAAGGGGACAATCGGCCGAATAAGGACGTCGATGATGGTCGCCATGCCATCCGGCCTGCGCAAGCCGAAGGCCAGCATGCCTTTCTCCCGATGCCACTGGTCGAGCAACTCCGGCCGGGCAAGCGACTCGATGTCCACGGGAATGACCGGCTGCAAACCAGCCGATTTGGCGCAGGTGACAAACCGCTGCAGGTTCTCCCCGTCCATCGCCAGCACGACATCCACATCCATGGTCACGCGCTGGTAGCCGTGCAGGGCCACCGCCAGTCCGCCGACCAGCACGTAGTCGACGCCAGCGTCCTCCAGCATCTTGATCAGATCGAACATGCCCATGAGCGAATAATACGGCAAGCTCAATTGAAAAGTCAGTCTCAGCGATACGGCGGCTTGCTTGGCTAGGGGACGGCCGACCTTGCTCAACGAAGAATTACAAGCGCATAATCAAACCCATGATCGAAATCCCGATAAGCATCCGGTATGCGACAGCTGAGGATACACAGAGAATTCATGAACTGCACATGGCTGCCGTTCGCGTGCTGTGCGGTCCGCATTACGCACCGGAGGTCGTAGAGGGGTGGCTGGCCGATCGCTCAGCGCAAGGCTACCTTCGCGGAATCAGTGCAGGAGCCACCATCGTCGCAGAACTGGCTTCGAACGTGGTCGGTTTCGGCGAGGGTGTTCCCGGTGAAGTCGTGGCCGTCTTCGTCGATCCTGACTATGCCAGCCGCGGCATCGGTTCCGCATTGCTTGAGCACACGCTTCGCCTTGCGCATGAGCATCGAGGTGCGGTAAGGCTGGAGTCGACGCTCAACGCCGTCGGCTTTTACGAAAGGTTCGGGTTCTCCCAGGTCGAGCGTTCAGTCGTTCGCCGCAATCGGGTCGAAATACCCATTGTTGTCATGCAACGGCATGCAAGCTAGGTATGGCTTACAGACTGATGTGAGCTACCGCTTTTGACCTTCTTCCCCTCTGCCCCGCCGAGCGCAGGGCTGCCAGGCCGGGGTAGTCCGGTCACATTGTCCGAGCGCAGCGAGTTTATGTGCCGGCCGGGCTGGCAGGCCGGAGCGAGGGAAGCCCGCAGGGCCGGGGCACGCGTTTTTGTGACTCGCCTGCCGGGGCGATTCCCGGCAAAACCTCCCCTCACCCCAACCCTCTCCCCGCAAGCGGGGAGAGGGAGTTAACTCCTCAGGTGATTCGCATCCACCACCGCCAGCGCCGTCATGTTCACCAACCGCCGCACCGTCGCGGTGGACGTCAGGATGTGCACCGGTTTCGCCGCGCCGAGCAGGATGGGACCGACGGTGATGCCGTCGCCGCCGGTGATTTTCAGCAGGTTGAAGGCGATATTCGCGGCGTCCAGGTTCGGCATGATGAGGAGATTTGCCTCGCCCGTCAGCACCGAGTCCGGGAACACCTTCTGGCGGATTTCTTCCGAGAGCGCGGCATCGCCGTGCATTTCGCCGTCCACCTCGAGCTGCGGCGCGCGCTCGGCGATGAGCCGGCGCGCCTCGCGCATCTTCATGGCCGACGCCGACTTGCGGCTGCCGAAGTTGGAGTAGGACAGCAGCGCCAGCTTCGGGGCGATGCCGAAGCGGCGCACTTCCTCGGCCGCCATCAGGGCCATCTCGGCGATCTCGCCGGCCGTGGGATCCTCGTTGACGTAGGTGTCGCAGAGGAAGAGCGTGTGGCGCGGCAGCATCAGCACGTTCATGGCGGCGAAGTTGCGAGCGCCGGGCTTCAGGCCGATGACGTTGGCCACCCGTTCGAGGTGGCGCGGCAACTGGCCGTGGGTGCCGCATAGCATGGCGTCGACGTCGCCGCGCTTGAGCAGCAGCGCCCCGATCAGGGTGTTGGAGCGCAGCACCTCGCGCTTGGCGATGGCCGGCGAGACGCCGTCGCGCTGCATGATGCGGTAGTACTCCTGGGTCAGGTCGCGGTAGCGGGGATCGTTGCCGACATCGATGAGCTCGAAGTGCTTTCCCACCTCGATGCGCAGACCGAGCTTCTGCAGGCGCGCTTCGATCACCTTCGGCCGGCCCAGCGCCACCGGGCGGGCGATGCCTTCGTCGACCACCGCCTGGATGGCGCGCAGTACGCGCTCGTCCTCGCCCTCGCAGTAGAGCACCCGCTTGGGCGCCTTCTGCGCCGCCGTGAACACCGGCTTCATCAGCGTGCCTGAATGGAAGACGAACTGGGTCAGCTGCTGGCGGTAGGCGTTGAAGTCCTTCAGCGGCCGCGTCGCCACGCCGGAATCCATCGCCGCCTGCGCCACCGCCGGCGCGATCTTCACGATCAGCCGCGGATCGAAGGGCTTGGGGATGATGTACTCGGGGCCGAAGGCCATCTCGGTGTCGCCGTAGGCCGTCGCCACGATGTCGGAGGCCTCGGCCTGAGCGAGTTCGGCGATGGCGCGCACGGCGGCGAGCTTCATCTCTTCGGTGATGGTGGTGGCGCCGGCATCCAGCGCGCCGCGGAAGATGAAGGGGAAGCAGAGGACGTTGTTCACCTGGTTCGGATAATCCGAGCGGCCGGTGGCGATGATGGCGTCGGTTCGCACCGAGCGCACCGCCTCGGGCAGGATCTCCGGCGTCGGGTTGGCCAGCGCCAGGATCAGCGGGTTCTTCGCCATCTTCGCGACCATCTCCGGCTTGAGCACGCCGCCGGCCGAGAGGCCGAGGAAGACATCCGCGCCCTCGATCACCTCGGCGAGTTTCCGCGCCGAAGTCTTCTTGGCGTAGCGCGCCTTGATCTCGTCCATCTCTTCGGGGCGGCCCTCGTACACCACGCCGTGGATGTCGGTGACCCAGATGTTCTCGACCTTCACGCCGAGCATGACGATCATGTCGAGGCAGGCCAGCGCCGCCGCGCCGGCACCGCTGGTGACCAGCTTCACCTCGTCGAGCTTCTTGCCGAGCAGCTTGAGGCCGTTCAGCACCGCCGCGCCGACGACGATGGCGGTGCCGTGCTGGTCGTCGTGGAACACCGGGATGCGCATGCGCTCGCGCAGCTTGCGCTCGATGTAAAAGCACTCCGGCGCCTTGATGTCCTCCAGGTTGATGCCGCCGAAGGTCGGCTCCAGCGCGGCGATCATGTCGACCAGCTTGTCGGGGTCGCGCTCGGCCAGCTCGATGTCGAAAACGTCTATGCCGGAGAATTTCTTGAACAGGCAGGCCTTGCCCTCCATCACCGGCTTGGCCGCCAGCGGGCCGATGTTGCCCAGCCCGAGCACCGCCGTGCCGTTGGTGACCACCCCGACCAGGTTGGCGCGCGAGGTCATCTGCGCCGCCGTGGCGGGATCGGCGACGATGGCATTGCAGGCCGCCGCCACGCCGGGCGAGTAGGCCAGTGCCAGGTCGCGCTGGTTGATCAGGCCCTTGGTGGGCATGACGGAAATTTTGCCGGGGGTGGGCAGTCGATGGTATTCGAGCGCCGCCGCGTCGAGGTCTTTTTCCATGGTGTTTTCTCCTCCGCCTTATGGGCGGGACGATTCATTCTAGGCCGCTGCCGCCCGCGCTTCCATTGTGGGAAGCCGCAAGGGGAGAGTGTCGCGGATCGGCGCGGTGGCGTCAGTCGCCCGGAAGACAGGCCGCCTAGAAAGTTCCCGGATAGGCCCCGCCATCGAGCAGCCAGTTCTGCCCGGTGATGAAGCCGGCCTGGGCCGAGCACAGCCAGGCGCAGGCGGCGCCGAACTCCTCGGGATCGCCGATGCGGCCGGCGGGGATGGTGGCGATGCGCTCGGCGAGGGCCTCGTCGTAGGGTATGCCGCGTGTCTTGGCCTGGCCGCCGACCACCGCGCGGATGCGGTCGGTGTCGAAGAAGCCGGGCAGCAGGTTGTTGATGGTGACGTTGTGCCTGACGGTCTTCCTCGCGAGACCCGCGACGAAGCCGGTCAGTCCGCTGCGCGCGCCGTTGGACAGGCCAAGCACGTCGATGGGCGCCTTCACCGCGCCGGAGGTGATGTTCACGATGCGGCCGAAGCGGCGCGCGATCATGCCGTCCACAGTCGCCTTGATCAGCTCGATGGGCGTCAGCATGTTGGCGTCGAGCGCCTTGATCCAGTCCTCGCGCATCCACTCGCGGAAGTCGCCCGGCGGCGGCCCGCCGGCGTTGTTCACCAGGATGTCCGGCTGCGGGCAGGCGGCCAGCGCCGCGGCGCGGCCTTCCGGAGCGGTGATGTCGGCGGCGACCCACAAAATCGCCGTGCCGCGGGGACTGACTTTTTCCAGTTCGGCCGCCGTCGCCTCCAGCGCCTCGCGACCGCGCGCGACGATGGTCACATGCACGCCCTCTCTTGCCAGCGCCAGCGCGCAGCCGCGGCCGAGGCCCTTGCTGGCGGCGCAGACCAGCGCCGACTTTCCTGCGATGCCGAGATCCATCGATTACTCCGTCAGAAAATTAAGCAGCAACCGGTTGAAGGCGTCCGCCTGCTCGATATTGGAAAGATGCGAAGCATCGGGGACGACTTCCAGCCGCGCGCCGGGGATCGCCGCGACGATGGCCTCGGACATGGCCGGCGGCGTGCCGATGTCCTGGTCGCCGACGATCGCCAGCGTCGGCGCCTGCACCGCAGGCAATCGGTCGGTCACATCGATGCGCGCGATCGCCTCGGCGCAGCCGACATAGCCGGCGACCGGCGTTTTGCGGATGAGGTTGCCGATGCGTGTCATCACTTCCGGATGCGCCGCGCGCCAGGGCGCGGTGAACCAGCGCTCCAGCGTCGGCTGCACGTGCGCCGCCATGCCCTGCTCCCGCGCCACGCGGATGCGCTCCGCCCACAGCGGGCGTGCCTCCGCCGGCATGCGGCTGGTGGTGTCGGCCAGCACCAGGCGCTCGATCCGGTCCGGCACCCTCAGCGCCAGATGCTGACCGATCATGCCGCCCATCGACAGGCCGCAGAAGTGCGTGCGTCCGATCTGCAGCGCGTCGAGCAGGCCGAGCACGTCGTCGGTGAGCTGATCGAAGGTGTAGGCGCCGGCCGGCGCGTCGCTCTGCCCATGGCCGCGGGTGTCGAAGCGCAGCACGGTGAATTGTTTTTCCAGCGCCGCCAGCTGCGGCTGCCACATCGAGACGTCGCAGCAGAGCGAATGCGACAGCGTCAGCCAGGGGCCGCTGCCGGAGACTTCGTAATGGATGTCGATGCCGTTGGCGCGAACCTTCATTGAGTTCTCCTCAAACAGCCGTCAGCTTGGCCACCGACAGCGCCAGCCACTTGACGCCCTCGCGGCCGAAATTCACCTGGACGCGGGCGTCCGAGCCGGCGCCCTCGGCGTTGACGATGATGCCCTGGCCGAACTTGGCGTGGGCGACGTTCTGGCCAATGCGGAAGCCGCCGGTCTCCTGCGCGGCACTCCGGCGCACCACGGCGGCCGGCGCCGGCTCGGCCCAGGCCGGGCGGCGCGGCGCGGCAAAAGTCGGTCTCCCCGGCACGGCGGCAGGGCCGCGCGCCAGCTTCGGCGTCAGCCATTTCAGCAACTCCGCCGGGATCTCGTCGAAGAAGCGCGAGGGCAGGTTGTAGCGCGTCTGGCCGTGCAGCATGCGCGTCTGGGCGTGGGAGATATACAGGCGTTTCCTGGCCCGGGTGACCGCGACGTACATCAGGCGGCGCTCCTCCTCCAGCCCTTTGTCTTCGCGCACCGAATTCTCATGGGGGAAGAGGCCTTCTTCCAGGCCGCTGATGAAGACCACGTCGAATTCGAGGCCCTTGGCCGAGTGCACCGTCATCAACTGCAGGGCGTCGTCGCCCTCGCCGGCCTGGTGCTCGCCGGCCTCCAGCGAGGCGTGGGCGAGGAAGGCGGCAAGCTCGCCCGACACCTCGCCCTCGGCGTCGACGTTGCCTTCTTCGGCGACGAAGTTCTCCGCGGCATTCACCAGCTCGTCGAGGTTGGCGAGGCGATCCTGGCCTTCCTTCTCGGCCTGGTAGTGGGCGCGCAGGCCGGAAAGCGTCAGCACCTGCTCGACGGTCTCCGGCAGGGTCAGGCCCTCGCAGGCGGCCTTCAGCCGGTCGATGAGCGCGGCGAAGGCGGCCGCCTTGCCGCCCCTTTTCGCCGTCTCGTGCAGACCGACTTTTTCCATCCTGGCCGCGTCCTGCAGCTGCTCGACGGTCCGCGCGCCGATGCCGCGGGCCGGGAAGTTCACCACGCGGAGAAACGCCCCGTCGTCGTCGGCATTGGCGATCAGCCGGAGATAGGCCAGCGCGTGCTTCACTTCCTGACGCTCGAAGAAGCGCAGGCCGCCGTACACCCGGTAGGGCAAACCGGCGGAAAACAGGGCGTGTTCCAGCACCCGCGACTGGGCATTCGAGCGGTAGAGCAGCGCCATCTCGCGCCGCGCCAGGCCCTCCGCGGCCAGCGACTTGATCTCCTCGACGATCCAGCGCGCCTCTTCCGTGTCGTTGAAGGCTTCATACACGCGGATCGGCTCGCCCGAGCCGGCGTCGGTCCACAGGTTTTTGCCGAGGCGCGCGGCGTTGTGCTTGATGATGGCATTGGCGGCGTCGAGGATGTTGCCGTGCGAACGGTAGTTCTGCTCCAGGCGGATGACGTTGTCGACGCGGAACTCGCGTTCGAAGTCGCGCATGTTGCCGACCTCGGCGCCGCGGAAGGCGTAAATACTTTGATCGTCATCCCCCACGCAGAAGAGATTGGCCCCGCCACCTGCCAGGAGTTTCAACCAGCGGTACTGCAGGATATTCGTGTCCTGGAACTCATCCACCAGGATGTGCCTGAAACGACCCTGGTAGTGATGCCGTATCGGCTCGTTGCGCTGCAGAAGTTCGTAGGAGCGCAGCAGCAGCTCGGCGAAGTCCGCCACCCCCTCGCGCTGGCACTGCGCCTCGTATTCGCGATACAGCTCGACACGCTTGCGCGTGTACTCGTCCCAGGCCTCGACCGCATCCGGCCTCAAGCCGGCCTCTTTCTGGCCGTTAATGAAGTTGGCCAGGTCCCTGGGCGGGTATTTTTCGTCGTCGACATCGAGGCCCTTCAGCAGCCGCTTGATGGCGGCCAGCTGGTCGGCGGAATCGAGGATCTGAAAGAGCTGCGGCAGATTGGCATCGCGGTGATGGGCGCGCAGCAGGCGGTTGCAGAGGCCGTGGAAGGTGCCGATCCACATGCCGCGCGTGTTGATCGGCAGCATCGCGGTGAGGCGGAGCAGCATCTCCTTGGCCGCCTTGTTGGTGAAGGTGACGGCGAGGATGCCATGCGGCCCGACCTGGCCGGTCTGAAGCAGCCAGGCGATGCGGGTGGTGAGCACCCGGGTTTTGCCGCTGCCGGCGCCGGCCAGGATCAGGGCGTGCTGCGGCGGCAGGGTGACGGCGGCGTGCTGGGGCGGATTGAGCCCGCCCAAAAGATTGGACATAGCGGAAAACCGGTGTAGCGAGAAAGGATTATAGGCTGCCCGGAACCATCTGGGAGGCGCCGCGCCGATGCGCAGGCGAAGGTAATGCTGTGAAGACGGAACAACAAACGATCGCCATCCCGGCGGCCGAGTGGCTTGAGCTGGCAGGCGGGGCCAAGGTGGTGCGCCTGGCGGCAGCGATCACCCTGGTCGGCACCCTGCTCTACATACTGCAGATCCCCGAGCTGGGCGGCATCGGAGATCGCCGCCTGATAGCCTCCTCGATCCTGATTCCGGTGTCGCTGGGGGCCCTGCTTCTGCTCCGCTCGGGCAGGCCGGTGGCCGCATACATGATCTTGCTGTGGGGCGCCCTGTTCGCCATCACTTTCGCCTGCCTGACTGTCGCCGGCCTGGGGACGGCGCTGATCTATGCCTACCCTGCGGTGATCATGGGCGCCATGGCCTTGGGTCCGCGCACCGTCCTCGGCATCGGGCTGGTTTCCCAATTGGCGATCGTCGGCATCGGCACGGCCGACCACATGGGATGGCTGTCGCCTGCACAGCCTCCGCCGATTCCCACTCGTGGGCTGATCTACGCCCTGGTGCTGATCATCATGACCGCCGTCGCCACCGCCATGGTGCGCGAGCAGAAGCGCTGGCGCGACAAGGCGCTCGAGGCGAATCGCGCCCTGGAAGCCAGCCTGCAGGCGCTGGCCGAGCGCGAACGTGACCTGCGCCTAGTGATGGGCGATCTCGATCTTCGGGTCAAGGAAAAGACCGCTGATCTCACATCCGCCAACCGCGAGCTGGAATCCTTCGCCTACTCGATCTCCCACGACCTGAGGGCACCCCTGCGCGGCATCGACGGCTTCAGCCTGATGGCGCTGGAGGAATACGGCGAAAAACTCGACGCCCAGGGCCGCGGCTATCTCGAACGGGTGCGCGCCGCGGCGCAGCGCATGGGCCACCTCATCGACGACATCCTGGAACTGTCGCGCGTCTCGCGCCTGGCCATGCAGCGCGAGTCGGTCGACCTCGGCCGGCTGGCGGCGGAGCTGCTGGAAGAGCAGCGCCAGTCCGACCCCGGACATCAGGTGGAGGCCGCGATCGGCGAGTGCCGCGCCGAAGGAGATCCGCGCCTGCTGCGCATCCTGTTGCAGAACCTGATCGAGAATGCCTGGAAGTACTCCTCCAGATCGCCCGCGCCGCACATCGCCTTCGGCTGCACCCGCGAAGGGATCGAGACGGTCTTCTTCGTCCGCGACAACGGCGTCGGCTTCGACATGCAGTTCGCCGGCAAGCTCTTCGCCCCCTTCCAGCGCCTGCACTCGGCCGAGGAGTTCGAGGGCAGCGGGGTCGGCCTGGCCACCGTCTCGCGCATCGTGCACCGCCATGGCGGCCGCGTCTGGGCCGAGGCCGCTCCTGGGACTGGCGCCACCTTCCGCTTCACCCTGTCCGACAAGGGCGCCGCGGATGGTGCCGGAGCATGACAGCCTCGCCCCTCGAACTTTGCGCCGTACGGCCTATTCAGGCAGGATAGAGCCCGACCACCGCCATCGAACCATGAACCCGCCCGCCGAAAAGCCGAGCGCCGAACCTGTTTTGATCGAGGCATCGAAGCGCGCCGTTCTGCGCCTGATCTGCTGGCTGCTGGTGGCCGGCCCGCTGGCGTTCCTCTTCGCGCTGTTCATCGTCCTGCCCGCCCAACCGCTGCAGGCGATCGGCCCCCTGCTGATCCTCTGCCTGGCCGGGCTCTGCCTGTTCCTGATCCGGCTCCGGCAGGAAACCGCCGCCGCCAGGCTGCTGGTCTATGGCGGCTGGGCGGCCATCGCCACGCACACGCTGGTCAGCGGCGGCGGACTGCATACGCCCCAGCTGGCCGCCATGCCGCTCGGCATCATGCTCGCGGGCTGGCTGCTGGGCCGCCGCCACGCCATCGCCGCCACCCTCCTCGTCGTCCTGTTCACCCTGGTCCTGGCCGTGCTTGGCCAGACCGGGCCGCCCCAGCTCCTGCCACCGTTGCTGGTCTGGCTGCCGCGCGCCGTGGTGGCGGTTGGCGTCTGCCTGCTGACGCTGTACATCGTGGGCACCTACGAGGAGCGGATCGCCGAAGTGAAGCGGCTGGGCGAGTTCCTGGCCGAGGAGCGCACCCAGCTGCGCCGCATCGCCGAAAACGTGCCGGCCCTGATCTTTCATGGCGACCGCGGGATGCGCTGCCTGTTCGCCAACCGCCAGTTCGCCGACTTCTTCCACGGCGGCGGGGTGCCGCTGGAAGGCATGCACCTGCGCCAGATCCTCGGCGACGAAGTCTTCGAAAGCGCGCTGCCCAACCTCGATCGCGTGCTGGCCGGCGAGAGCGTGCTGCTGGAGGGCGAGCGGCATTCGAGGTCCTCCGGCCAGCGCCATCTGGAGATCAGCCTGGTGCCGGAGCGCGGCGCCGAGGGCGAGGTGGTCGGCTTCTACGCCCTCAAGCGCGATGTCACCGAGCGGCTGCGCGCTGAAAACGCCCTGGCCGAGCGCGATGCGCAACTGCGCCTGATCGTCGACAACGTGCCGGCGATGATCGCCTACAACGACACCGATTTTGTGCTGCGCTACGCCAACCGCCGCTACCTCGATTTCTTCGGCCTCGATCCGGAGCGGGATTTCGACCGCCCCATCCGCGACATCATCGGCGCGGAGGCCTTCGAGCAGGCACAGCCCCTGCTCCGGAAGGCCCTGGAAGGCGAGAAGATGCGCTACCGCGGCCAACGCCGCAACGCCGCCGGCGAGCTGCGAACCCTGGAGGTCGAGACCGTGGCCGACCGCGACCCCGAAGGCAGGGTACGCGGCGCCTACGCCCTGATGCGCGACGTCAGCGACCTGCAGCTGGCCGAGGAAAAGTTCGCCAAGATCTTTCATGCCTCGCCGCTGCCGGCCACCATCAGCCGGGTCGACAACGGCCAGTTCATCGACGCCAATCCCGCGGCTGCCCTGTTCTCCGGTTGGAGTCGCGAAGAGCTCATCGGCCGCACCTCGGTCGATCTCAACCTGTGGCCCGATTCCCGGGACCGCGAGCGCGCCTTGCAGACGCTGCGATCGAATGGCTCGCTGCGCGACCTCGATGTCACTTATCGAATCCGCTCCGGCGAATTGCGCTCGACACTCATTTCCGCCGAGATCCTGGACCTGGATGGCACGCCCTGCATCCTGACCCTGATCCACGACATCACCGAGCGCAAGCAGGCCGCGGAGGACGTGCGGCGCCTCAACGAAGAGCTGGAGGACCGGGTCAGGTTCAGGACGGCGGACCTCACCGCCGCCAACCGCGAGCTGGAGTCCTTTGCCTACTCGATTTCCCACGACCTGCGGGCGCCCTTGCGCGGCATCGACGGCTTCAGCCACCTGCTCGCCGAGGAGTACGGCGAGCGCCTCGACGAGACCGGCCACGGCTACCTCGATCGCGTGCGCCGCGCCGCCCAGCGCATGGGCAACCTC
>JAEUNH010000194.1 GCA_016791205.1 Rhodocyclaceae bacterium | reverse complement strand
CTGCAGCGCGCGCTGGAGCACTGGCAGCCGAGGTTCCTGGACTGGTGGAAGGGGATGGGCCCGACGGATTTCCAGTCGGCGGAGGTCTACCTGCGCACCGCCGTCTCGGTGGACGCCGACGGCTGGGCGCAGTACGGCGCGGTGAAGATGCCGGACTACCGCTGGGGCATCTTCCTCGCGCCGCAGGAGGCGGAGCGCAAGGTGAACTTCGGCGAGCACATGGGCCAGCCGGCCTGGCAGGAAGTGCCGGGCGAGTACCGCTCGACGCTGCGCCGCATCATCGTCACCCAGGGCGACACCGAGCCGGCCTCGGTCGAGCAGCAGCGCCACCTCGGCATGACCTGCCCCTCGCTCTACGACATGCGCAACCTGTTCCAGGTGAACGTCGAGGAAGGCCGCCACCTGTGGGCCATGGTCTACCTGCTGCACGCCCACTTCGGCCGCGACGGCCGCGAGGAAGGCGAGGCCCTGCTCGAGCGCCGCTCCGGCGACGCCGACAACCCGCGCATCCTCACCGCCTTCAACGAGAAGACGCCGGACTGGCTGAGCTTCTTCATGTTCACCTTCATCACCGACCGCGACGGCAAGTTCCAGCTCGCCGCGCTGGCCGAGTCCGGCTTCGACCCGCTGGCGCGCACCTGCAAGTTCATGCTCACCGAGGAAGCGCACCACCTCTTCGTCGGCGAGTCCGGCATCAGCCGGATGATCCAGCGCACCTGCGAGGTGATGGCCCAGCACAAGACCGACGACCCGGCGAAGCTGCGCGCGATGGGCGTCGTCGACCTGCCGACACTGCAGAAGTACCTCAACTTCCACTACAGCGTCACCAGCGACCTCTACGGCGCGGAGATCTCCTCGAACGCCGCCTCGTTCTACACCAACGGCCTGAAGGGGCGCTACGAGGAAACCAAGCTCGGCGACGACCACCGCCTCGACACCGCCGAATACCCGGTGATGGAAGTGGTCGGCGACCGCATCTCCACCCGCCACGTGCCGGCCCTCACCGCGCTCAACGAGCGCCTGCGCGACGATTGGGTGAAGGACGTGCAGGGCGGCATCGACCGCTGGAACAAGGTGCCGGAAAAGCTCGGCATCCCCTTCCGCTTCGCGCTGCCGCACAAGGGCTTCCACCGCAAGATCGGCATCTTCGGCGAGCTGCACCTGAGCCCCGAGGGCAAGGTGATCTCCGAGGCCGAATGGACGAACAGGCACCGCGACTGGCTACCGACGGCCGAGGACCGCGCCTTCGTGCAGTCGCTGATGGGCCGCGTCGCCGAGCCGGGCAAGTTCGCCAACTGGATCGCCCCGCCGGCGCGCGGCATCAACAACCAGCCGGTGGATTTCGAGTACGTGCGCTTCAACTGAGGCTGAAGGGGAGAACGGCCGCCATGAACGACATCGTCAAGCAGCACCTCATCGACCCGGGCATCTGCATCCGCTGCAACACCTGCGAGGAGACCTGCCCGGTCAAGGCCATCACCCACGATTCGCGCAACTACGTCGTGATGGCCGCGATCTGCAACGATTGCCGCGCCTGCGTGCCGCCCTGCCCCACCGGCGCCATCGACACCTGGTTCCCGATTGCGCCGGGCAAGCCGTACACGCTCGAGGAACAATATTCCTGGGATGAACTGCCGGCCGCGGCCTTGCGGCTCAGTTGAAGCGGACGTACTCGAAGTCCACCGGCTGGTTGTTGATGCCGCGGGCGGGCGGCGCGATCCAG
>JAEUNH010000191.1 GCA_016791205.1 Rhodocyclaceae bacterium | reverse complement strand
CTTCTCCTGCATCTCGATGTAGTCCTTCGAGTAGCGGTCGATGGCCTTCCACGACATGTCGGCGGAGGCCGCCTCCACCGAATGGTTGATGATGGTCTTCAGCTCGGCCGGCAGCGAATCGTACTTCTTCTTGTTGAAGAGTATCTCGAACTGCTCGGAGCACTGGTGGAAGCTCTGCAGCATGCACACCTTGCTGACGTCGGGGAAGCCGAGCAGGCGGTCGCTCGAGGCGTTGTTGAATTCGGCGCCGTCGATCAGGCCGCGGTCGATCGCCGGGACGATCTCGCCGCCGGGCAGCGGGTTCACCGCCACGCCCATGTCCTTGTAGATGTCGACGGCCAGGCCGACGGTGCGGAACTTCATGCCCTTGACGTCCTCGACCTTGGTGACCGGCTTCTTGAACCAGCCGAAGGGCTGCGTCGGCATCGGGCCGTAGAGGAAGGACTGCACGTCGAGGTTGAGATTCTTGTAGATCTCGTCGAGCAGCGCCTTGCCGCCGCCGTAGTTGTGCCAGGCCAGCACCATGTTCGGGTCCATGCCGTAGGCCGGGCCCGAGCCCCACAACGCCACGGCGGAGTTCTTGCCGTACCAGTAGGCGACCACGCCATGGCCGCCGTCGAGCGTGCCCTTGGACACCGCGTCGAGCAGGTCGAAGGCCTTGACGACGGCGCCGGCCGGCAGCACCTCGATCTTCAGGCGGCCGCCGGACATGCCGTTCACCCGGCTGGCGAAGTCCTGGGCGTATTCGTGGAAGATGTCCTTGGCCGGCCAGGTCGACTGCCAGCGCATGGTGATCGGCGACTGCGCCACCGAGATCATCGGGAAGCCGAGCGCCGCGGCGCCGGCGGTGCCGGCGGCGGCCTTGCTCAGGAAGGAACGGCGGGACAGCGGCGTGTTCTGGTTCTCGTTGCTCATGATTTTCTCCTCTGTGTGTGATGGAAAACGGGGGCTGGCGCCCCTCTGTTGTTCTGCACGGACAGTTTGAACCTAAACAATCAGGCTGGCCAGTGGCCGGGACTTAGGGATAACCCCTACGGACGCCGGAGCAGGAAGGTGAGGATGGGCGGGGTGAGCAGCGTGGTCAGGATGACCATGACAACGACGATGGAAAACATTGCCTCGCCCAGCACGCCGAGCTTCTGTCCTGCGACGGCGAAGATCAGGCCCACCTCGCCGCGCGGCACCATGCCCCAGCCGACGATCCAGCCATTGACGCCGCGCCCGGCAGCAAGGCCCGCCGCCAGCTTGCCGGCCACCGCCGCTGCGCTGACGCCGAGGGCGATGGCCACCAGCATCGGATCGGCCAGGGTGGCGAGGTCGACCTGCATGCCGGTGAGGACGAAGAACACCGGCACGAAGAAATAGCCGATCGGCTCGATCATCGACTCGTGCTGGTGGCGGGCGTGCTTCTCCATCAGCGAGCGCAGGCTTTTTCCCGATTCGCCTTCGGGTAGCAACGGCGCCGCCTCCTGCACGATGCGCGGCGTCTCGAAGTGCCTGAGGAACATCGGCTCGAACAGCAGCCCGGCGGCGAAGGCGCCGATGATCGGCGCCAGCCCGATGGCGTGCGCCAGCCAGGCGAGGAACAGGCCGGTGGCGAGCACCTGGGCGAAGAGCATGCTGGGGCCGGCGTCGAGCTGCGCCAGCCAGCGGCTGGAGTGCGGCGCGATCAGCCGCCCGATCCAGATCGATCCGCCCAGGAAAATGCCCGCCTCGGCGATGATCCACGCCGTCTCGCCGAGACTGACTTTTCCCGCCTGCACCAGGCCCGACACCACGGCGAGGATCACCAGCCCGAGCACGTCGTCGATGACGGCGGCGCCGAGCACGATGCGCGCCTCGGCGGAATCGAGCCGGCCGAGGTCGCGGAACACCCGCCCGGTGATGCCGACCGAGGTCGCCGCCAGCGTGGCGCCGAGGAAGAGGTAGGCGTTTTGCGACTGCCCGGGCAGCAGCAGCGGCCCGACCAGATAGGCGCCGAGCGCGAACGGCGCGACGATGCCGATGGCCGCCACCGCCGTGGCGCGGCCGCCGACCCGCACCAGGTCGGCGAGCCGGGTCTCCAGGCCGATCTGCAGCAGCAGCACGATCACGCCCAGCTCGGCGATGAAGGCGATGATGGGGTCCTTGGCGACGCTGTCGAAATAATGGAAGCCGAACAGCGACAGGTTGCCGAGCAGCACGCCGAGCAGCAGCTCGCCCAGCACGGCGGGAAAGCCGAGCTTCTGCGCCAGCGGCGCGAACAGCCGCGCCGAGAGCAGGATGAGGGCCAGCCAGAGCAGATTCTCGCCGACCACGCCGGCGCCGGCGGCATGGGCGCCCGCCGGCAGCAGCAACCACAACAGCAGCACGGCCTGCTTCATTCGGCGGCGCGGATCGGCCGGGCGACGGTAATAAAGGAGACGGTGCGCGGGTTGCGCAGGTCGGCGTGCACGGCTTCCACCACCGGCGGATTGACCGGGCGATCGGCCAGCCAGCGGATGATGAAATTGGCTCCCGTGCCGCCCTCGGACTCGCTGCGCTCGATGAACAGCTCCATGGCGCCAAGCGGCGGAACGACTCGCGCCTTGGGCACGAAGTCGCGCAGCAACTTGCCGCCGGAGTCGTGGTAGCGCGCCGAGACGACGCGGATCGGCTGCGCCGGGTCGGTGTTGCGGATGCTCACCAGGGCGGAGAGTGCGGTCTTGTCGGGCGTCTTGCGGCTGCCCAGGTCGCCGTGCCAGAGGTCGGAATAGATGGGCAGGTAGAGGGTCTGGCCGGCCGAGGGCGGCAGCGGTTCCTGGGCCTTCGCGGCGGCGCAGGCGAAGAACAGG
>JAEUNH010000175.1 GCA_016791205.1 Rhodocyclaceae bacterium | reverse complement strand
CCGTCGAGCAGGGTGCTCACGGCCTTGCCGCCGATGCCGGCCTGGACCACCTCCAGAATCTCGTCGGCGTTGATGCCGAAGCGTGCCGCCGCCTCGCGGTTGACCTTCACCACGATCTGCGGCTTGCCCTTGTTGGCTTCCAGCGAGAGGTCGGCCACGCCCGCCACCTTGCCCAGCACCGGCTTGATTCCGGCCGCCAGGCGGTCGAGGGTGGCGAGATCGGGGCCGTAGAGCTTGAGCGCCAGGGTCGCGCGCACGCCGGAGATCAGTTCCTCGACGCGCATCTGGATCGGCTGGGTATTGCCCAGCACCACGGTCGGGATGGCCTTCTCCAGCGCCTCCTTCATGCGATCGGACAGCTCGGGCATGGACATCCTCTCCGGCCATTCGTCGCGCGGCTTCACATCGACCAGCACCTCCATGTAGTTGGCGTCGGTGGTTTCCCCCTTTTCCGCCCGGCCGATGGTGGCCAGCACCGACTTGGTCTGCGGAAATTCCCGCTTCAGCACCGTATCCATCGTTTGCGAGACGCGCACCGACTCCTCCAGCGAGGTGGAGGGAATGCCGGTCACCCGGAACATGATGGCGCCTTCCTGCAGCGTCGGCATGAACTCCTTGCCGAGGAAGGGGAAGACGGCGAGCGCCGCCGCCAGCAGCGCCAGCGCCGCGACGATCACCTTTTTCTTGTTCTCCAGCGCCCGGTCGAGCAGCGGCAGGTAGGCGCCCTTGACCCAGCGCACCAGGAAGGTGTCCTTCTCCTCCTTGGGCTTCAGGATCAGCGCCGAGAGCACCGGCACCAGGGTCAGCGTCAGGATCAGGGAGCCCGCCATGGCGAAGGTGATGGTCAGCGCCATCGGCTTGAACAGCTTGCCCTCCAGGCCGGTGAGGGAGAACAGCGGCAGGAACACCACGATGATGATGAGGATGGCGAAGGCGATGGGATTGATGACTTCGCGCGCCGCCTCCAGGATGACGTGGGTGCGGTTCGCATTCTTTCCCGCTTGGTGGGAGAGGAGGCGAAAGCCGTTCTCCACCATCACCACGGCGCCATCCACCATCATGCCGATGCCGATGGCCAGGCCCGCCAGCGACATGAGGTTGGCCGACAGGCCGAAGTGCTGCATGAACAGGAAGGCGATCAGCATGGCGAGCGGCAGGGTGACGATCACCACCAGCGCCGAGCGCGCCTCGCCGAGAAACAGAAAGAGCACGATCGCCACCAGGATCGAGCCTTCGACCAGGGCGCTTTCCGCGGTACTGAGCGCCTTCTCGACGATTTCGGTGCGGTCGTACACCGGATTGAGAGTGACGCCGGCAGGCAGCGCCTGTTGCGCCAGCCTGAGCTTCTGCTTCACGCCGTCCACCACGTTCTTGGCATTCTCGTTGATGCGGGCCAGCGCGATGCCGAGCGCCACCTCCTTGCCGTCGCGGGTGACGGCGCCGAAGCGCAGCGCCGGGCCCTCCATCACCTCGGCCACCTCGTGCACATGGATCGGCACGCCTTCGCGCTCGGCGACGACGATGTTGCCAATGTCTGCGGTATTGGCGACCAGTCCGAGGCCGCGCACCAGGTACTGCTCCCGGCCGATGTTCACGTACTGGCCGCCGACCTGCCGGTTGTTGGCCGCCAGCGCTTCCATCACGGCCTTGAAGGAAAGGCCGTACTTGATGAGCTTCTGCGGGTGGATCTGCACCTGATACTGCTTCTCGAAGCCGCCCCAGGTGGTGACGTCGTCCACCCCCGGCGCGGTGCGCAGCATGAGCCGCACGTTCCAGTCGTGTAGGGTACGCAGGTCCATGGCCGAGAGCTTCTGGTCGGCCGACTCCACCGTGTACCAGAACACCTGGCCGAGGCCCGAGCTGTTGGGGCCGAGGCTGGGTTCGCCATAGCCGGCCGGGATGCGTTCCTTCGCTTCGAGAAGCTTCTCCCCGACCAGCCGCCGGGCGAAGTAGATGTCCACGTCGTCCTTGAAGTAGATGCCGACGTAGGACAGCCCGAAGAGCGACACCGAGCGGATCTGCTCGACGCCCGGCAGCCCCGCCATGGCGGTCTCGATAGGCGAGGTGAGGAGCTTTTCCACGTCCTCGGCGGCGAGCCCGGGCGATTCGGTATAGACGTTCACCTGGTTCGGCGTGACGTCGGGGAAGGCGTCCACCGGCACAGCGAGGAAGGCGCGCACGCCGAGGAAGACGACGAGGCCGAAGCCCACCAGCACCAGCAGCTTGTAGCGCAGCGAGAGATCGACGATTTTATTCAGCATGTCGATCTCCTCAGTGAGCGTGGCCTTCGCCAAGCTGCGATTTCATGATCCTCGCCTTGAGGGCGTAGGTGCCTGCCGTCACCACCTTGTCGCCGGCGGCAAGCCCGGCCTTCACGACGACCCGACCGCGCAGTTTCTCGCCCAACTCAACGGGGCGCGGCTCGAAGCCGCCGTGCTCCTCGACGAAGGCCGTGGGCTGGCCCTGCATCAGCACCACCGCCTCTTCCGGCAGGAGCAGCCCCTTGCCCTTGCCGCCCGTCCAAATCGCGGCCGTGGCGAACATCTCGGGCTTGAGCCTTCCGTCCGGGTTGGCCACCTCGACCCGCGCTTGGACAGTCCGCGTTTCCTTGTCAACCATGGCGGCGATGTAGGTGAGCCGGCCCTGGAAGGCCTCGCCGGGATAGGCGGCGACCGTCACCACGGCATCCGCCCCGGCCTTGACCCGGCCCAGATCCTTCTCGAACAGGTTGGCCTCGATCCACAGCTTCGAGAGATCGGCCACGGTGTACAGCGCCTTGTCCGGCTGGGCCAGCTCGCCGAGGATGGCGTGCTTCTCGATCACCGTTCCGGCGAACGGCGTCGTCAGCGGAAAGGCCGACACCGCCTTGCCGTCGGATGACGGCGACGGGCTCACGCCCAGCATGCGTAGCCGGTCCGTCGCCGCGGCGAGCGCCGCTTTCGATTTTTCGTATTCGGCGTGGGAACGCAGGTGGTCCTTGCGGGCGATGATCTGGTCGGTGTGGAGCATCTCCGCGCGCTCGAAGTCGGCCTTGGCCAGCGCTTGCGCGGTGCGCGCCTGGAGCCAAGCCGAGTGCGCCTCGCCCACTTCCAGGCTGTCGAGCACCGCCAGCGTTTGCCCGGCCTTCACCGCATCGCCCAGATTGACACCGGCCTTGACGATGCGCCCCGGCACGCGCGGCGCCACAGGGGCGATGCGGTCCTGGTTGGGGCGTATGGTGGCGGTCAGCACCAGTTGCTCGCTGATTTCCTGCTCCGCCAGTTCTTCCGTCCTGATGCCGGCGGCGGCGATCTCCTCGGCGCCGAGCTTGAGCTGCTCCTCCTCGCCGTGTCCGTCTTCATGCTCACTGGATTTTTCGGCTTCGTGTCCGTGCTTGTCTGCCGTCTTGCCGGCGGCGGCGCTCTTGGCGACGCCGTCCTGCGGCGACTGACTTTTGTCGCAGCCGGCCAGCGCCAGGGCGGCAAGGCAGAGAGCCATGAGGATGGCCCGATGGAGTGTGTTCTTCATGTCGTTCGATCCGTTGTGCGTGTTTTCGAAAGTGCGCCGGGGCGCGGCGGAATGCTTCATTGCCCGCCCCGCCAGCCCGCCGCCTGCTCCAGTTCGATGCGCGTCAGGGCGAAATCGGTGGCCGCCTCCAGCACTTCGCGCCGGGTATCCAGGACTTGCCGGGTCGCCAGCAGCAATTGGGTCAGGCTGATCTCGCCGGCCCGGTAGGCGGTGGCGGACAGGCGCTGGTTTTCCTGCAGGCGCTGCAGGACGGTTCGCTCCAGCCGCTCCGTGCGTGAGCGCAGGCTGCCGAGCTTCTGCCAGAGGGCGAGCACGCTCGCGCGCGTGTCGCGGACGGCGGCCTGCCGCTCGATCCGCGCCTGGTCGAGTTCCGCGTTCGCCTTGCCGATGCCGCCCGCGTTGCGCCGGAACAGCGGCAGGGGCAGCGAGACGGAAACGCCGGCGATGCGCTCGCGCGCATCGTTCGGCCCCTCGCGGCCGGAGAAAACGCCCACGGTGACGTCCGGCCAGACGGCGGCGCGCTCCAGGTCGAGCCGGCTGCGGGCGGCCTGCTCGCGGTGGTCGAGCGCGCGCAGCCGGGGCCGCTCGGCCGCCGCCGCCAGCAGCCGCTCCAGGGTGTAGGGGAAAGCGCCGGTCGTCGTCAGCGCGCCCTGCGCCTCGGGCAGGGTTTCGGCCGGCAGTTGCAGCAGCGCGGCAAGCTCGGCGCGGGCCTGGATGAGCTGTTCGCGCACCCCGTCGAGCTGGTTGGCGCTGCGGCCCAGCTCCACTTCGGCGAGGTTGCTGTCTAGCTTCGTGTCCTCGCCCGCCTCGAAGCGCTTGCGCGCGATGCCGGTGTTGTCGCGGATCAGGGCGACGAGCTCGGCCTCCATGGCGGCGCGCTGCTGCAGGCCGAGCACGCGGACGAATTTCTGTTCGACCTCGGCCCGCACCTGGCGTCGCGTCTCCTCGATGAGCTCCTTGAGCGCCGCTAGATCCTGCTCGGCGGCCTCGCGGCGGTGCCCACGCTGGCCGGCGATCTCCAGCGCCTGGCTCAGTTCCGCCCGCCATTCGCGCTGCGTGTCGTCGCCGGCGCCGATCTGCGGCACCCGGCGCCGCGCGCGCTCGGCGGCAAGCTGCGGGTTGTTCCAGAGCAGGGCGCGGGCGTCGTCGAGCTGTCCCTCGGCGGCTGCCAGGTTCGCCTGGGCCGCCCTGAGGGCGGGATTGGCCTGGTCGGCGAGCAGCCAGGCGCGCTCCAGGGTCAGCGGCGGTTCGGCCGCCGTCGAGGCCAGGGCCGTCAGCGAGAGCGCCAGCGCCGCCGCGATACGGGCCATGCGCCCGCGGGTTCCATGCGTGATCGAAAACATGTCGCGTCGAAATCTCCGGTTGGTGGATCGGGGAGAAAACCGACGGAACGCGACCGCGCCACGGCGCGGAAAAAAAGTCAGGGGGAAAACGTCAGGCGTTCCGCCGGATCAGGCGAAGCGCATCCAGTTGGGCCGCTCGGGGCCGTCCGGGAAGTACGAGAGGGGAATTTCAGGCTGTGGATCGATCGCCATGCCGTCGCAAACGAAAGCCGGCATTGAGACGGCCGCCACGGCGGCGCAACTGTGCGCTAGGTGGCAGTAACCGCAATCGGCATGCGCCTTGCCGGGCGTGCTGCCGTCGTCGCCGGTGTCGGACGATTTCTGGTGCTGGTGATCGTGATGGCCGACATGCTGCGCGGCGGCGCTCGTTTCGTGCTGGCAATAGGCGCTCACGCCGGCCCAGGAGAACTGGAGCGGCAGCATCAGCATCAGGAACATGAGCACGAGCCGTTTCATCGCTGGGGGATTGTATCCGCGACGGGGCTTGAGGGCAATCGCGCGCCACCGCGGATGCGGCCGACATTTCGGTTCATCCGGTGCCGAACGAAATTACGGAACAGCCAGCGCTTGAGGCCGCTCAGGTTCGCGCCGTGGCGGGCATAGAACGCGTCAGGGCTGTCGAAGACGCCGAAGTCGTGGTCGATGCCGTCCTTCTGGATGTAAGTGTCGGCGCCCTGCCAGTCGACCGGCGGATTCTGCAGGTCGGGCGTCGCCGCGCCGAAGCCGCTGAACGCGCCGCGCCGGCCGGCGAAGCGCTGCTGCAGCCGCTGCAGGTAGGGCTTGTCGAGGATGAATCCTTCGAGGTTGACCCAGCGCCCGGCGAAGCGGATTTCCACCCAGCTGTGCACGATGCTGCGGGGCGCCAGCCGGTAGGCGATGCCGGTGACCGCCCCTTTTTGCAACGACTTGTCGATGGTGAAGCCATGCACGCGGCAGGGGATGCCACAGCCGCGCAGCAGCGCCATCAGCAGCGTGCCCTTGGTGTTGCACTGGCCGAGGCCGTCGGCCAGCACTTGCGAGGCCGGCAGATCGTCGGTGATGTTGTAGCCGAAAGGAATCTCGTCGCGAACAAAATCGTAGATTGCGCCGATGCGTTCGTATTCGGGCAAAGTGCGCCAGCCCCGCGCGCGGATCAGCGCCTCCAGGCTCGGATGGCGGAAATCGAGCAAGGCGGTCGGCTGCAACAGCCGCTCCGTTTCCTCTTCGTGCCGAGGCATCTCGCTCATGCTTCCGCCTTCGATCCGGCGGCGTTCAGCAGCCGCAATCCGTTGCCGACCACCAGCAGGCTCGCCCCCATGTCGGTGAACACCGCCATCCAGAGCGTCGCCTGGCCGGCGAGCGCCAGCGCGAAGAACACCGCCTTGATGCCGAGGGCCAGCGAAATGTTCTGCCACAGCACCTGCGATGTGCGGCGGGAAAGTGCGATGAAGCGCGGCAGCTTGCGCAGATCGTCGTCCATCAGCGCCACGTCGGCGGTCTCGATGGCGGTGTCGGTGCCGGCCGCGCCCATGGCGAAGCCGATGGAGGCTTTGGCCAGCGCCGGCGCGTCGTTGATGCCGTCGCCCACCATGCCGACCGTGCCGTAGCGGGCGATGAGGTCGTCGATGGCGGCGAGCTTGTCCTCGGGCAGCAGGTTGCCGCGGGCGTCGTCGATGCCGACCTGTTCGGCGATGGCGCGGGCGGTGGTCGGGTTGTCGCCGGTGAGCATCACCGAGACCACGCCAAGCGTGTGGAGATCGCGGATCGCCTCGGCGCTGTGGCCGCGCAGCGTGTCGGCCACGCCGAGCACGCACAGCGGTTCCTGCTCCGTGGCGAGCACCACCGCCGTCTTGCCCTCCCGCTCCAGGCGCTGCAGCACCGCCTCGACCTGCGGGCCGCAGATGGCGTGCTCCTCCACCAGGCGGTGGTTGCCGACGTAATACAGCCGGCCCGCCACCCGGCCCTGGGCGCCCCGGCCGGTCAGCGACTCGAAGTCGGCGACGTCCAGCAGGGCGCCCCCGGGAGCCTGCCACGCGGCAACGAGGGCGGCGGCAACCGGGTGCTCGGAATGCGCATCCACACTGGCGGCCAGCTGCAGCAGTTCGTCGGGCGGCCGTTCGACCAGCGGGACCACGTCGGTCAGCGCCGGCCGGCCGTGGGTCAGCGTACCGGTCTTGTCGAGCGCGACGGCGCGGATGCGGCGGCCATTTTCCAGATGCACGCCGCCCTTGACGAGGATGCCATGGCGGGCCGCCGCCGCCAGTCCGCTCACCACCGTCACCGGCGTCGAGATCACCAGCGCGCAGGGGCAGGCGATCACCAGCATCACCAGCGCCTTGTAGAGCCAGTCCTGGAAGGCTGCGTCGAAGAAGAGCGGCGGCACCGCCGCCACCAGGAGGGCGAAGACCACCACCGCCGGCGTGTAGTAGCGCGCGAAGCGGTCGACGAAGCGCTGCGTCGGCGCGCGCTGCCCTTGCGCCTCCTGCACCGCATGAATAATGCGGTCGAGCGTGGTGCTGCCCTTGTTGGCCGTCACGCGGAACTCGAAGGCGCCGCGCTCGTTGACCGTGCCGGCGAACACGGGATCGCCCGGCGCCTTCTCCACCGGCATGCTCTCGCCGGTGATCGGCGCCTGATTCACCGCGCTGGCGCCCGCCGTCACCGTTCCGTCGAGGGGGATGCGCCCGCCCGGTTTGACGCGCACGAACCGGCCGACACCGACCTCGGCCGCCGGGCGCTCGGCCCACTCCCCGCTGTCCAGCCGCACCGTCGCCGTCTCGGGAGCCATCGCCATCAGGCCGCGAATCGCGTTCCGGGCCCGCTCCAACGACAGCGTCTCGATCAGTTCGGCCAGCGCGAACAGGAAAATCACCACCGCCGCTTCCGGCCATTCTCCGATGGCCACGGCGCCGATGACGGCGACGCTCATCAGGAAGTTGATGTTGAGGGTGAGGGTCTTCAGCGCGATCCAGCCCTTCCGCAGCGTGCCGAGGCCGCCCGTCGCGATCGAGAGCAAGGCCAGCGCGATCACCGGCGCCGAGGTTTCCGCGGCGCCCGACCAGGCGAGGATTTCCGCGCCGATGGCGGCGATGCCCGAGGCGGCCATGAGCGCCCAGGTCCTGGCGGGAACTGTCGGCGCCCCATCCGCCTCGCAGCGGGTGCAGGCGCCGGGCTGCGACGACGGCACCGGGCCGGCCTGCATGCCGATCTCGCGCAGCGCGCCGAGGATGGGCTGCTCGTCGGGCAGCGTGTGGTCGACGGTGAGCCGCCGCTCCATCAGGTTGAATGCCAGTTCGCCGATGCCCGGCACCGAGGCGAGGCGCTTGCGGATCAGCGCCTCCTCGGTCGGGCAATCCATGTTGCCGATGACGAATACCGATTGCTTCATGTGCCGTGTCCTGCCCGTGCGCTACTTCGTTTGCGGCGGCTGCCACATCCACTGCTGATGCTGCATCATGTGATCCATCATCATCTGCTGCATCGGCATG